>JBEBBE010000017.1:0-79023 GCA_041158525.1 Bacteroidota bacterium | reverse complement strand
GTCATACAAGTTTAACCACATATGGTTTTGATCGCGATTGACCTCTGCGACCATGATGTATTTTTCACTCGGTGTAAAAGTGACATTTGTTAAATAAGAATCGGCGCCTGAACGTGGGCTAATAAATACTGTCTTCTTGGTTTTAACGTTATAGATACCCACCTTAGGCTTTTCAGAAGCTTGCCCCGCCATTGGGTATTTAATAAAACGAACGGCTCCTGGTACTTGATTCACATCGAGTAATGGGTAGTCATGAACTGCGCTTTCATCTTTTTGATAAAAGGCAAGTAAAGCACCAGAGTTTGACCAGAAAATCCCTTCAGAAATGCCAAATTCGCTGCGCGCATAGGTTTGTCCTGATACAATGTTTTTGTCTTTGTTTTTAGTAACTGCCCGACCATCAACGTATAGGTTGTTGTCAATGGTATAGGCAAGTTGTTTACTTGCTGCATGAAAATGTGCGTTGTCTCCGTTTTCAGCTACACTATGAATGCTTCCTGTTTTGGTAACGACGTTATAGAGTGCAAAAACACTACCACCATCTGAAACTTGCAGGACATCTTTGGTTACCCAGGAGCTATAGGCAAAATGTGCAAATTTGGTTCCGAGCGCTTGGTTTAATGCATCAATTGTAAGCAATTCAGTAGATTTTTCCGAAGAAACAGCACTCAGTTGAATGCTTTTCCAGTCTGCTGAACAAATGGTGTATTGGTCGGTTTCCGGCACCCATTGAAAATTGTTCAAGCGAGTAGGAGAGAGGGCTCTTTGTTTGAGTACAGATTCTTTGAGGTCAAATGTCTTTTTTTGAGCATGAAGCTGTGTCGTAATTACGGAACAAAGAATAATGAGCGCTAAATTTCTCATGTGCGTTGTATAAATTGATTAAAAAATAATTCGAGTGGTCTGCCAACGTTGTAGCAGTGCAAAAGTACTTGATCGAGGTCTGGATTCAATAAAGTTTGCGGCTCAAATGTGCTGTAAAAGTAAAACTGTTTATTGAAAATGAAGGCTTCTTGTTGTGCAGCTTCTTGAAGGTGTTTATCTAATTTCTTGTTTTTTTCACCGTGAATTTCTCCAAAAACGGCTTTGAACTCCTTGTGAGTATAAAGTTTTTTAAATTCAGCTAGGTTGTCTGCGATCCCTTCTCTTAATGCTAGCAGATCTTCTTTTTCTATTTCATAGACCCCACCGTAGGCCCTCACATGTTCGGGCCCCAATTCAAAATAAATACCGTGAATGGAGCTGCTTTTCTTACCCTGTGGTGAAATCACTGCCGAGCACATGGTTTTATAAGGTGTTTTGTCTTTCGAAAAACGAATGTCGCGGTTGATCCTGAAAATGCAATCGCTGGCCTTGAGTTCTTTAAACGCAGGTTCTTTCTTAGCAAGCTCATCGATGAGGTGCTGTGTAAACGCTTTAAATGGTTCTTTCACGCTGCGTTCATAGCGCTTGCGATTTTCGTCAAACCAATCTTTGTGGTTATTAGCGGCAAGCTCCTGAAAGAACAATAAGTAATCTTCGGTGAAAAAAGGCATGTGCTAAAATTACGAAAAAGCACGATTTGATTCATCAAGCAACTTGAAATGGGATTAATTGAGGCAAATTGTAAATTGTACAATTACCAACACAATTGTGAAAATATAACAACGAATTTAGTAACTCAGCTTAAGAGGGTCTTCGGAGTTTTGTAACATGGAGCAACATATTGGTGCGCAAATTCGTGGAGTGATTGAAAAACGAGGAATGACGGTTACTGAATTTGCGAGTAGGATCAATAAATCGCGTGAAAATGCGTACTCTATTTTCAATCGAAAAACGATAGATACTCGTTTGCTTCAAATCATTTCAGAAGTGCTAGCGTATGATTTTTTCAAACAACTGAGCCCAACTTTTCAAGTACTGGAGGCTGAGTTAGAAAAGGTAAAGGCCGAGAATTCGCTACTCAAAGACTACAACGCTTTATTGAAACAACAGCAAATCAAGTAGGAATCTTCAAGAAATCCTTGCATTTCAATAGTTTCTGTGTATCTTTGCACCCCAATTATAGTATAAATTAAAGTTTAACCTTATGAATTCTTACGAAACTGTTTTCATTTTAACTCCCGTTTTGTCTGATGAGCAGGCAAAGGAAGCAGTGCAGAAATTCGAAGGCGAGATTACCGCAAAAGGCGGAAAAATCAAGCATTCGGAGAGCTGGGGTTTGCGCAAAATGGCCTACCCAATCCAGAAAAAATCAACCGGATTTTACTATCTTGTTGAATTTCAAGCTGAAGGCAACGTTGTTGCAGATTACGAATTGATGATGAAGCGTGACGAGCGCGTTCTCCGATTCTTAACTGTAAAAATGGATGCTGATCACCTAGCCTACGCTGATAAGCGTCGTGCTAAAGCTGGAGCAACTGCCTAATTATTGTCAAACCCATTAAAGAACGAGCTATGTCAAACGATATCCGTTATCTAACTCCGATTAACATCGATATTAAAAAGGAGAAATACTGCCGCTTCAAAAAGAGCGGAATTAAGTTCATCGATTACAAAGACGCTAATTTCTTATTGAAATTGGTTAACGAACAAGGTAAAATTTTACCACGTCGTATCACTGGTACTTCCCAAAAGTATCAAAAACGTGTCAACAAGGCCATCAAGCGTGCACGTCACCTTGCTATCTTGCCTTATGTTGGTGATATGTTGAAATAAGTCATTGTTGAACGACAAAATTGAGAAATCATGGAAGTTATTCTAAAGAAAAATGTAGATAAACTCGGTTACGCCAATGAGGTAGTAACTGTAAAGCCAGGTTACGGTCGTAATTTCCTTATTCCACAAGGATACGCTGTATTGGCAACCGCTAGTGCTAAAAAAGCACACGAAGAAGTGATGCGTCAAAAATCACACAAAGAATCAAAAATGTTGGCTGAAGCACAAGCAGTTGCTGCTAAACTTGCTGACGTATCTGTTAGCATCGCTACTAAAGCAGGTGAAAATGGTAAAATCTTTGGTTCTGTTAACACGGTTCAATTAGCTGAAGCACTTCGTGAAGCTGGTTTTGATATCGATCGCAAATCTTTGAAAATCAAAGACGAGCCTATCCGCGAGATTGGTTCTTTTGAAGCAGAGGCGAACCTTTACAAAGGTGTGAAGCAAAGCTTTAAATTTGAAGTAGTTAGCGAGTAATCGTTGATCTTTAAGATATAAAAAAGCCTCGCAATTTGCGGGGCTTTTTTTATGAAGTACTTTTTAAGGTGAAGTTGTTTGTTCTTTCTTTCTTTCTTTCTTTCTTTCTCTTTCTCTTTCTCTTTCCTTTCTTCTCTTTCTTCTCTTTCTTCTCTTTCTTCTCTTTCTTCTCTTTCTTCTCTTTCTTCTTCTCCTCTTTAATGACGAGGAAGAATCTCAAGTTAATCTTTAAGTTCTTTACTTAAGTGTTCTTGAACGTAGTCAAAAACCCCTGCTTCTAGGGTGTGAAAACCTCCAGTGTAGCCAACACTTAATAACTTCGACATATTGGCCTCAGTAAAGTATTGGTATTTATCGCGGATATCAAGGGGTGTATCGATAAAACTAATTTGTGGTGTTAGCTCAAGTGCTTCGAAGGTGAGGCGGGCGAGATCATAAAATGTTCTGGCTTTTCCTGAACCAAGGTTGTAAATACCATTTGTAGGTAACTTTTCGGCTAAAAACTGACACACTTTTGCGACATCTTTGACATAAACGAAATCTCGGAGTTGTTCACCGTCTTTGTAGTCTGGGTGGTGAGATTTAAAGAGTTTCATTTGGCCATTGGCCTTGATTTGTTGGTAGGTATGAAAAACCACACTGGCCATCCGACCTTTGTGATACTCTTTAGGGCCGTATACATTAAAGAACTTGAGCCCATACCAATGAGGTGGACAGCTTGTTTGTTCCAAAGCCCAAATATCGAAGTCATTTTTAGAAATGCCGTAAAGATTCAAGGGCTTTAATTGGCTACAAATGCTGTGCTCATCGTTGTATCCGAATTCACCGAGGCCGTAAGTGGCTGCACTGCTCGCATAAACCAAGGGGATTTGCGCTGCGCTGCAAATTTTCCAGATTTGCTGGGTGTATTCTAGGTTGAGGTGCGTTAATATTTCTTGACTTTTTTCGGTGGTATCGGTGCGGGCACCTAAGTGATAAACTAATTCAATTTCTGAACTATTCACTTCAAACCAAGAAAGAAAATCTTCGCGGTCAATACATGCTGCATATTGCAATGTTTGCCAATTAGCTTTTTTACTTTCAATAGAAAAGTCATCGACAAGGATGAGTTGATCAAAACCAGCTGCGTTGAGTTCTTGGGCTAAATAGCTGGCAATAAAACCGGCTGCGCCAGTGACAACAATTTTTTTAGAAGAGGCCATTGATTTCAGCGTCAATGGCATTAATGATCTTACCTAGGTCTTCTTGGTTTTCTGGAAAACGGTTGTTGTCGACGTCGATGATGAGCAATTGCCCTTTGTCATAGGTTGAAATCCAGGCTTCATAGCGCTCATTGAGGCGCTTGAGGTAGTCAAGGCGGATGCTTTCTTCGTAGTCGCGGCCACGTTGCTGAATCTGATTGACAAGTGTAGGAACACTTGCTCTGAGGTAAATCAGGAGGTCAGGGGCAGACACGAAAGAATCCATGAGGTTGAAAAGCGAAAAGTAATTTTCGAAGTCACGGGTAGTCATGAGGCCCATCGAATGCAAGTTGGGTGCAAAGATGAAAGCGTCTTCGTAAATGGTGCGGTCTTGAATGACCGTATTGGTTGATTCTTTGATTTCTTGAATTTGTGTAAAACGACTATTCAAGTAATAAATCTGAAGGTTAAAAGACCAGCGTTGCATATCGTGGTAAAAGTCATTGAGATATGGATTTTGATCCACGTCTTCAAAATGAGTATCCCAACCATAATGTTTTGAAAGTAAGTTGGTTAGTGTGGTTTTACCCGAGCCAATGTTTCCTGCAATTGCAACGTGCATAGTCAATTTTTTTAAAGGACTAAAGTACGACAATTCAATTGAAACGTCAAAAAGTCAAGCCTACAATTTCAGCCGATAAACACTGATTTTTTGCCCTTGTTGAAAATAAAATCGGTCTTGTAAAACTTGAAACTCTTGATAGTTTGTTATGGGCAGTTCAATTGGACTTGATTGGATGCTCGGACCTAATTTTTCGATTTGATTTTGTTCTTGTTGCCAAAGTTCATTTTGATACCCAAAAAGGTGAAGGTTTGGCGCTAGCGTCAATTTTTTAACTAAGGTAAGGTTGCGATCAAACTCAAAGAAGCGTCCATCATTCAAATGGCAAATGAGGTTTTGTTGGTATTCAAAAAACTGAACAAGTTGTAGGTCTTTGCTGCCACCAAAACAATTATCTATAATCTGAACAGCTTGTGCGGTATTGATATTAAATAAAATAAGGCGTTGGCGATACTGATCAAAAAGCCAAATGAAATCTGGTCTTGCGCTCGAGGCAATAGCTGTTACAAATTCAAAACCTTGCTCGGTAAGATTGATACTCGAGCCTTTTAACTGAAGCGTGTTGTCCAGGACGCCTATCATTTGTTGCTCTTCAGAGAAAATCAAACTCCGAAGCCCGTTCAATGGGTAAACTCCTGTGATTTCTCCAAAATTCTTGAACGATTCTTGAAAGAGTTGGCCAGTTTGCTCATTGCGCACACTTATACTGTTGTCTTTCCATTGATAGAGCTGACCCCATTCATCAAGCACCCAATGCTGTTTGGTATCCGTTAAGCTCCATTCTTTTTCGAGTTCCCAAACCTGTGCTATACTTTGTATGCTAAAGAAAATCAGGCTACAGAAAAAGAGTTTCCACTTCATGATTGGTGCATTATTTCTTTGAGTAAAGTGTCATCGTTTTGCAAACGTGGGACTTTATGTTGCCCCCCTAATTTACCTTTATTTTTTAACCACTGATGAAAAGTCCCAGGTGCTGCAAGGCTTAGTAACGGGAATCCGATATTGATATTGCCTTTGCGTTTGGCATCGTAATCGGCATTTTCTTTTTTGAGTTGTTCATCTAGTGACTGCATAAAGGCTGCTGAATCTGCTGGGTTATTTTCAAATTCGATCAGCCAATGATGCGCACCAACTTCTGCAGCACCACTAAAATCTGGCGCCACGGTGTATTCTCTGATTTGTACTTGATGGGCTTTGCAAGTTGCGCTAAGCGCCTTATCTGCGTGCTCAATGATTAATTTTTCTCCAAAAGCATTGATATAATGCGCCGTCCGGCCACTCACTACAAAACGATAGGGTTCGGTCTGGGTAAAACGAACGGTATCACCAATGATGTAGCGCCATAGACCAGCAGAGGTTGAAATAACTAAAGCGTAGTCGGTATTGATTTGCACCTCTTCTAAAGGAAGCACCTTTTTTGATTCAAGACCATAAAAGCTGTCCATTGGAATAAATTCATAGAAAACCTCAGAATTAGTCAAAAGCAAGAGGTCTTTGTTGTCTTTTTGATCTTGTAAGCCAAAATACCCTTCAGATGCATTGTAGTTCTCGACATAATTCATGTCGGGCTTTCCGATTATTTTTTCGAAGGCGCTTTTGTAAGGGGCAAAAGACATGCCTCCATGAATATAAAGTTCAAGATTTGGCCAAACTTCTTGAATAGTATTGGCTTTGGCATGCACGAGTACTTTTTGTAATAAGAGCAAGGTCCAGCTAGGTACACCAGCAATGATGCAAATGTTTTCTTTGCACACGGATGCAGCCATACGCTCCAATTTTTCTTCCCAGTTCTCGAGTAATGCAATTTCTTTTTTTGGGGTGCGTCTGAGTTCGGTCCAGATCGGGAGGTTATTGATGATAATAGCAGATAAATCCCCGATAAATACACCATCGCTATGCTGCTCAATTTTTCCGGTTCCTCCGACAATTAAATGTTTGGCATTGTAGAGTTTTCGACCTTCAAAATTGTGATAGTATTGGGCAAGGAGGTCCTTGCCACCGGCATAGTGGTTTTCTAATAAAGCGCTCTCTGTTATGGGTAAAATTTTGATGCGATCAGCAGTTGTTCCCGATGATTTTGCGAACCATTTGGTTTGTCCTGGCCATAGTAAATCACATTCTCCTTCGATAGCGCGGTCGATGTAAGGCTTGAGCATGCCGTAATCGGAAAGCGGAACACTCGTGCGAAATTGCGCGTAGTTATCTAGGTGCTGAAAATCGTATTTTTTTCCGTAGGCAGTTTGAGCACCTTCAAGTAAAAGAAAGGAAAGGGTGCGTTCTTGATTGACAATAGGGTGGTCCCGAAAGTCGTTGATGCGATCCATACGCCGACCGATCCACCATGAAAATAAGGTGTTAAACGGCATGGATCATTTTTTAAGTATTAACCCCAGATAAGGATCGAAACGATGATGCCAAGTAGGGCAATGGTAACAAGGGTACCAACAGCTGCAGTAGATCCTTCAAAGAAATTGTCTGACATAACTTAAAATTTATGGCTCAAAAATAACGATTGTTTTGATTCAGACGCCCGCTTGTCCAAAAAAAAAGACCCAATGTTGGGTCTTTTTTATGAAGTTTAGTTTGTTTAGTTTCTGTTGCCAAGTAATCTGAGCAAGGACAAGAATAAATTGACGAAGGTCAGATAAAGTTGGAAACCAGCAAATAAGGCTAATTTTTGACGCATGGTTCCGTCCATTTGTGCTTGATATGCCATGTTTTTAATCATTTGCATTTCATAAGCAACTAGGCCAGTAAAGATGAATACACAAACTAAAGAAATGACGTAGTCAAAACCTTCGCTGCTCACAAACATATTGATTAAACTCGCGATGATAACGCCAAAAAGCAACATATAAAGTAAGCTTCCAAATTTGGTAAGATCAGTTTTGGTGGTATAACCCAGGAAAGCCATAAAGCCAAACGAGCCTGCTGTGAGCAAGAAAGTGGTACCAAGGGTTGCGGTAGAGTAGGCCATGAATAATACAGACAAACTCATGCCTAGTAAGACAGCATAGGCCACAAATAAAATAAGCAGCGTCTGCATTGAAAATTTGTTGATGCCACCCGCCATTGCAAAAGAAATGAGCAAAGGTGAGAACAACACGACATAAAAGAAAATAGATAAGCCGCCGGTTGCGGTTAAAAACAACGAAGCCATGAGTGGCGCATTGCTTCCGATAAAGTAAGAAACTACTCCTGAAATGCTCAGTGCAGCAAACATATAAGTGTAAACGCTTTTAATGAAACTTCTAGCGTAATCTTGGCTTAGAGCGCCGTCTTGTTGATAGTTGAATTCTTCCATGGTTAATGAATTTTAGCTTGTACTAAATTAATAAATTCTCTTCTGGTTGCGTCGTTGTTCATAAAAAGTCCGGTGAAGGCACTAGTTGTGGTCACAGAATTTTGTTTTTGAACGCCACGCATTTGCATGCACATGTGCGCACACTCAATCACGACTGCAACACCTTTTGGCGCAAGGGTTCTTTGAATGCAGTCCCTGATTTCAATGGTCAGCCTTTCTTGCACTTGTAGTCTTCTAGAATAGGCATCGACCACACGTGGAATTTTACTGAGACCGACAATTTTACCGTCCGGGATGTAGGCAATATGCGCTTTTCCAAAAAATGGCAACATGTGGTGTTCGCACATCGAATAAACCTCGATATCTTTCACCAAGACCATTTCTGAATATTCTTCGTGAAAAATCGCTGATTCAATAATAGCATCAGGGTCTTGATCGTAGCCGTTGGTCAAGAATTTCATGGCTTTTGCCACGCGTTCTGGGGTTTTCAAGAGCCCTTCACGTGCTGGGTTTTCACCAAGTTGTTCAATGACGCTTTTGTAGAGATCCTGGAGTTTAGAATTTTCCAATTGAGGTGTTTTAAACTAACAAACGAGAATTACTTAGAAAGGTTCCTTTCCGCCGTAGTATTCTACATAGTTATTTTCTGTTTCGAGTAGTTTGATTTTAGCGAGTTCTCCGCCGTTTTCCAAAACTAGTGGTGCAAGAATGTCCCAAATGGCAATGGCCATGTTTTCAGTGGAGGCCATAATGCCTTTTAAAAACGGAACATCGAGATTGAGGTTTTTGTGATCGAGGGCTTCAATGACATGAATTTTAACGAGCTGACTGAGTAACTTTAGGTTCATGATGAAACCAGTTTCAGGATCGGGTGTTCCTTTGACCGTTACCCATAGTTCAAAGTTATGGCCGTGCCAGTTATGATTGGAACATTTGCCAAAAACCTCCCAGTTTTTTTCTTCTGACCATTCTTCGCGCCAAAGTTTATGAGCTGCGTTAAAGGTTTCGCGTCGGGTAATGTAAGTTGTCTTCATGCTGTTAATTCTCTGCAAAGTTAGCTAAAATCAGGCATTTTGCGAGGCCATCGCGGTCAATTTCTGTAATTTGTATATCGACAATTTGATTGACAAGATCCGCTGCGTATGGTGTCTTGACTTTCACATAATTTTCCGTAAATCCGTAAAGAAAACCTTCGTTTTCTTCTTGTTCAAATAACACTTTTTTTGTTTTGCCAATTTGAGTTTGGTAAAAGGCTTGTTTCTTGCGATCAGATAACAAGTGCAATTGCTTGCTGCGCTCTCTTCTGACCTCCATCGGAACTTTGGTGCCGAGTTTCGGAGCACCCGTATTGGCGCGTTCGGAGTAAGTAAAGACGTGCAAGTATGAAATATCGAGGTCTTTTAAAAAATGCATGGTTTCGAGGAAGTTGTCGTCGGTTTCACCGGGGAAACCAACAATAACATCAACCCCAATACAAGCGTCTGGATTGATCGATTTGATTTGCGAAATACGGTTTGCAAAAAGTTCGCTGCGGTATTTACGGCGCATTTTTTCTAAGATTTCATCGGAGCCGCTTTGCAACGGAATATGAAAGTGCGGTGCAAAACGGGTTGCGCTTGTGAGGCAGAAATCAATGATTTCATTAGAAAGCAGGTTAGGTTCGATTGAAGAAATTCTGAAGCGATCAATGCCCTCAATTTTGTCGAGTGCCTTGGTGAGTTCAAAGAAATTTTCTTCGCCGCCTTGCCCGAAGTCACCGATATTGACTCCTGTCAAAACGACTTCTTTGACTGCTGTAGCGGCAATTTTTTTGGCTTCAATAACGGTTTGGTCGATACTTGCATTTCTGCTTTTTCCGCGTGCTAGCGGAATGGTGCAAAAGGTACAGAAGTAGTCACAGCCATCTTGAACTTTTAAGAACGAGCGGGTGCGATCACCGTAAGAATGTGAAGGAATAAAATCATGCGTATGCTTGATGTTATCGTGAACAATCGTTGCTTTTTCAAGCGCAGCTGGGTTTGAGTGATGTTGCTCGATTTCTGAACGCTTTTGCTCAAGGTGCTCGAGGACGTTGAATTTCTCATTGGCTCCTAAAACGAGGTCTACACCAGGCATTTGGGCAATTTCTTCCGGTTTGAGCTGCGCATAACACCCCAAAATAATCACCATGGATTCAGGAGAGATTTTCTTGGCGCGTTTGACCAGCTGCTTGCATTTTTTATCGGCGTTTTCAGTCACCGAGCAGGTATTAATGACAAAGACATCAGGATGCTCCTCAAAATCAACTTTTGCAAAGCCGCCATCCTCGAACAATCTGCTAATTGTAGATGTTTCTGAGAAATTAAGTTTACAACCTAAAGTGTAAAAAGCAACGCGCTGGTATTGATTCATCAGCGCAAAAGTACAAAATCCTTAAATTTGCATCAAAAATCAATGGCTATGAAATACGATATTGCGATAATTGGCGGAGGAATTGTGGGTGCTGCTACCTTTTACAAGCTTCAAAAGAAATTCCCTAATCTCAGTATCGTCCTTTTTGAAAAGGAAAATGTACTGGCCGATCACCAAACCGGAAACAATTCTGGTGTGATTCACTCAGGTTTGTACTATAAGCCCGGTTCTTTAAAAGCTAGAAATTGTATTCAAGGGCGCAAAGAATTAGTTGCCTTTGCAAAAGAATATGGCATTGCGCATGATGTTTGTGGAAAAGTAGTCGTGGCAACCGATGAGAAGGAATTGCCACACATGGATAAAATTTTCAATACCGGCCTAGAAAACGGTATTGAAGGCATTGAAAAAATAAGTGCCGCTCAAGTCAATGAAATTGAGCCACATGTCAAAAGTATTGGTGGAATTTGGGTGCCCGTTACCGGAATCATAGATTTTAGGGGCGCAACAGAAAAAATGGCTGAACTTGCTTTAGCAGCAAATCCTCAAAGTGCGATGCATTTAGGGTGTGAAGTTCAGGGCATTGAAAAAAGCGAGAATACTTCTCAGATTTTTACCAATAAAGGTAAGTTTGAGGCGCGCTACTTAGTATTTTGTGCAGGTTTACAGGCAGACCGTTTGGCGCGCAAAGATGGTGTTGATTTGAAGGAACAAGTGGTTGGTTTCCGTGGAGATTACTATGAACTAACTCCAGAGGCAAAACACAAAGTTAAAAATCTCATTTATCCAGTTCCTAACCCAGATTTCCCTTTCCTAGGCGTACACTTTACGCGCATGACCGATGGCGAAATCGAGTGTGGCCCCAATGCCGTCTTTACTTTCAAAAGAGAAGGATATGGCAAAACAGATTTCTCCTTACGAGACACCTATGATGCTCTAACTTATAAAGGAACTTGGAAGCTGTTTTTCAATAACATGTCTTTCGGGATCAATGAATACCGCAGAGCTTTCTCTAAAAAGCTTTTCTTGAAAACTTTACAGCGCATGATCCCATCATTAACTATGGATGATATTCATCCGGGGCGCTCAGGAGTCAGAGCTTTGTTGTTGGCTGAAGATGGTGATACCCGTGACGACTTCAGAATTGAGTACCATGGCAATTCAATTCATGTATTGAATGCTCCTTCACCGGCTGCTACAGCTTCTTTAGCAATCGGAGAATACATCGCCATTGAAGCTGAAAAGCACTTCAATTTGTAGTTATTGCCTTACTAGTTTGCCGTCTTGCCAGTCTTTGATCAATTTTGACCAAGCGTAAGGGTTGAGGAGGTTGTTTTGTGGCAGCTGACCATTCGTGTAAATTTTGGTGTTTTGTTGTTTGGTCATGGTGCCGTAGGCTAAAGAAGGGTCAGCGTCAAGACGAGCAGCAACAAAGGCCAATGATTCTCCACTGAGTTCTCTTTGTGCCCTGCGCACGTCATCTTCATAAGGATTCATGTTGACGAAATGTTGTGCAAAGGCTTCTTTGTTTGGCCAAGGATAAACCCTGATTTCGGGCATTTCTAGGGTGTCACGCGTGAGCATGTGTATGATGCTGTATCGGTTTTCTGAGAGTGTGTCAGGGACTATAAAAGGACTTGTTGAATAGCCTTTTCTGGAAAACAAGATGGTATCGCCTTTTTGGCAGACAATTGAGAAAAAACCATAGCTATCTGAGATGAGCCCCTTTCGTAAAGTTTTGTTGTAAACGGTTGTGTAGGGGAGTTCAAAAGCTTCTTCTGTGACCACTACGCCAGAAAGTTGGATGAGTTGATTTTCTTGCGCATGGAAATCAAGCGCTTTAACCAAAAATAGGAGTCCGAAGAGTAATAAAAGTCTTTTCACAGTATAAATTTACGAATATCATGACGAATGGAAGCGCATTTGGTAACCAATTGCTAACAAAATGGGAAATTTTATTGTTAAATTTGCAGGAATTTATTAAAAAATAAGTTCATGTCTCTCTCGAATCTTTCCCAAATAACTGAAGGTTTAACCTACGACGACGTCCTATTGGCTCCAGCTTATTCTGAAGTCCTTCCGCGTGACGTCTCTTTAAAGAGTAAGTTTACCCGAAACATTTTGGTCAACACGCCAATCGTTTCAGCTGCCATGGATACCGTTACTGAATCCGCTTTGGCGATTTCTATCGCCCAACAAGGAGGTATAGGCGTGATCCACAAAAACATGAGCATTGAAGCCCAAGCCATGGAAGTGCGCAAGGTCAAAAGATCCGAAAGCGGTATGATCATCGACCCCATTACACTTGCTGAAGATGCACTCGTTAAAGATGCCTTAGCGCTCATGAGAGAATACAGCATCGGTGGTATTCCGGTTGTTAGCGCAGACAAAACGCTTAAAGGTATTTTAACCAACCGCGACCTCCGTTTCGAAAAAAATCTAGACAGACCCGTCACCGAAATCATGACCTCTGAAAATATCATCACCACTGGCGATGGTACAGATCTTTCTACTGCAGAGGTTATCTTGCAACAAAACCGCATTGAAAAACTACCTGTTGTTGATGAGCAAAACCGCCTGATTGGCCTAATTACTTATCGCGACATCATTAAAGTTAAAGAACACCCAAGTTCTTGTAAAGATTTGTTGGGTCGTTTGCGCGTTGCGGCTGCCGTTGGTGTTACCTATGACACCATGGACCGCGTCAAAGCATTAGTAGAGGCTGGTGTCGATGCCATTGTCATTGATACTGCTCACGGACACACCAAGGGTGTCGTTGATCAACTAAAGGCTGTAAAGGCTATTTACCCGCAACTTGAGGTTGTAGTTGGTAACATTGCAACAGCTGAAGCTGCAAAATACTTAGCAGAAGCAGGTGCTGATGCTGTTAAAGTTGGAATTGGACCGGGTTCTATTTGTACCACACGTGTCATTGCCGGAGTAGGGGTTCCGCAGTTGACAGCTGTCAATGAAGTGGCAAAAGCCCTTGAAGGAACTGGCGTACCAGTTATTGCCGATGGTGGAATTCGCTATACAGGTGATATCGTTAAAGCCATTGCAGCCGGAGCTGATATCGTGATGCTTGGCTCTATGTTTGCAGGTGTTGAAGAATCTCCCGGAGAAACCATCATTTATGAAGGTCGTAAATTCAAGTCTTACAGAGGTATGGGGTCTTTAGAAGCCATGCAAAAGGGCAGCAAAGACCGCTATTTCCAAGATGCCGAAGACGACATCAAAAAACTAGTGCCAGAAGGTATTTCTGGTAGAGTGCCTTATCGTGGCAAACTCATTGAAGTGATGTTTCAATTAATTGGTGGGCTCAGAGCCGGAATGGGTTATTGCGGAGCTGCCAACATTGATAAACTAAAAGGAGCTCGCTTCGTGCGTATTACTTCTGCGGGTGTCCGCGAATCGCATCCACACGATGTAACAATTACCCGAGAAGCTCCTAATTATAGCATTAAGTAATTTTAAATAATTTAAATCGAGAATTTTCAAATGATGAAGCAATTTATTTTAATTACAGTTCTGAGCTGGTTAAGCTTTTCAGCCACGGCTCAAAAAGATCCAGTAGTCATGTCAATTGACGGAAAGCCAGTAACACAAACTGAGTTTCTCCAGATTTACACCAAAAACAATCCCAGCCCGAGTTTCGACAAAGATTCTTTGGACCGTTACATGGAACTTTTTCAAGTGTTTAAATTAAAAGTCGCTGAGGCTGAAGCATTGGGTTACGATACCATTCCGCGCCTGAAAAAAGAACTTGAAGGTTACAAAAAACAATTGGCACTCCCTTACCTCATTGATTCAGTGCAAAACCAAAATATGGTCACTGAAGCCTATAATCGTACCGCTAATGAGGTCAGATGTTCGCATATCTTAATCAAACTAGATCCTAACGCGAGTCCAAAAGACACTTTAGAGGCATATAATCGCTTACTCGGCTTAAAAGCAAGAATCGAAAAAGGCGAAGACTTCGCTTCTGTTGCTAAATCTAAAAACGGTTCTGAAGATCCTTCTGTTGTCAATAATGGTGGTGATCTCGGCTATTTCACTGCTTTTCAGATGGTTTATCCTTTCGAAGAAAAAGCTTACAACACACCTGTTGGTCAAGTTTCTGCACCTTTCAGAACGCGCTTTGGCTATCACATTTTAAAGGTGACCGACAAACGCCCGGCTCGTGGTACCATCAAGGTGGCCCACATCATGATTGCAACAGGCAGAGAAGCAAGCACCGAGACGCGTCAAAATGCAGAAAAGAAAATCAACGAAATTTATGACAGCCTCGCAGCTGGTGCTGCTTGGGATAAAATGGTTAATGCGTATTCTGAAGACGCTAATAGCACTAAAAAAGCGGGTGAATTGCCAACTTTTGGCTCAGGTACAAGTCAGCGTATGGTACTCGAGTTCGAAGACGCAGCATTTGCACTCAAAGAAGTAGGGCAATTCTCTAAGCCTGTCAAAACGCAATATGGTTACCATATCATTAAATTGCTTGAGTGGTCTCCAGTTAAATCTTTCGACGTGATCCGTCGTGAATTGCAAGCCAAAGTCAATAAAGACGAACGCTCCAAAGTGACCCAAGATTCTTTTGTACAAAAACTCAAAACCCAATACAATTACCAAGATAAGTCTGCTAAAGGCCTTGAGTGGTTTGTCAATAACCTTGACTCCAACTATTATGTCGGAAAATGGAAGGCTACAGAGTTGAAGTCTAATAAAACGCTTTTTGTCCTTGGTGGTCAAAAATTCAAACAAAAAGAATTTGCCCAGTACGTTGAGAAGAACTTCAGATCCGTTCGCAAAGACGAGGCATCAGTTGTCGTGAAACAACTTTATACGCAATGGGAAAAAGCAGCCATTCTTGCTTACGAAGAGTCTTTGTTGCCAGCTAAGTACCCTGCATTCAAGGCACTTGTTCAAGAGTACCACGACGGCATCATTCTTTACGAAATCATGCAAGATCAGGTCTGGAATAAAGCGGTGAAAGATACGGCTGGTTTGCGCACTTTTTTCAATGAAAACAGAAGTAAATACAGCTGGTCAGAACGTATCAACGCAACTGTCTATGAATGTAAAGACGAGCATATTGCTGTTCAAGTCTATGGCATGTTACTGAAGTCAGACACCATTACTTCTAAAAATGTAATTGAGGTCATTAACAAAGACTCCGAACTGAACCTGAAAGTGCGCATGAACAAATTTGAGTTGAAGCAAACCGCTTATCTCAATAACCGCAACTGGACCCTTGGTCTGAATCCGGTATATTCTTATGAAGGTAAGTGGTATGTCGTTAAAGTTGCTGAAATCATGCCGCCAGCTCCTAAAGAATTTACTGAAGCTAAAGGCTTGGCAACTTCAGATTATCAAGTTTATTTAGAGAAAAAGTGGTTAGATGCGTTACGTTCTAAGCATCAAATCGTCATTAACACTGACGTACTTTACCAACTCGGAAAAAACCAATGATCAAGACTCTTCTTTTTGCTGTAAGCCTCTTTTTGACCCTAACTCATGTTTATGGTCAACCTAAAGTGGTCAATCAAATTGTTGCCCAAGTTGGCGACCACATCATTCTTTTATCGGACCTAGAAACCCAGCGTTTACAGCTCAATGAAAAAGAAAGAGAACAAGCAGGTAAATCTTGTCAAATTCTCGAACAACTTTTAATTGAAGAATTATTGGTCAACCAAGCCCAGATCGATAGCCTTGTAATTTCAGATGAACAGGTTGATGCCGAAATGGAGAACCGCTTGCGCATTATGGAAAACAAAATGGGTGGGCGTGAAAACCTCGAGGCTTTTTATGGTAAGTCAACCGTGGCTATTAAAGAGGAGTTCCGCACCATTATTCGCAACAAGATGCTCGCTCAAGAAATGGAGCGCAAAATCACCGGAGATATCTCCGTTACACCAAAAGAAGTAGCGGCTTTTTATCAAACCTTACCCAAAGATAGCATTCCTTATATCAACATGAAGTTGAGCTTTCAACAAATCGTTCAGTTTCCTGAACTTACCAAGGATGATAAAAAATTGGCCTATGACCAATTGGTAGATATTCGCAAACAAATTGTTGCAGGTTCAAAATCTTTTGACATGATGGCGAGGCTCAAATCTATGGATCCAGGAAGTGCAAGTCAAGGCGGTAAAATTCAAGCGTCAAAGGGCATGATGGTTCCGCAGTTTGAAGCCACTGTCTTTGACCTCAAGCCAGGCGAAGTGTCAGAAATTGTAGAGACGATGTATGGCTATCATATCATCAAATTAATCTCGAGAAAGGGAGACGATTACACTTGTCAGCATATCCTCATCATGCCTGAATATAGTTCCAAGAGTATTTCCATAGCTGCAGCAAAAATGGACACTTGCTACCAAATGCTCAATCGAAATCAAATCACCTGGGACGAAGCAGTCATTCGTTTTTCTAATGACGACGGCACCAAACAAAACAAGGGGGTGCTCACTAATCCTTATACAATGGATATCTATTGGGACATGGAGCAACTCAATGAAATTGACCAACAAATTTATTTGCTCACCGATGCCCTAGAGAGCGGCGGTATTTCACAACCATCTTTGTACATGGATTTATTCGAGCGCAAACAAGGTATACGTATCGTTCGCCTCCAAAACAGAGTTCCGGCACACCAAGCAAATCTTGAGCAAGATTACGCCCTTATTAAGCTAGCTGCCGAGAATGATAAAAAACAAAAAACACTCGATGAATGGGTGCAAACCAAGATTCCTAATGCTTACGTTCGAATAGACGCGGCTTATCAAAATTGCGATTTCAGAGTTAATTGGCAAACCACACCTTAAACCCATGACAGACAAAGAACTCATTGATCAGCTGGTACTCGATTACCAAGCCTTAAAAAAGGAAATCCATCAAGTAATTATTGGTCAAGATGAAGTGGTTGACCAAGTCCTTATTGCCATTTTTTCCCGCGCACACTGCTTATTAGTAGGTGTGCCCGGATTAGCGAAAACGTTACTAGTCAACACCATAGCTCAAACTTTGGGTTTGTCGTTCAATCGCATTCAGTTTACACCGGATCTCATGCCCTCAGATATCGTGGGTTCAGAAATTCTCGATGAAACCAAACAATTCAAATTCATCAAAGGTCCAATTTTCTCCAATTTAATCTTGGCCGATGAGATCAACAGAACACCGCCAAAAACGCAGGCTGCTTTGCTTGAGGCCATGCAAGAACGTTCTGTAACCGCTGCCGGAAACACCTATAGTTTACCAGCGCCATTTTTTGTACTCGCAACCCAAAACCCAATTGAACAAGAAGGAACCTATCCCTTGCCAGAAGCGCAGCTCGACCGCTTTATGTTCAATATTTGGGTCGATTACCCAAGTTATCAAGAAGAACTTGAAATTGTTAAATCAAGTACAGGAGATCGCAAGGTAAGTTTAACTAACGTACTCACGGAAGCTCAAATCTTGGCTTATCAAGACCTCATACGCCGCATTCCTGTTGCAGAAAATGTACTCGAATATGCCGTTACGCTTGTTGCTAAAACAAGACACAACAATCCACTAGCTCCCGAACTCACCAAAAATTTCATCACTTGGGGGGCTGGCCCAAGAGCTTCACAAAATTTAATCATTGGAGCCAAGTGTCATGCAGCACTGAATGGAAAATACTCACCAGATATTGAAGATGTAAAAGCAGTAGCCAAAGCCATTCTGCGCCATCGCTTGGTCAGAAATTACCGTGCCGAAGCGGAAGGCTATTCCATGGATAGGATCATTGAAGCTTTGCTGTAGATAAGAATTTTTAATACCGCTAGATACCATTATTTCGTAATTTAGTTGTGTGAAAGCAATTAGTATTTTTCTTCTAGTCTGTTTCACTGCTGTTTTAACACCAAAACATTGGTGGCATCACTGTGGTCATACAGCGCATGGAAAAGAGTCTGCATTGACTTCTGATCAAACCCTTGACGAAAAATGTGCAGTCTGTGATTTATCTTTGAGTGTCTTCACCCGTCCGTCGGACTTTTCATTTTTTGTTTTTAAACAAAAGCCGTTTGTTCACGGGCAATTACAGTGTTTACTTATTTCTTTAGATAGCAACACACAATTTCAACTCAGAGCGCCCCCGGTAGTTTAAAGTCTAGACACTTTAATTACTCATTTATCCGCTCTGATTCCCAATGAAAACATTTTTATTTTGGATAAGTACGGGCCTTTGTTTGCCGTACTATTCCCAACAAAGTGTACAAGGCAAAGTCCTTGATGCACAAACCAAATTACCAGTTCCTGAGGTTACTGTTTCTTTACCTTCCTTTCAAATTCAAGTAAAGACTAACCCTCAAGGTGAATTCACATTACCCCTTACTTGGTCTGATCCTCAAGTATTGAGGCTGCGTCATCCTGATTACAAAGTTCTAGATACCTTGATCAAAGGGCAAGGTCCCAGTTTGCAATTTGAACTACGCTTAGGACACATGACCACCGAAGAAATTACAGTAAGTGGACAAACTATTTCTTTGCGCAATAAAAGCACGGTGCCTATCGAGGTGCGCAGCATTGCCGATTTACAACTTTCTGGCGGGATGAACATCTCTGAATTACTCACTAAAATACCAGGTGTTTATGCCAGTACTTTAGGCAATGGTATTGCCAAGCCTGTTATTCGAGGCATGCAAGGCATGCGCGTTGTCACCCTTATAAATGGCCTTCGTTTAGAAGGGCAGCAATGGGGTGGGGACCACGGTTTAGGAATCGGAGAATTGGCATTGGGTTCGGCTGAACTTATCAAAGGACCGGCTTCGGTTTTGTATGGTGCAGACGCACTTGGTGGCGTCATCTATTTGGTGGATGAACCTTATGCGCGTATCAATCAGCAAACGCTTGATGTGCAACAAAAATGGAATCAAAATACAAACGGTTCGCAAACAAATTTAATCTACAAAAGAAGTCAGGGAAACAAGCGTTTTTTGTTGGCAGGAAGCTATGCAAATCATGCCGATTTTCAATTGCCCAATGGCCTCTATGCTAAGAATTCACGTTTTCATGAGTTGGTATTAAAAGGTTCATATTCTTGGTTCAAAGAAAATCAAACACATCAGTTCAGATACGCCTTCAATAATACGGTGACAGGCATTCCCGGGCACACCCATGATTCTTTAGCCACGCCATTAAGTTTTCAAGTAGCAACCCAAGGAAGGCGTTATTCTTTACCTGCACAGTTTTTTACCAATCAGTTAGCAAGTTATGAGTTCAAGCGCTTCTGGGCTCGTAACGAGTTTCATTTCTTGGTGGGGCAAACCTTGAATCGACTCGTAGAATACGATGAAAAGGTTACCAAGCCATTCATGGAAATGGATTTATATAATTCTGTGTATCAAGCAAAATGGACTAAAAAATGGTCGGCACAACAACTCATACTTGGTGTTGCAGGTATGCTGCAATTCAATTTAAATGCGCCAATTGCTGAGGATGAGCTTTTGCCCAATGCCCTGACATTTGATCAAGGAATTTTTGGACTCTACAAGTTAGAGCTATCCAAGCAACATTTACTGCAATTTGGTTTAAGACAGGATCTCCGTTTGCTTCAAACGATGTCAGCAAACCCACTAAAAAAGACCTACATGAGCCCGAATCTTTCAATGGGCTGGTCCTGGCAACCAAAAGAATTTTGGAGTAACCAGCTCAATGTTTCTAGTGCTTTTCGGGCACCGCACCTAAGCGAACTTTTAGCCGACGGCTTTCATCATGGTGCTTTGCGTTATGAAATAGGGGATAGTACCTTGCGCCCAGAACGGAGTTTGCAAATAGATTGGTCTACTGAATTGAATTCGCAACACGGCAGCATTACGATCAATCCTTTTCATGCTTGGGTCAAAGATTATATTTATTTACAACCTAACGGAACAAGCATCGATGGCATTCCTGTTTTTACCTACGAACAACTAAATTTAGGCCGTTTGTATGGCCTCGACCTCAGTGCACATTACCACCCACATTGGTTGCACGACCTTCATTGGGAAGGTAACTTTTCGTATGTCAACCTTACAAGTGCTCAAGACAGCGCTGTTTCCTTATTACCGCCGACACGCTTGCAAAATGAACTCAAATACCAATGGACTTTTAATAGACCGTTAAAAAAAGTTGAATTGAGTCTTAGCCATCAATGGATTGCTGCTCAAAATAGGGTCGCCTTTCAAGAAACGCCGAGTGAGGCCTATCAATTGCTCCATGTAAATATGCGCGTTCACTATGAGAAAAATGGCGCATGGACGCTACAAACTGGGGTCAGAAACCTAACCAATTCAAACTACATCGATCATTTATCGAGACTTAAAAACATCGGTATGCCTGGTCCTGGCAGGCATTTCTATGTTAGTTTAAAATACCAAGTTCAATCATCTTTAAAAAATTAATCATGAAAAAAACAATTTTAAGTGTTTCATTATTCGTAGTACTCATGACTTCTTGTGCTAAAAATAAATGTGCTGACTGCCATTATGATGCACCGGCAGGAGAAATTGAGATGGGTACTTATTGCGGAGATGAACTCAAGAATTTAGAAGCGTTGGGTACGTATACAGATTCTTTAGGCAATACTTTTGTAGTACACTGCGGAGAACACTAAACGCATAACTTTTCAACATTCTCTATTTTTGTTGATAAGTGCAGCAGCTCAAACTTGAGTTTGGCAAGCAATAGCCTTAATTTTATTCAATAGAATGAAGGCTTATGTTTGACGACGAAGACGAGGAATACAACGACAGCAGTTTAAATGAAGATTTAGAACACTTTGAGGAGCACTTAAAAGGCAACTCACTGCGTTTTATTGACAGTGACCGCCTAGAAGGTATTATCGATCATTATCTCATTCAAGGTCAATACAACAAAGCAAAAATTGCAGCCGAATTTGGCATCTATCAATTTGCTTACAATCCTTTGTTTCGCTTAAGAAAAGCCCAAGCACTTGGTGGTATTGGCTTACTCCAAGAAGCCCTCGATCTTGTTCAACAACTCGAGCGTCAAGAATTGTTTAGTGCCGAATTATTCCTGACTCGTGCCTCTATTCATGCGCAACAACGCGAGCACAAATTAGCCATCAAGTACTTCGAGAAAGCTCTTGAATACTCAGATGCAGCTGAACACGATTACATCTACCTAGACATCGCCATAGAATACGAACGCTTGCAGCAATATCAAGACGCTATTGACGTACTGCATCGGGCTTTGAAAACTAACAAGAATAACGAGGCGGCACTTTATGAATTGGGCCGCTGCTATGATGCCTTAGGCGCTACACAAGCCTCCATAGATGCCTATCTTAAATTCATCGATGAGCAGCCTTATTCAAGTACTGCTTGGTATAACTTAGGGAATGCCTACAGTAAAATTGAAGATTTCGATCGTGCTGTTTGGGCCTATGATTACGCCATTCTCATTAATGAAGAATTTGGTCCAGCACATTTCAATTTAGGGAATGCCTATCTTTCTTTAGAAAAATACCACAAAGCCATTGAGCATTTTGATCTCTGTATGAAACACGACGGAGATGACGCCATGGCACTTTGTTATATTGGCGAAGCTTATGAGCAGCTCAATGAACTTGATTTATCCAAGCACTACTACAAAAAGAGTATTGCCTTAGAGCCGATGCTTCCTGAAGCCTGGTTAGGTCTTGGTATTGTAGAGGATTTACTCGGTTCAACCAAAGAGGGCATTGTCCTGATTCAAAAAGCGCTAGACTACGATCCTGAAAACGCAGGAATCTATCATGTTCTTGCCGGAGCCTATGAGAAAATTGAAGCTACAGAAGAAGCCAATTACCATTATCTCAAGAGCCTTGAATTAGGCCCAACTGACGAAGAAGCACTCAATGATTACATGGCTTTTCTCAGTTCGAGTTCACTGAGCACCGCACAACACTTTATCTTAGAATTTCTAGATAAACACCCTCAACACATTCAAGCTCAATTGCATTTGATCAATCTCAAATGGCAAATGGGTCAGGTACAAGAAGCCAAATTTATGTACCTCAACTGTCTTAATCAATCATCAGCACAAGCAAAAAATATATTTGAAATTAATCCGAAATTGCTAGACGACAGCGATTTCCTACACCTAACAGATGATCTATGAATTTTAAATTAACTTTTATCCCGAAACGTAGTGAAAAACCACGCGAAAAAGGGGTCACCATGATGATGGATAAAGGTCTTGGTTTGCGCGAGACCGAACACTTTATTGAGGCATCGGCACACCTAACCGATCTTGTAAAGTTTGGCTTTGGCACCGCTTTTGTCACTCAAAATCTTGAAGAAAAAATTAAAATGTACCGCGAAGCTGGTCTCAGACCTTATTTTGGTGGTACGCTATTTGAAGCATTTTATGCGCGTGGCATGTTCAAAGATTACATGCGCTTACTAGACAAATATAATTTAGATCTTGCTGAAATCTCTGATGGCTCAATCATCATCCCGCACGATGAAAAGTGCAAACTGATTCACGAGATGTCACAAACCCGTACCGTACTTTCTGAAGTAGGTTCCAAAGATTCAGGTATCCTGATTTCACCTGCCAAATGGGTGCGTCTCATGAAAGCTGAACTCGATGCAGGTAGTTGGAAAGTCATTGCTGAAGGAAGAGAAGCAGGAAATGTGGGTGTATTCAGACCGAATGGTACTGCACACACCATGCTGATCAACCGCATCATCGCTAACGTGAAGCCAGAAGATATTTTGTGGGAAGCTCCTCAAAAAAATCAACAAGTTTGGTTTATCAAATTGTTTGGTGCAGAGGTCAACCTTGGAAATATCGCTCCAAACGATGTCATTCCGTTAGAGTGTCTTCGCTTAGGTTTACGTGGCGATACTTTCTTTGACTTCTTGCCAAAATCCTATGCTGATCGTCTCAAACAAGTAAACGATGAGTCAGATGAGTTTGAAGATGAACAAGAATAATTCATCAGATCTTTTTCATTCTCAATATCAATTATTAGGTCATAATGGCCCAATTTACGCTTTAAGTCTTCACTCAGACTTCCTTTATTCTGCCTCCTCGGACAAATTGGTGGTGCGCTGGAACTTATTAGAGGGGGTTCAAGATCAGTTTGTTGTAAAGACCGAACGACCAGCATTCAGTGTTTTGAAGTCTGTCTTCAATGAAGAACTCATTATTGGCCTTGACGACGGCAGTATTCACGTGATAGATGTCGCCAAAAAGCAAGAAGTGCGGCACCTCAAAGCGCATACTAGCGCTATTTTTTCATTGGCCGAACACCCAAGTAATGGCCATCGTTATTCTACAGACGCCGATGGAAATGTATTTATTTGGGATACTTCCTGGAAGCTTGTGTTCCAAATGCCCTTAGCTTGTGGCAAGATACGCAGTCTTGTACTTAGCCAAGATGCCCAATTTTTGGTGTTGGCTTGTGCAGATGGCAGCATTAAAGTATTTGACACCGAGTTTTACAATTTAATCAATGAATGGCCAGCGCATCAAGACGGCTGTACAGCACTTTGTTTTTTACCTGATCAATCATTGCTGAGTGGAGGGAAAGATGCGCATATCCGTCGTTGGCGCTTAGACGCAACTTTGCTTAAGTCTTATCCGGCTCACAAGGGCACAATTTATGGTTTGGCCTTGCTTCATAAAGAAAATGCCTACGTAAGTGTTTCTAGAGATAAGACCATTAAAATTTGGGATGCTACAACGCAGCAAATCATTCAGAAAATTGAAGTTTCAGGCAGGGCTCATTTGCACTCAATCAATGCGGTTCAGGTTTACCAAGATAAATTCATTAGTGCCGGTGACGATAAAAGAATTCATGTTTGGACAAAATAGCTTGAAATAGCGTAATTTTAAGATATGAAATGGGCGCTTCTTTTTTGTTTATGCAACCTGACACTTTGGGGTCAATTTCAATTTAATTTTGATCATTCCGTCCCTGTCACGGTGGACGGTCTTAGCTTAAAGTCGCCTTGGGCAGGTGGGCTCAATTCACCGCAATTCTCAAGCCTAGACTACGACTTCGATGGCGATGAAGACCTTCTTGTATTTGATCGTAGTTCAGACCAATTGCGTGTCTTCAAATTCAGTTTGCAAAATGGTTTGCCTCATTACGAAGTCGATTTAAGGGCGCAGCTTTTCTTTCCACCCAATTTAAGATATCGGGTAACTACCTACGATTACGATCAAGATGGTCGCAAAGATCTTTTTTGTTATGCCATTGGTGGCATTCAGGCCTATCGGAATATAGGAACACCGGCCCAAGGATTAGTCTGGCAGGCGTATAGTCCGTATTTAGTCTCAAACTACGAGGGCCCAAATTTAAATTTGTATATCAGTGGGGCAGATATTCCGGCTTTGGTAGATGTCGAGGGTGACGGAGACATGGATATTTTGACTTACCATATCAGCGGCGAATATTTACAATACCATCAAAACCAGAGTCAAGAATTGTATGGACATTCAGATTCTTTGATTTTCAAGCTGAAGAATCGATGTTGGGGTGGTTATCGCGAGGATGTTACCAGCAACTCCTTATTTTTAAATGACACCAGTTCTTATTGTAATGGAGGAAATGTAGTTGGGCCTCAACTCGGAGAAAACAATGCTAATAAAGCACATGCTGGTTCCACAGTGCTGGCGCTAGATCTAGATAACTCTGGTGTTTTGGATCTGGTTTTGGGCGATGTTGCTTACGGTAATTTAATTAAACTGATTAACAGCGGCAGTGCACCCAATCAGAATTCCGATATGCTCAGTGCCGATTACAACTTTCCAAGTAACACAACACCAGCCAACGTGCAGCTCTTTCCGGCAGCTTATTACCTAGATGTCGATGGTGATGCCAAGAAAGACCTACTTGTGTCTCCGAATGCCAACAATGTTTCTGAAAATGAAAACAGTGTTTGGTTTTACAAAAACCTGAGCAGTAATCAGGGGCCTGTTTTTACTTTTCAAGAGAACGATTGGCTGCAAGGTGACATGATTGAACACGGAGCAGGTTCAAGACCTGTTCTTGCAGACCTCAATCAAGATGGCTTACTCGATTTGTTAGTCGGGAATTTTCATGCTTATAAGCCAGTACTCAACAAAGAGTCCAGGATTGCTTATTATCAAAATATCGGAACAGCAAGCGCGCCTGCTTTCATTTTAGTTGATAACAACTTTCTAGATTTAGCCAATTCAGGTCTTGGCCTTAACTTCATGCCAAGCGTTGGGGACCTCAACGACGACGGTAAACCCGAGCTCATCATTGGCCGAGATAACGGTCAGTTGGCCTTGTATCTCAATACTACGACAGGATCCACACCTTCATTTACCTTACAAACTTCCATTTTAACGGATGCAACTGGCAGTAGCATTCAGGTGCCTATGTTTGCCAGTCCTCAATTATTTGACTTAAACGAAGACGGAAAACAAGATCTGATCATCGGTTACAAGGGGGGAGGGCTTATTTATTATGAGAACACAGGAACCACAACCAATCCCTTGTTTACTTTACAAAGTTCAGTGCTCGGAGCCATCAATGTTGCGGTCAATGGCCCTGATGGTTTTTCAAATGCCTGGTTCTTTAAATGGCAAGACACCACTTATTTACTTGTTGGGGCTCAAGATGGTCGCATTCATTTTTTTGATAGCATCAGTAATAATATTTTAGGTGCCTATCATGAAATCACTGCAGACCTTGTGGGTTTATCAGCACAAATTGGGGCTTATGCCTCAGCTAGTGTTGGCAATTTAGATAACGATGCGCATCTCGACTTAATTGTTGGGCAAGATCTTGGCGGGCTCTTTTATCTTGAAGATCAACCTGGTTCAGATTTAGGTCTACAGGACCACCAACAGATTGGGATTCGGGTGTATCCAAATCCGTTTTCTAATAGTTTTTCAGTCCAAATAGATGGCGCTCATGAACTCCGGGCCGGATTGTATGATTTAAATGGTCTGCTTTTAGCTGAATTTGAGTTTCAGCAAGGCCTGCAAACTGTAGCCTTGCCCCAATTGAAAACGGGCATTTACTTCCTCTCTTTTTCAGATGGGCAAGTACTTAAAATGGTCAAGCAGTAAAAAGTGATGAATGCTTTATTTGATGGCTAACTCAAGTAGGGTTTGCCCATTGAGTTCTGCTCTTAATTGATCGCCAATCTGGACAGGTCCTACACCTGCAGGAGTTCCGGTAAACAAAAGATCACCCGTTTTCAGTGTAATAAACTGAGAAACATAAGCAATGAGCGCATCAATTTGGAATATAAAATCTTTCGGTGAACCGATTTGTCTGAGGGTGTCATTCTGATAGAAACGAAATTCTAGATTTTGAAAATCGTAGTCTTTGACATTGAGCCATATCGATGATAAAGGCGCACTGTGATCGAAGCCTTTAGCAGGTTCCCAGGGCAAGCCTTTTTCTTTGCACTGCTGTTGAAGGTCACGTGCTGTGAAATCGATACCTAAGGTAAATTGAGAGTAATATTTGTGTGCAAAAGCAGCATCAATGTGTTTGCCTACCTTGTCAATTTTAATGACGAGTTCACACTCAAAATGTAAATCTTTGGTGAAGTTCGGGTGGTAAAATTCTGCTTCGCGTAACAAGGCAGTATCGGGCTTCAGAAAAAAGATGGGCTGGGTAGGAAGTGCCGCATTCATTTCTTTGGCGTGGTCGGCATAGTTTCTACCGATGCAAATGATTTTCATGGCTTTTTGAATTTATTTTTCAATAATTCAAGTTTGTCTTCAAGGTTGGTTCCAAGCTGTGCGTCTTTGAGTCTTTCAACTTCTTGACGCAATAATTGCTTGGTGTGTAATGGGAAATCTGCCTCGAGCATCCAGCCGTAATAGCCGGGTTCTTCTTTAAGTACGCGCTCAATTGTTTTTCCTTTGTGTTTGCCAAAATTATAACAGAGCATGTTTTGTTCGTTGTAGCATAGTCTGCCTGCATAATCAGCTCTTTGGTTATCGCCGATGGTAGAGAATTTGGCAAGGCCAGCAATGTCGTTGCTGAGGTCTTGGTAGCGTTCTGTTTGCGCTTGCAAGACTTCTAACGTGGCCAGTGTGTCGTAAAGCGCATTGTGTGCATTTTCAATGGTCTTGCCACAATAAAATTGATAAGCAGCAGCAAGCGTGCGTTGCTCCATTTTGTGAAAGATATTTTGCACGTCGACAAAGTGTCTGGCACCTAAATCAAAATCAATTCCGGTTCTTAATAATTCTTCAGAAAGTACAGGAATATCAAACTTGTTTGAATTGTAACCAGCGAGGTCGGATTCACCGATAAATTCTATGACTCGAGGGGCTAATTCTTTGAAGGTAGGCGCATTTACCACCATTTCATTGGTGATGCCGTGGATGGCAGCTATTTCATCAGGGATGTCTTGCTCTGGATTGACCAATTCATTGAACGTAACACTTTGGCCATCAGGCTGCATTTTGATGATGGCAATCTGTACAATTCGGTCTTTGGTAATTTGGAGCCCAGTTGTTTCTAGGTCAAATACACAAAGTGGTCGAATGAGCTGTAAGGGCATCTTAGAGCGTAGTTTCTGGGTCGAAAGCCTCGAGGTAATCGGCAACGCGTCTGACAAATTGTCCACCAAGTGCACCATCTACAACGCGGTGGTCATAGGAATGCGACAAGAACATTTTGTGACGAATACCGATGAAGTCACCATCTGGGGTTTCAATAACCGCTGCCACTTTACGGATGGCACCAAGCGCCAAAATAGCAACCTGTGGTTGGTTGATAATTGGAGTTCCCATGACGTTTCCGAATGTACCGACGTTGGTAACGGTGTAGGTTCCGCCTTGGATATCTTCTGGCTTTAATTTGTTGTTGCGGGCATTGTTAGCCAATTCATTAACTGTTTTGGCAAGACCCACCAAATTCATGCGGTCTGCATTTTTGATCACGGGAACAATGAGGTTACCGCTTGGTAAGGCTGCAGCCATACCGATATTGATGTCTTTGCGCTTGATGATGTTGGTTCCGGAAACCGAAACGTTGATCATCGGGAAGTCTTTGATGGCTTTGGCGACGGCTTCAATGAAAATAGGGGTGAAGGTGAAGTTTTCTCCTTCGCGTTTTTTGAAGTCGTTTTTGATGCGGTCACGCCATTTAACAATGGTTGTGACGTCAGCCTCGACATAAGATGTAACGTGTGGTGAAACATGAACAGACATCACCATGTGCTCAGCAATGAGCTTGCGCATGCGGTCCATTTCTATGATTTCGTCACCGGCATTTGCAATGACTACAGGCTCTTTAATTTGAATACCTGTAGACGACGCAGCTGGTGTCGAAGCCGCGCTTGCTGCTGGTGTGGTGTTAGCCGTTGTTTGTGCTACCGGAGCCTGACGAGTATCTAAGAATGCAAGCACATCTTTCTTAGTAACGCGTCCTTCTTGTCCTGAACCTGCAATTTGAGCGAGTTCAGCAGCACTAATATTTTCTTTTTGAGCAATTGTTCTGACAAGTGGCGAATAAAAACGACCGTCACTGCTTTTGATAGCAGCTGGAGCTTGTGCTTCAGGCGTGCTTGCTGGCGCAGCTGCTGCCTGAGTTGGGGCAGGAGCAGTGTTGTTGCTTGGGGCAGCAGCTGGTGCGCTAGTGGCGCCAGCACCGTCTGTTGATAGAATGGCAATGACATCGCCAACCTGAGCTACTTGGTCTTTTTCAAATAAAATTTTGATGAGTGTACCTGCAGCCTCTGAAGGGAGTTCGTTGTCTACTTTATCGGTAGCTACTTCAACAAGTGGTTCGTCAATGGCAACGGCATCGCCAATGTTTTTGAGCCAATTAGTGATGGTTGCTTCGGTGACACTTTCACCCATTTTAGGAAGACGAATTTCTATTTCTGCCATTTTCTGTTAATTGATGTCGTTGATGAGTTGCAAAATTAAGCAATTTTGATCAAAATTAGGAAGCTTGCTGATCGAGTAAGCGATAGTTTTTCAGGATTGACTTAAAGTCTGTTTGGGCACTGTAGTTTTTGGTGTAGCGCAAATTTGCTTCTGGCTGATTATCAGGCTTCCAATAGTATGGTCTGACAATACTTTTCTTCTGGTATTTTCGATTGAGTTGATCAACTTGAAGACCCACTAGCGTGTATTGCGCATTTAATACACCAAAAATATTCTTGAAAAATTGCTGACGTTGTTTAAAAATCCAACACAATATTGGACTTAAAATGAGTAAGAAGAGCCCAATGAATAGGTCGAAAATGCGCTTGATTCTTTTGTTGGTGGCTTGTTCTAGGGCATCAAAGTGCAGCGTGTAGTAGTCACCGGCAGTGTCAATTGAGTTACTGCCAATCAGATAACTGGTATCTGGTTGGGCAATTTTGTACTCGAGTTGGGCAGCAGAGGTGGCCACCATGCTACTAATGATTTGCATGCTGCTTAGGTCTTTTGCTGAAAAAATAAGTTCATTCAAGCGATGGATTTCAAGCATTTCATCGAGTTGACTATTCTGAATTTGCCCAGCTGCTGTTTGGGTCGCTACTTCAATATGATGAATGCTTTCAATGTGTGGGTAAGTCTGTTCGAGCAAGTTTTTAATCCGTTCAAATTCTGCTTTACCGCTCAGGATGCCAAAACGTTTTTTCGGGAAGGCATTGAAATCTATTTTTCCTTTTTTAATGAGCGTTAAAAGGGCTCTGCTGATATAAAAAATACCAATAAAGCAAGCAGCACCTAGCAAGATAAAGAGTCTAGAAAATTGCCACTCTTTGGGTAGAAGTGCATAGAAAGCTAGGATGGCTAATGTGGCAAAAAAGGTACTTTTCCAGATGCGTTTGGCAGGTGTGCCTTTGTCGTAGAGCCCGAGTAACCAAGCGCTGAAAATCCAACAGCCGAGGTAAGCGGGTACGAGCCATTGCACCAACCAATCTGGGAACTCAATGTGTTTGACTTTCCATTGTGTAGCCAGCCAAACGAGTAAAACAAGATTGCTTAAAAAATCAAAAGCTGGAGCAGCACTTTTGCTCACAATTCTTTTCAATAACGAAAGACCTGCCCGGAGGTAAATGGCCATATGAATGGTAGCTGAAAAAATCTTGGCATAGCGCTTAGAAAAGTGCTTTTGCGCAAAGATGATCATGGCGTTGTAAAAGACAAAAACATAATTCAAAGAGCCTTTTTTCGTGCTCTCGCCTTTGTAATGAATGATTTTTGTTTCGGCAAAGTAGACCACCTTGTAGCCACCTTGTTGGATGCGATACGATAAATCGATGTCTTCTCCGTACATGAAAAAAGCTTCGTCGAGCAAGCCCACCTTGCTGAGTGCTTCAGCGCGCATGAACATGAAGGCACCGCACAAAACATCTACCTCATGATTTTCGAGTTCATCGAGATAGCCAAGGCTGTAGCGGTTGAAGAATTTTGATTTAGGAAAAATACGAGAAAGACCGAAAATCTTGTAAAAAGAAACCTCAGGAGTGGGTAGGCCCCTTTTTGATTCGGGCAAGAATCGTCCTCTGCCGTCTAGCATCCTGACACCTAGTGCACCGACCTCTTTGTTTTGCTCCATGTATTGAAAACACTTTTCAAAAGTATCTTCCTGAACAACAGTATCTGGGTTCAGTAAAAGCACATATTTACCCTTGCTTTCAAGGATGGCTTGGTTGTTTGCTTTGGAAAAACCAACATTAATTTTGTTGGCAATGAGCTGAACTTGCGGAAATTTAAGTTGCAGCATTTCTTGCGAACCATCAACACTGTTGTTGTCCACAACAAAAACTTCCGCAGGCATTCCTTTTAAAGCCGCATAAACACTATTCAAGCACTGTTCCAAAAAATTGGAAACATTGTAATTAACAATGACAATACTAAGGTCTAGTGTTCGGTTCTTGATCATTTGTAGGCGATACAAGAAATTTCAATGGAAACATCGAGTGGCAAGCGGCTCACTTGAACGGTTTCTCTGGCAGGAGCTACACCGGTGAAATAGGCCGCATAAACAGCATTCATGGCTTGAAATTCTTCAAGATTTTTCATGAAGATGCTCACTTTTACAACATCATCTTTCGTGAAGCCAGCCTCGTTTAATAAAGCATCAATGTTTTGTAAAACCCGAGACGTTGCACTTTCGATATTTTCCATTTCGAGCTGCCCAGTCTGAGGATTTAATGGAATTTGGCCGCTGATATAAAGTTGCCGATCCATGAGAATGGCCTGGCTGTAAGGGCCAACCGGAGCTGGTGCGTTTGGAATTTGTATGGCTTTTTTCAATGATGACATTTAGAAACAAGGTTTTACTACTTTTGCAAAGTAACAAAAAACAAGCTAGGTGAGGGTTCTTTTGATTGATTTTTATGACTCATTTACCTTCAATCTTGCCCATTATTTAGAGGCTCTTGAAGTGGAACTGCTGACCAAGCGCTATGACGAACTTGTTGCGCAAGATTTTTTGCAGCTGAATGCTATTATTTTGTCTCCCGGCCCTGGGCTTCCGAAGGAAAAGCAAGGATTGTCTAAATTGCTATCTGAAAATGTTGGAAAAATTCACATTCTTGGCGTTTGTCTGGGCATGCAAGCCCTCGTGGAGCATTTGGGTGGTTCACTTGAAAATCAACGTCAGGTGAAGCACGGTGTTTCAGAACAAATTCAGACGCAAAGTAATAGTTTGCTTTTTAAAAATTTACCGTCTCAATTTGAAGTGGGGCTTTATCATTCCTGGATGGTTAAGTGCCCGGAAGATTGGATCACCGCCCACTCCATGAATGGCGTACCAATGGCCATAGAGTTACCTGCATTAAAAGTCTTTGGCGTTCAATTTCACCCAGAATCCATCATGACGCCGCAAGGAAAAAGAATTCTGCAGAATTTTCTCGATATTTGTTCAGAATGAAGGCTTTACAAATTTTAGTTTTTTGCTTTTTCTGCATCCCTTTTATTGGCAAGGCGCAAAGTTGTACCGGTTATTGGATTACTATAGACGATAACACAGGTCTCAAAAAGTCTGTTGTCGAGTTGTATAAAAAAGATGGTATTTTATATGGTAGAGTTGTCTATATCTATAAAAGAGGAAAAGATGGCCCAAATTCGAAATGCACCGAGTGTGAAGGTGCATTACATAACCAGCCCATCATGAACCTACTGATTTTATCTAAAATGAAATGGGATGGCCAAAAGTGGTCTGGCGGTAGCATTCTTGACCCCGACAACGGCAAGTTTTATACTTGTACTATTTGGCTCGATGAAAACCAACCGAATCAATTGCATGTGCGCGGCTACATAGGGCCTTTTTACCGCACTCAAAATTGGATACGAACCAATCAAATCCCAAAAGATTAGCAGAAATTTTGCGGGTGCTAAACTTTTTTGTTGAACTTTTGTTACTGAAAAGTGATATCAAACTTCAACAAAATGAAATTATTTCTCCAACTACTCCTTTCTATAATTACGCTTAGCGCTTTTGCTCAAACTGGGCAATTAAGTGGAAGGCTCCTCAATTCGGCCAATGGCACACCGGTTTCTCCGGCCAAAATCAATATTGTCGAACTACAACTTTTTAAGGCTGCTGATGTAGAAGGTCGGTTTACTTTTGAAGCCTTAGCTCCTGGAATTTATACAATTAAAATTACTGCGCCAGGATTTGAAGATAAAGTGCAGTCTGAAGTATTGGTTACCAATGCAAGACCTACTGACCTTCAAATTGACCTCGATGAAAAAGTTCAAACATCTCGAGAAGTAAAAGTCAGTGCTGCGCCGTTTCAAAAAAGGGCAGAATCCCCCAATTCATTAAAAACCTTGAGTGCCACAGAAGTGGAAAGACTTCCTGGTGCAAACCGCGACGTAAGCAAGGTTATTGGCGCTTTGCCAGGAGTGGCTGCCCGCGCTACTTTTAGAAACGACATCATTATCAGAGGTGGTTCACCTGGTGAGAACAAGTTCTATTTGGACGGTATTGAAGTTCCGAATATCAATCACTTTGCTACACAAGGCGCTAGCGGCGGGCCGGTGGGCTTGCTCAATGTCAATTTTATCAAAGAAGTAGAGTTTTATTCGGGGGCTTTTCCTGCCAACCGAGCAAATGGGCTTTCGTCGGTGTTATCTTTCAAGCAAAAAGATGGCAACAAAGACGCCCTCATTACTAATTTTGCACTGGGTTCATCGGATGCTGCCCTTACTTTTGATGGCCCAATCGGAGACAAAGGCGATTTTATTTTTTCGGTCAGACGCTCGTACTTACAGTTTCTTTTTGCTGCATTGAAGTTGCCCATTTTACCTACCTACAACGATTACCAGTTTAAATTCAATTTTCAGCTGAATCCCAAGAATAAACTTTCCATTATCGGTTTAGGTGCACTCGATCAATTTGGCTTGAATCAGTCGGTTAACGATGGGCTAACTGATACCAATCAAATTCAATACAACAACTTTATTTTGGGTAATTTGCCCATGCAAGGCCAGTGGAATTATACCATGGGAGCTGTTTGGCAGCATTCCTCTAAGTCCTCTATTCAGACGGTTGTAGTGAGCAGAAACATGCTTAATAATGAAGCCTATCGTTACAAGAATCTCATTGAAGAGCCTCAAAACCTTTTACAGAACTACAGCTCTTTTGAAGCGGAAAACAAGTTGCGCTTTGAGCACACTTATTTGAAAAATGGCTGGCGTTTCAACGTAGGAGCCGGTTATGAATTTGCCAAATACTACAACAGCACCTATCAATTGCTTACCATTTTTGGACAGCCAGATACACTTGACTTTGAATCTGAATTGAATCTCCATAAATTTTCAGCTTTTTCTCAATTGAGCCGAGCATTTTTAAATGAGCGCTTGCGCTTGTCTTTAGGTCTCAGACTAGATGGCACATCTTACAGTGCTCAAATGCGCAATCCTTTCAATCAATTTTCACCAATGATTTCTGCGTCCTATCGACTCACTGAAGATTGGGCAATCAATGCCAATGTGGCGCGCTATCATCAGTTGCCTTCCTATACCATTCTTGGGTATCGTTCAGCAAATGGTACTTTGGTCAATCAGCAAAATGACCTGAAGTATATCCAAGCTGATCATTTTGTACTTGGAACCGAATACCTATTGAAATGGAATGCAAGAGTAACCCTTGAAGGATTCTTGAAGCAATACAGTAATTATCCGTTCTCTTTAAAAGATTCTATTTCTTTGGCCAATATTGGCTCTGACTTTGGGGTTGTTGGTAATGAAGCAGTGAGCTCAAGCTCTTCTGGCCGCAGTTATGGTGCTGAATTTCTTTATCAGCAAAAGCTTTACAAAGGGTTTTATGCAGTGCTCGCCTATACTTGGGTGCGTTCAGAATTCTTAGATAAAAACAACAATTACGTACCAACTTCATGGGACAGCCGACACATCGTTTCCTTAACAGGAGGTAAGCGCTTCAAAAATGGCTGGGAATTTGGCATGCGCTGGTTGTTTTCAGGTGGAGCACCCTACACGCCATACGACGTCGCTACATCGAGCTTAATCACGAACTGGAACATCAACGGAGTGGGTTTACTTGATTACAACCAACTCAATACCCAGCGCGAAAGTAGTTTCCATCAACTTAATATTCGTGTAGATAAAAAGCTCTATTTAAAGCAGTTCAATATGAATTTCTATTTTGATGTGCAGAATGTCTATGGCTACAAAGCGCAATTGGCGCCAATATTATTACTACAAACCGATGCGAATGGGCAAGGGGTAGTTGATCCGAATGACCCAACGCGTTATCAAACAAAGTTCGTTGAGAATGCATCCGGAATTCTTCAGCCTACGCTCGGAATTATTGTAGAATTTGTCACGAAGAAATCCAAATAATAGGTTTTCGGGATTCTTAAAAAAGTGGTATCTTTGCACCCAAATTTATCAATAATGGCAACCAATAGAACTTTTACAATGCTCAAGCCTGATGCAATCGAAAACGGGCACATGGGTAAAATCATCGACATGATTATCAATGCTGGTTTCAGCATCAAAGCAATGAAATATACACGCTTATCTGAAGAGCAAGCGAAAGCTTTCTATGCAGTACACGCTGAGCGTCCGTTCTACGGAGAGCTTGTTGAGTACATGACAAGCGGGCCAATCGTAGCTGCTATCCTCGAAAAAGAAAATGCAGTTGCTGACTTCCGTGCCTTAATTGGTGCTACAGATCCTGCTGAGGCTGCTGACGGAACTATCCGTAAGGCTTATGCAGAAAGCAAAGGTCGTAATGCGGTTCACGGTTCTGACTCAGACGAGAATGCAGAAATCGAAGGTAAATTCCATTTTACTGCTGCAGAAGTATTTTAATTTCTGTCTGAAATAAAACTTTAAAAGACCGCACTGCGGTCTTTTTGCATTCATAGCCACCCATATTCAATACCTCGCCACATGAGATTCAACGAAGCCATCGAAACCCGCAGAACTTTTGGGATTATTTCCCACCCGGATGCCGGAAAAACGACACTCACTGAAAAATTATTGCTTTTCGGAGGAGCGATCCAGACGGCGGGCGCTGTGAAAAACAACAAAATCAAGAAGTCTGCCACCTCTGACTTCATGGAGATTGAAAAGCAACGTGGGATTTCCGTTGCTACCTCTGTTATGGCGTTTGGTTACAACGGCAAGCAGATCAACATCCTAGACACACCAGGTCACAAAGACTTCGCTGAAGATACCTTTCGTACGCTCACTGCTGTAGATAGCGTCATTCTTGTTATAGACTGCGCCAATGGGGTTGAGGCCCAAACGGAAAGACTTATGGAGGTTTGTCGCATGCGCAATACGCCCGTGATCATTTTTGTCAATAAAATGGACCGCGATGGTAAAGAAGCTTTTGATTTGCTCGACGAACTCGAGTCAAAGCTCAATATTCGTGTGCGCCCATTAACTTGGCCTATCGGTATGGGTGATCGCTTTCAGGGTGTTTACAACATTTATCAGCAAGGCCTGAACTTGTTTTCTGCTAACAAAACGAAAATTGCCGAGGACGTCCTTTCTATTGCCAATTTAGCAGACCCTCAACTCGATCAAATCATTGGTGAAGCACCTGCCGCTGAACTCAGAGAAGAACTCGACATGATCGAAGGTGTTTACGATGCTTTTGATCGCGAGCGTTATTTGGCAGGAGAGGTGGCGCCTGTATTTTTTGGCTCAGCAGTCAATAACTTCGGCGTAAAAGAACTGCTAGATACTTTCTGTGAAATTTCGCCGTCACCAAGAGGTCGAGAATCAGATACCCGTATGGTAGAACCCTCAGATGAGCGTTTCAGTGGCTTTGTCTTTAAAATACATGCCAACCTTGACCCAAAGCACCGTGACCGCATTGCCTTTTTACGCATTGTTTCGGGGCGTTTCGAGCGCAATAAGTTTTATCACCATGTGCGCCTCAATAAAGACATGAAATTTCCGAATCCAACCTCTTTCATGGCCCAAGATAAAAGCGTCATTGACGACGCATATCCTGGTGATGTCATTGGTTTGTACGATACCGGAAGTTTTAAAATTGGCGATACACTCACTACCGGTGAAAAGATGCTCTATAAAGGCATTCCGTCGTTTTCCCCAGAGATTTTCCAGGAACTCGAAAACCTCGATCCGCTCAAGTCTAAACAACTCGACAAGGGCATTCGTCAGCTCATCGATGAAGGAGTAGCACAGCTCTTCATCCAACAACCTGGTAACCGAAAAATTGTCGGAACTGTTGGCCAACTCCAGTTTGAAGTCATCAATTACCGCCTCATTCATGAATACGGTGCCAATTGTCGTTTCGTCCCAAGAAACTACTACAAAGCCTGCTGGATCACCACCGATAACGACGAGCAATTGGCTTCATTCAAACGCGCGAAAGGATCATATTTGGCCCTCGACAAAGATGAAAACCTTGTGTTTTTAGCAGAGACACCTTTCTTGCTGCAAATGGCCGAACAAGATTACCCGGACCTCAAATTCCATCAAACTTCAGCCTTTAAGCTAGAGCAGGCCTAAATTCTTGATGTAAATCAATGGCCAAAAGCTAATTTTGAAATACTTTAGTCAAAAATTAGCACATGAGCTCAAAACTTGAACGCCGATCATTTCTTTCTAGACTTGGCCTAGGGCTAGGTGGGGCTTTATTCATTCCCTTCACTCAATGGGGAAAAACCAAAACGCAAGAAATGCCAAAACTCATTCAAAAAATCAGACCACTCGGTTTTCAATGGGAAACCCTCGATCCATTTTTATTCTGTGTTCACCACGAGGATTACTTTCCAAAGGGCAATGCTCAATTGGGTCCTGATCCAAAGCATTTTGAAGGCAGACACATGGGCCAAGATTTCATCGTGAAAGATGGTTTTAGAATGTATCATGGCTCCACAGTTCCTGGTTTCCCAGGGCATCCTCACCGTGGTTTTGAAACCATCACTGTTGTAAGAACAGGTTTGGTTGATCACGCTGACAGCATGGGTGCAGCAGGCCGTTACGGCAATGGTGATGTCCAATGGATGACTGCGGGTAAAGGGGTTCAGCACGCTGAAATGTTTCCGTTACTCAATCAAGACAAAGAAAATCCTTTAGAGCTTTTTCAAATTTGGCTCAATTTGCCAAAGCGCAGTAAAATGGTCGAGCCTCATTTTAAAATGCTGTGGGCAGAAACGGTTCCGAAGTTTAGTGTGGTTGCCAATGGTCAAACAGCCAATATTGAAGTATTGGTAGGTCAACTTGGAACTTATAAGGCCGCAGTAACGCCACCAAATTCTTGGGCTGCAGATACCAATAATCACGTGGCTATCTACAACATTCAATTAGAACCTGGCGCAAGCTTCGAGCTTCCAGCAAGCGCTGTTGGCGTCAATCGCAGCATCTACTACTATGAAGGCAATGGCCTTAAATTAGGAAATCAAGAAATAGCGCACTATCATGCTGCTGATGTCGATGCAAGTCAAACTTGCCTTTTAGTCAACGGTTCAGAAGCTTCTAAAGTACTTGTATTGCAAGGCAGGCCCATCAACGAACCAGTTGTGCAACATGGGCCTTTTGTCATGAACTCAAAAGAAGAGATCTACCAAGCCTTCCAAGACTACCAACAAACCCAATTTGGTGGTTGGCCTTGGAGTCGCTACGATCAAGTCCATGACCCAAAGCTGGGCCGCTTTGCCAAACATGCCGACGGACGGGTAGAGGAGCCGAAGGGTTAGAAGCATACAAAAAAAAGCCCTTCCGAAGAAGGGCTTTTCATTGAAGTTCGTTTTTCAATTAGAGTTTGAAGCTCATGCCTGCATTGATGAGGCCGCCCGGACCAAATCCAAATTGTAAGTTAGCTCCGATATTATCTGAAAAGAAATAACGCATACCAAGAGCACCTTTAAAGCCTACTGGAACAAGGCTTTCAACTGAAAGAGGCTCAAATCCTGGTTCAGTACTAGTAAAATCAAAGTTTCTTTTAGCATATCCAATTCCTACTGTTGAGTATAAATCAAACTCATCATTATCTAAGAAGTGGTAATTGAAACATACCAATACTCCGGTTCTTGATGTGGTAAAATCATAATTGTACAACGTTCCGTTTGGAGCATCGTTGAAGTTCACCGAAGAGTTGGTGAAACTCACGTCAAGACCTAAACCAATTTTATCTGTCACAAGATATTCGAATCTCGCTCCTAAAGGGCCTATGCCACCGGTTGTAAGGTCTAATTCTGTTCCGGTACTCGCGTATGCAGCTTTAAAAACAGCAGTATATAGATTAGGAAATCCGTAGTAGCCTTCAATTACGATGTCTTCTTCTTCTACCGCTTGAGCAAATGTTTGTTGGTTAAAACCAGTTGCAATCATCCCTAAAGCGATGAAAACTTTTAGAAAATTTTTAGTCATATTTTTTTGTTTTAAGTTTATCAAATATAATAAAATAGTTTTCCATCGAATTCATAATGAATTATTTATTCGTGAGATTTCATTTGGCCACTACAAATTAAAGCGAGCTTTATTTTCTGGGATTCGCGCGCTTTCATCGCGCGATCGGTCCTCCATCTTACAAGAAAAAGTCCATTGCTGGGATTAAAGATCCCATTGAACCGACGTGCAGTGGATAAAAGCATTCAATCGTTGCTTCTTATTGAATAAATGCTGCGCATTATATTTCATTTGGCCACTACAAATTAAAGCGAGCTTTATTTTCTGGGATTCGCGCGCTTTCATCGCGCGATCGGTCCTCCATCTTACAAGAAAAAGTCCATTGCTGCGCAATTCCGGCCTTTTTCATTTTCAGACTTTTTGAAATGAATTTCAAACGTCTTAAAACAAAAAAAGTCCGCTTCTTTCGAAGTGGACTTTTTCTTGTGATTCCGCTGGGATTCGAACCCAGGGCCCATACATTAAAAGTGTATTGCTCTACCAGCTGAGCTACGGAATCTGCCGTTTTGAGGGTGCAAATATATGCATTATCTTTAGATAACACAAAGAATATATGGTAAATTTGAAATTATTTTTTCTGCGCAAATCAATGCGCTGATTGCCAAGCCTATAAAATATGAGCAGTAAGCCAATATTCTTGATTGGAATGATGGGAAGTGGGAAGTCTAGCTTCGCGCTGGCTTTGGCTATTGCGTTGAAAGTTCCTGTTTATGATACCGACCTCGAGATTGAGAAACTAACGGGTTATTCAGTTTCTGAACTCTTCAGTGAATTTGGTGAGGCTTATTTTCGCGAGCAAGAAAAAGCTTTGATTGAAAAGTTACCCGAACAAGCCGCTGTGGTAGCTTGTGGTGGTGGTTTGCCTTGTTATGGTGAACTTATGGATACGCTGCTTCAAAGAGGACAGGTAATTTACCTGAGTGCTCCTGCTGAGGTTTTGTATGAACGTATAGCAGGTTCGGAGGATAGGCCCTTATTACAAGATTTGAACAGTTTTGATTTATTGCTCGAAAAAAGAAAAGAGGTTTACCAGCAGGCAAATTATATCATTGATGCCCAACAGGCGCCATCAGTTTTGCTCAATGATTGTCTGACTTTTCTTAATAAAGATCTTTCTTAAAGCCGATCGTAAAGTTGAAAAAGAACGGCGATATAAAGTTGGTCTGACTAGCTGTGCTGTTACTGCCATTGGCGAGCAAAAGATAATAAGCGGTTAAATCTGCATAAACAGTTCCTTTTGCAGGCATGGTATATTTTAGCCCTCCTTGTAAGAAGCCACCAATTGCAAATATTCTACCTTCTAATATTTCAGCTGGATCGGTTTGGTAAGCGTTTTCCCAATTGACAATGCCAGTTACATCAACTTTGTCATAGGCTTTTCTGACTTTACCGATGCCAAGTACAAGACCCGAGCCACCGTATCCGGCAAAACCGTTGTCGTAGTCATTGCCAATATAGTAGCGGTTTCCACCTTCAAACAAGAAATAATTTGTTTTGTAACGGCTATTGACTGCCAAAATATATGGGTTTGTGCTCGGATTGATTGCCGTAACGTATGACGTAATGGTTTGGCTATTGGCTTTAGGTAAAAGGTAATTGACGCGTCCGTAAAGCGTAACATCTCCGCTTCTTGGTATTTCAACGTGGCCGTGCAGACCAGGCATACTCAAAGACTCTTGGGCCTGGCCAGTAGTATTCATGAAATTTGTATAGCTGAGACCACCTCCAAAGCTGATTTGAGCAGAAAGGTTATTCTGTATCAGCAGACCAATTAAAATAAAGAGAAAATTTTTCATGTGTTCTGTTTTACAAGAATCGTTCCAACAAAAATACGCCGTTTTAGAGCAGAATAAACAAGGTTTTGCTCATAATTAAATTTGATTTGTTTTTTGGTGTGATATTTTCATCTAAATTTGTTTGAAATGACAAGAGTTCAGTACTTTTTCTCTTTTGTGTTAGCCACGATATCTTTCATTGCTGCTAGATCTATACAGCAAGAAGGAGTAAAGTCTTACTACAAAGAATTAGCGAGTTCTTTTCATAAGGAAATCGGATTTTTTGATTTGTCCGAAACCGATGCCGCACATTATTTACCCATGGGCTTGCAGCCATTTTCCGCACTCACTTCCCTCGACACCAATTCTATGTTGGCTATTAGTCATGACTCTCTAAGTTTAATGACTTACATGCCACAAACCAATACCTTTCATTACATGCCTGCCTTGGCTGAAGGAACAAAAATCATTCAGGTGGCTTATCACGATTCTACAGTTGTGATGCTCGATGCGGCGCAGCAGCTTTATTTTATGGATGCCTCGATGTCAAGAGCTGTCGCAGATCCATTAAACATTGCTCAAGAAGACGCTACTCACAAATTGCTTTGTTTTCATCCCAACACAAGTCGTCTTTTATTTTTGAAGCAGACAGATCAAGGATCAGAAAACAAGCGCTACGCGATTCAAACGATGCGTCTTGGTGCGCAAAAGATTTCAGAAACACCCTTGTTCCAATTCGAACAAAGCGCACTTCTAGCTTTCATTCAACAAACGCAAGACCTCTCTTTAGATGAAGTCTTCTCGTTTGATCCTGTTTCAATGGCGGTGCATCCACAAACCAACGAATTGTATATCCTAAGCAGCACAGGTTCAATTTTAACACTTGATCAACAAGGTAATTTCCTGAGCTTTCAAAACATCGATCTTCAGCAGATTAGTCAGCCAAGGGTTTTATCTTTTGATTTAAATGGAGACTTACTCCTTACAGACGGTTCAGTCTTGCATCCGGTTATCCTAAAGGTGCGTTGGCAAAAGATGCTTCCTAAGAAGCGGTCCCTCGTTAAATAAGCCATCTAACACAGATAAATTCGTTACAAATGCTTGCTCTTGGGCAAACAGTTGATAATACGGCGTCGTTACTTCCTGCATTCTACCCAACCATTCTTTTTTGTCAGTTCTTGAACTTAAGAAATCGGTGCTATACTGGAGTTTAACTTCTAATCCTAAAGCTGCTGAAAGCCAATTCCAGATGAGTTCATTGAGCGCTAAAAGCGTTTTTGGTTGTGCGGCAAAAATGGCCTTTAGGTCATGTGCATAATGCTCGAAATGGGGTGCGTTTGCATAAGCACTTTCAATAGCACGCCAATGATCCGTGACCCAAGATTTTGAGTAATCTATGAGGCAATCTTTCATTTTTACCTTTTGTCCGGAGTGGTGAATGACCGGCACATTCAGCTGCAACACGCCGTTGGCTGTTAAAATTTCACAGCGTGTTCGGATACTTTGCTTCACAAAGTGCTCGTGTATTTCAATGAGTGGCTCAGGACTGTTCATGAAGGCCCGTACATATGCCATAGACGGAAAATAGGCAGTCTGAAAGCTAGACATTAGTCAACAATGCGGAAAATTCTGTCAAAGCGTATACCGAGGAAAGAATCGACAAATGGCGATTTCGAGAACCAAACGAATGAGGCTCTACCCACAATATGGTCTTCGGGTACAAAGCCCCATACGCGTGAGTCTGCCGAATGGAAGCGGTTGTCTCCCATCATCCAGTAATAGTTCATGGCAAAGCGATATTGCGTAGCGCGTTTGCCGTCAATATAGATTTTATCTCCTTTAATGGCCAGTTGGTGCCCTTCGTAAGCACTGATGATGCGTTTGTACCAAGCAATATTGTTAGTGTTGATAGCAATACGCTGCCCTTTGCGTGGAATCTGAAAGCGCTGAAAATCAGTCATGGTATTATTGACATTGAAATCTTTCGGAAACTGATCAAGGTTTGCAATTTTTTGTAAAGGAGTTGCCTTGAGCGCTTCTTGAGCAGACCACTGTGGGTAACGCACCTTTTCGAGGCGAATACGGAAGTCTTGTTCAATTTTTTGCTTTTCTTGCTTGGTCAAGTTCAAGACATAGTATTTCGGGTCATTGAAGGCGTCAAAATCGGTGCGTGCGCCATCTGAAGAGTTTTCAAGACCATAGCGAGAGAGCATTTCAGGTACTGATGGGAAGGAAACCTTTGTTTTTTCAATGCGATACAACAAGGCTTGCCCTGGGGAAACATAGGCTTTTTTCCCGTTTACATATAATACAGAATTCTTGATTTCAAGCACATCGCCTGGCGTTCCAACACAGCGCTTAATATAGTTCTCGCGCTTGTCAACAGGTCGAAAAATAAGACCGCCATGTGTTTGGCCATATTTACTTTCTTCCATGTAAACGGGGAATTCACCATTTTTAAAACGTTCGCGCGCAAGATTTTTCCAGTAGGCGTGTTGTTCAATAAATTGAGCCAACAAGTTGTTTTCCGCTAGCGTTGGCTCACGTCTTTCCCAAACGGCACTCACGTTGTTCTTAATGGCAAATTCAAAAAGCGCTTCCTGATTCACGAGACCGTGAAAGTCGTGTCCCATGAGGCCTCCTGGCATGCGTGGGTCCAAGATAGCGGTGTCACCTGAAGGAAAGTTAAATACAACGATGTCGTTGCGCTTAATTTTCGCCCAACCAGGTAAACGGGTATAGGTACCTTTTTCCCAGTCTAGGTAAGATTTGATATTGACAAGTGGAACGATATTGTGCACCAAGGGGTAGGAAAGTGGTGTGATGGGCACTTTAGGGCCATAGGCCAATTTATTGACCACCAAAAAGTCACCGACCAACATAGTTTTTTCCATGGATCCTGTCGGGATTTGAAAAGGTTCGAAAGAATAGGTGCGAATGACAGCTGCGGCTACAAGGGCCCAAATGAAAGAATCGCCGTATTCTTTAACTCTTGGTTTGGTGCCTGGTTTATCGCGAGAGATTTTATCAAATCCAATAGCTAAAATGTGGCCAATGACAGGTAGCGCCATGAATAATACCACATGATCGCCCCATTTTCTGATTTCAACTTCTCTTGAATTAGACCAATTGGTAGCTGGCCCATAAGTCAGGGCTTCGTTTTTAGCAACTTGATTGAATAACAAATACGGAAAAAACAAGCCTTGTAAGGTTTCTTTGAGGTTGTAAAAGCCAAAACGACGCAATAAACTCACGTTGATCGTCATCCACATGACCAAATGCACGCCAGGGAAAGCTAATAATAAAGACCACCAAGGCTTATTGAGTACTTCTTTGTACAAAATGAAGTAGTTGTAGCCAGGCACCATGGCCTCCCATGATTTTCTGCCGAGTTTCGGGAAAACTTTATGCCATTGAGCAAGGTAGGGGTGTAGGAGGATCAGTAAGTAAAAATAAATGAAACTCATGCTTGAATGTTTAGTACGTCAGACATTTGATAACAGCCTTTGCGGCCTTTTAAAAATTCGGCGGCAAGGACTGCGCCTAAGGCAAAGCCTTTGCGATTATGGGCAATATGTTCGATGCGAATCGTATCGATTTCGGAGTCATAGCTGACCTCGTGTGTGCCGGGTACATCCGGAATTCGGTGTGCGACTACAGGAATTTGAGTAGCTGAATTTGGCTCTAGGCTCCAGTTGTCATATTGAGTTTGGATTTGGAGAATGTCGTTCAATAGACTCACAGCGGTGCCACTTGGGGCATCTAGTTTTTGAACATGATGCGTTTCAGACAAACTCACTTTATATTCAGGATAGTTCGAGAGTAGTTCGGCTAATTTCTTGTTAAGTGCGAAAAATAGATTGACACCCACACTAAAGTTGCTGGCGTGTAAAAGCGCAGACTGCTGCTCTTCAATAAGTGCTTGTGCACGCGGGAGGTCTTGGAGCCAAGCCGTAGTACCCACAACAATAGGCACATGTTGTTTAGCACAGCATTCAATGTGTTGAACGGCCAAATGCGGTTGCGTGAACTCAATGCAGACATCGACTAAAGACCAATCTATGCTTGTTAATGGTGTTTGAGAGTTGATTTTAGCCACAATTTGGTGGCCTCGTTCTAAGGCAATTTGTTCAATGGCCTTTCCCATTTTTCCGTATCCGAGCAGGGCGATGTTCATCTTGTAAAAATAATATAAATCAATGAAAGCTTAGGCTTAATCTTGCCCCGACATAACCCTGCGTTGAAAAGAAGGGGTCTAGATGAAAACTGAGATCGGGTGAAGTATCAAAATTCACAAAATGTGCTTCTGCGCCAGCTTCGGCAATTTGAATGAAATAGACGGCTGCAAGGCCAAGAATAGAGAGGTCTCGCCAATCTAAATATTGTCTGTAAAGTTGCAAAACTGCGGCGTCATCGTAAAGTGCGTATTTAGGGTCAAGTGTGCCACCAATTTGACGTTGAGCGTATTCAAATTTTAATTCCTTTTGCATGCGCTGATTGCTGATCAAAAAATAACCAGCACTTCCGACCCCTGCATAAATAATGGGCACTTTCCAAATGGCATTGTTGTGTCGGGTGGAAACAATGCTGTTTCTGATTTGACCTGCACCTGGAATGATCGCGGAGTAGAGCATGCTTTTCTGATGGAATTCTAGGCCGGATGAATCTGGTTCACTGATGATTTGCGCAAACGATAGCTGCTGAAACAAAAAAATCAGTACTAGGATTCTCATTCTGTTTTTTTCAACATCTCGATGAGGCGCTGTAGTTGTTGCTCTTCTTCGAAATGAATGATCAATTTACCCTTACCGTTTGATTCTTTATCGAGGCTTACTTTACTTTGAAGTTGCTCACTGAGATAAGAAAGATAAAGTTTTTCGGTCGTAGTAAGCGATATCTTTTCTTTGATACTGCTTTTTGAAGCTTCTTTGCCCTGATTGCCCGATTCTTGAGTTGGTTTACTGAGGGCCTCTACGGCACGAACAGAAAGTTGTTCGGTAAGAATGCGCTCAAGTGCAGCTAGCTGTTCTTTTTCAGAGCTAAGTGCTAAAAGTGCGCGCGCATGCCCCATTGATAATTGTTTGTCACGGACGGCTGCTTGAATGGGCGTAGGTAATTTGAGCAGTCTGAGGTGGTTGGCGATATGAGACCTTGATTTTGCCACCTTTTCACTGAGTTGATCTTGAGTAAGCTTGCACTCGTCGATGAGCCTTTCATAAGATAGTGCCACCTCAATGGCATTGAGATCCTCGCGCTGAATGTTTTCCACCAAGGCCATTTCAAGCATGGTTTGATCATTGGCGATGCGCACGTAGGCCGGAACTTCAGTCAGGCCCGCAAGTTGTGCTGCTCTGAATCTACGCTCACCTGAAATCAGCTGATAGCGGTCTCGTCCCATTTTTCTGACCGTAATGGGTTGAATAATGCCATGGGTCAGGATCGATGTTTTGAGTTCTTCGAGTGCGCTCAGTTCAAAGTGGGTGCGCGGATTAAATGGATTGGCTTCAATGGAGCTGATCAAAATCAAGGCAACAGCACCTGCCGGAACTGCATTGTTGTTGCTCGTGATGTCGGTGTCTGAATTTTGTAAAAGTGCACTTAAGCCACGGCCTAAGGCAGGTTGTTTTTTCGGATTAGAGCTCATGATCAATCTCTATTATTTTATCGTCGTTGCCAATTTTTGTGGCGTCGTTTTTTTGTAAAAGTTCACGTGCGAAGTTCAGGTAGTTAATGGCGCCTTTTGAGGAGGCATCGTACATGATCACCGTTGAGCCATGGCTAGATGCTTCACTGAGTGTTGTGTTGCGGTGAATAACGGTATCGAAAACCAATTCTTGAAAATGCGTCTTGACTTCGTCTACCACTTGGTTGGCTAAACGCAAACGGGTGTCATACATGGTGAGGACCATACCTTCAATTTCCAAACTTGGATTGAGGCGACCCTGAACAATTTTTATGGTATTTAGCAATTTGCTGAGCCCTTCTAAGGCAAAATACTCGCATTGCACCGGAATCATGACGGCATCTGCGGCAACAAGCGCATTGACGGTAATAAGACCAAGAGAAGGGGAGCAGTCAATTAAAATGAAGTCGTAGTCGTCTTTAATTTGCTCGAGTGCTGCTTTGAGCAAATATTCGCGGTTGGGCATATTGATCATTTCAAGTTCTGCACCAACGAGGTCTACGTGTGAAGGTAAAATGAAAAGATTCGGGTTGGTGGTTTCTAAGATGGCCTCATTTGGATGGCTACCGTTTACCAAACAATCGTAGATATTTTTAACAGATTTAGGGTCAAAACCAAGGCCAGATGTAGAGTTGGCCTGTGGGTCCGCATCGATAATCAGTGTTTTGTATTCAAGCACACCGAGACAGCCACCTAAATTGATGGAAGTTGTTGTTTTACCGACTCCGCCTTTTTGGTTGGCGATGGCAATGATTTTACCCATAATTGATCTATTGAAAGTTAAAATTACAAGTAGTTCTGCATTCTTGGAAGCCCCTGTCTAGGAACTTATCAACCATTTTTATTAGCCAGCTGTCAATATCATTCATTCACAGCGTCTTAGCTATGTAAAACAATCCGTTGTTTTTCAGTAATTTTGTAAAATGTTTGCCAAGCGGTATATAAAGATAGGAGCTGCAGCTGCCAATGACATTCAATTCACTGATCCTGAATTGCTGCCTTATCATGCGCTTTTGCTGCAAGATAGCAATGGTGCTGTTTATTTTCATTTGTGTGTAGCTGAAGCAAGGGCAATATTAAACGGTACTCCAGTTGAGCAATTAGCTGAGCTTCATGCCGATGACCACTTGCAAATTGGCACTACAAACTTGGCAATCAAAGACTTATTTGATTGGCCTGTGCAGGTAACAACCGATACAAACAACGCAACAGATTCAGACACTGGCCTTGAGTCCAGTTCTAAACGAGGCCTGAGTTTACAGCTCGTTGTCATCTATGCGGCCGTCGCTTTGTTACTGATTCTGATGGCTTTTTATGTTTAGCCTAAAAAAAATGCAATTTTCTGTGAGCAAATCAGAAAATATTCGTAATATTGCACCCCCGTTTAATTGAAAACGGTTTAAAATTTCTGAGATGAACGTCATTAAACAAATTGAGCAAGAGCTCATCGCCAAAAATGAACTTCCAGCTTTCGGAGCCGGAGACACCATTATTGTTTCTTACCGTATTGTTGAGGGTAACAAAGAGCGTATCCAGCAATTCCAAGGTGTAGTTTTACAACGCCGTGGCGCAGGTGCTACTGAAACTTTTACAATTCGTAAAATGTCAGGTAACATCGGAGTAGAGCGTATCATTCCTGTAAACTCTCCTTTCATTGATAGCATTACAGTTGTGAAACGTGGAGCTGTGCGTAGAGCACGTATTTTCTACTTCCGTGAGCGTACTGGTAAATCTGCTCGTATCCGCGAAAAGAAAAACTTCAGTCACTAAGCACTGTAAAAATCATATTCAAAAAGAGGAGCTCATTGGGCTCCTTTTTTTTGTGCCTTCAATTTTCTATCTCACCTCATTAGCATTTAATTCGCAAGAATAGAATAGAATAGAATAGAATTCCTATTTAGTGGAATTACAATCCTAGAATTTCGAAATCCGTTCTCCTATTCTTCGCTCTGTTTTCTGAAGAAGTATTGGCTACTTTCGGTTGTGTTTCGCCAAACCCTTTTGCTTGTAACCTTTCTGGAGCAATGCCGAGTTCGATTAAGTAATTGACCACTTCCTGTGCTCTGCGTTCAGACAACAGCAAGTTGTTTTGTTCGGCGCCAAGATCGTCGGTATGGCCATTAATTTGCAATGAAATATTTTGCTGCTGTTGCAGATAGGTCGCAAAACTTTGCAAAAGAATTTTTGCCTCTTTATCCAGTAAATGACTTTCTGTGCCGTAATAAATGGAGGCAAGGGTATAAGCTTTTCCGACTTCGAGACTATCCACAATAAGTTCTTTGGCTGCCACTTTATTGGAAGGCGCACTGAGTTCTTCGGCTTTGATCACCTGCGCTTGAAAACTATGGTTTTCCTTACTAGCGGAAATACTGATATCTTCTCCAACTTGAACGGCAATAGCATAGGTGCCGTCTTCATTGGTTTGGCCGGCCTCAATTTGCTGCTCTCGATTGTGGTAATTGAGTTGTAGGTCAGCGCCAGCAACACCTTTTCCTTGTTCATCGACAATTTTTCCTGTCAGGATTCGGACTTCTTTAGGTCTGGCCGCTTCGTAAAGCTCAAAACTATAGATATCCCAATTTTGCCCCTGATAACTAGAAAAATAGGCTTCTTTACCATTCGTTGACACAAAAAGCCCGAGCTCATCTGCTTCTGTATTAATAGGATATCCGAGGTTTTGGATGGGGCCCCAACCATTTGCGGTTTTTCGCATATAAAAGATATCTAAGCCGCCCATTCCAGGTCTGTTGCGTTTGCTTTCCGAAACAAAGTAAAAGGTTTCTCCATCTTGATGGAAAAAAGGGCTTTTGTCTTTGCCTGCAGTATTCACTATCGTGAACGGTTGCGCAGGGCCCCACGAACCATCGGCTTGTTTTTCGCTAAAATAAATATCGTTGTCTTGAGATCCTTTTCGAAAACTTGTAAAGTAAAGTATTTTTCCATCGGAAGACAACGAGGGCTGAGCTTCCCAACCATCTTTGGTATTGATTTGTGGCCCGAGGTTTTTTAGCGGCCCCCATGAAAAGGTATTTTTACCTTTGACTTGTGTCACCTGATAACGTGTGCTGAAAAGGTCGCAATTGAGGTATTCCTTTTTGTAAACGATTTCTTTTTTACAAGCGCAAATAATCATTTCCCGGTTGTCGGCAGAAAGACTTGCTGATCCGTAATTATAGAAATTTCCGTCATTAAAAGGGCTACTCAGTGCAAACCCTTGATTGAATTGAAGTTGTTCAGCTTGGGCCATTGTAAATTCTTCTTCAACGCCCCCTGCGATGTCTCCAAGATTGGTTTTGTCTGCTTTTCTAGTAAAGAAGAGTAGTTCGTTATCTGGGCTTAGCATCGGGAAATACTCATCTTGTGCTGTGCTGACCTGCTGAACTTTTTGCACCTCATAAGGAACCGGATTCAGTTTGGCATCGCGTAAAAAACTGAGCTCTTTGTAAACTGGCGCTAATTCGGCCTTAATTTCAGCATAGTTTTGAAGACTTTCATCGCGGCTATCAGGGTACAAGGAATCAAATGCAAATAAAGTTTCAATCTGATTCAAGCAAGCATCTTTGCGATCGAAATTGTAAAGTAATTTGGCGCAATAATAATAAGCTTCAGGATTGTAATCAGGGCATTTTTGGATAGCTGCCTGAAAGAAGGTCAAAGATTTTTGGAGTTTTCTTTCACCCTCGGCCTGAGTTGCGTTGTTTTTATATTCGGCACTGCCTTTTGAATAAAATAAAACACCTAAGTAGTAGTATGCTTGTACATTTTCAGGATATTTTTGAGCAACGCTTGCTAAAGCTTTGGCTTTTTCTTCAAAACTTGTTGCATTCAATGCTTCTTGGAGCACTTTATTGATTTTTTTATCTGTGGTAGTACACGCCGCTTGTTGCGCTTGTACAAACGTCGCCAGAAGAAGGGCAAAACTCAATAAAAGTTGGCGAAACAAGCACATAGTGCTATCTACGAACTTGTCGCAAAAAGTTACATTTTTTCGAGAATATTTACGCAGTAAGCGATGTCTTGTTCGCTCACGTTTAAATGCGTCACCATTCGAATCATACCTGGGCCAAAAGCCATACAACGGATCTTGTTTTCTGCGAGTTTAGCCAAAAGGAGGTCGCGTTGTGTTTCGTCTTTAAGTATGGCAACTACAATATTAGTCTGTACGGGCACCACTTCTGCGATGTAACTACATTTTTGGAGGGCAAGTTCTAAGGCTTTTGCATGGCGGTGATCTTCTGCCAATCGACTCCTGTTATTTTGAAGTGCATAAAGACCTCCGGCTGCAATAATGCCGGCTTGTCGCATCCCGCCACCCATTACTTTGCGTACCCGACGCGCCCGCTCAATAAACGATTTTGTACCGAGTAATACTGAGCCAACAGGAGCTCCGAGCCCTTTAGATAGACAAACAGAAATGCTATCAAAAAATTGACCGTACTGCACTGCTTCTATACCGTTTTCAATTAAGGCATTAAAAACTCGGGCGCCATCTAGGTGTAAGGGAAGGTCAAGTTTGGTACAAAGTTCACGTATGTTTTGAAGTTCAGCTAAATCGTAAATAGCACCGCCACCTCGGTTGGCTGTATCTTCTAGACTTACTAACTGAGTCAGTGGAAAATGAACATCGTGAGGTGGATTGATCCATTTTTCAATTTCTTTAGCAGTAATTCGACCACGGTCTCCTTTGAGTAGTCTAACAGAGGCGCCAGAATTTTTAGCGATACCACCACCTTCATACTTATAAATATGACTTTCTTCATGGCAAATGACTTCGCCTCCAGGTTGCACATGAACATTGATGGCAATCTGATTGGTTTGCGTTCCTGAACTGCAAAATAAAGCAGCTTCTTTGCCAAATAATTGAGCGGCGTAAGCTTCTAATTCCAAAACACTGGGGTCTTCCATAAAAACATCGTCACCAACCGGGGCGTCTAGCATAAAGGCGCGCATTTCAGGCGTTGGTTGTGTAACGGTGTCACTGCGTAAATCAATCATATTTGTACTTTTGACAAAAATACAATTTCGCATGGATGTTTTGCTCTCAGTGCTTGTGTTCATTTTAGTGCCCTTCCTAGGTGCATTGGCAACCTTTTTCACCGGATTTGGGCTTAACACCATATTAGTTCCTGTTTTCTTACTTTATTGGGATGCACCAATAGCGGTCTTAATGGCGGGAATTGTTCACCTTTGTAATAATATTTTGAAAGTGGCGCTCACGGCGAGGTCTATTAACTGGAACTTGTTTCAGAATTTCGGTATCCCGGCAATTATTTTTGCTTTTTTAGGTGCCTTTCTTCTCAGTACTTTAACTGCCAATACAACTACAAACCTAGAGCCTATTTTTGGCGTTATTTTGATGGGCTTCGCTTGTTTAGAGTTTTTTAATTGGAAACTACCTATTCAAGGGAAATGGGCTATGCGCTTTGGTGGTGTTTTGAGTGGTTTCTTTGGTGGTTTTTCCGGACATCAAGGTGCTCTTCGGGCTATGTTTCTATCCAAACTGAAGATTGAACCCCTTGTTTTTGTTGCTACAACCGCAATTATTTCGCTATTAGTAGATATGACTAGAATAAGTGTTTATTTCTCGAGTACCGCACTTTTTAGTTATTACCCAACACTATTGATCTTTTTATGTGTGCCGGCCGCATTAGCTGGTACTTTAGTGGGTAAAAAGTACATTCCAAAGGTGAATCATGCTAAGCTGTCTATGATCGTCGGAATCGGGTTGTTCGTGATGGGGCTCATTATGTTGCTGAAGTCACTTATTCCTTTTCAATAGTTTTCGGAAACAATTGCTTCTTTACACCATATTCATCAATCACAAATTCTTCGATTTTTTCTCCTTTGCTACTGTAGGTACAGCTATAGTTGAGTTTCCCATCGACATAAAACGATTCGTGTTTACCTACTGGGATATCGGCTAAATATTGCTCGGAGTTCAGTACTTGCCCACGCTCATCGAAGGTTTTGAAATCGCCATTCTTCTTTCCATCTTTCCAATTTTCTGTTCGCGCTGTTTTACCGCTGTCAAAATAATAGGTCCAGACGCCATTTTTTTTGCCGTTTTTATAATTGAGCAAGCTTTCTTTGGTTCCTTTTTCAGTGAGTGTATACATTTGGCCATCAAGAAGTCCATAGTTATAATGACTCACTTTTCTTAGTTTACCATTGTTATAATAAGTACGTTGCTGACCATGTAGCTTGCCATTCGCGTAGTTTTTTAGGGTCAGGGTATCTTGTTGTGCATTGCGGACAAATTGAATAGAGGGGCCATCTAAAGCACCATTTTTATACCAAATTTCAAATTGCTTCCACTGTGTGGAGTCGTAATAAATGATGGTAGAACCATTTTGTAAGCCCAAATGATATTCTTGAATGGCTTGAATACAGCCCGTTCGGTAGTATGAAGTGTCGCGACCTTCTCTTTTGCCATTTTCAAAATACAATTTTTCCTCCACTAAGAAATTGGAATAACAACTCGTACAAGTTCCGGAGTAGGGAGTCGCAAAGTCTTTTCTAAGAAGATAAATATTGCGCTGCTCATCAAAGGCAACTTTGTCTTGGCAATTATTAACATTCTTTGCAGGGCAAGCAGTACGCGTAGCTTTACAAGGCTCAGGAACTTGTGCATATAGGCTTGCAAAGGAAAGGAAGCAAGCTAAGAATGGGTTTTTGAACCAAGTCATGGTCGGGGAGGGTTAAATTTGCTCAAGTTGAGATAGCGCTGCTCTCATGCGCTCCGGAATCTCAATAGTTTGTTGGGTTTTACTATTGAAACCCACAAGCGTACTGCTTCCGGTTGTACACAATTTGTCTTTTACAAAAAGTTGATAAGCTAACGTAAAGCTCTTATTTCCAATGTGTTTCAGAAAGAGTTTGATTTCAGGCTGATCGTGCAGGTACAAAGGCTGAATATATTCCACTTCATTTTTAACCAAAACAACACCATGTTCTAACCAATCCCAGTTTGGGCCCACCATATGATTGAAATAGTGGATGCGCGCCATTTCAAAATACACTAAGTATATGGAATTGTTGACGTGACCGAGAATATCGATATCTGTTAATCTAATTTGAACTTTTGCTGGAGCGATCATTTATCTAGTTTCTGGTATGTGGAGTTGTTAGAAATAAATTCTGGAACTAATTTTTTCATGAGCGTTACACAAAGCTCATTGTTTTGTTGGTCGGCTTGGTGGAGTAAATCTTGAATACCGGCCTCTTGTTCTTGGGTAGTTAGTCTCGTTTTGGCGATCAAAATTTTTGGATGGTGAGTCGTTAAGGTGTTTTCACTGGAGGCGAGCACTTCTTCGTAGAGTTTTTCACCAGGACGCAATCCAGTAATTTTAATATCGATGTCTTTGTATGGTTGCTTGCCCGACAGTAAAATCATCTTTTTAGCGAGGTCAATGATTTTAACGGCTTGCCCCATTTCAAAAACAAAAATTTCCCCCCCGTTGCCCATTGCCGCGGCTTCTAAAACAAGTTGACACGCTTCCGGAATAGTCATGAAAAATCGCGTGATGCGTTCGTCTGTAACCGTAATAGGTCCACCGGCTGCAATTTGCTTTTCAAAGGTAGGAATGACGGATCCGTTAGATCCCAAAACATTGCCAAAACGCGTCGTGATGTAAGCCGTTTGCTGACGCTCGTTGAGTAAATCAACTGCCATTTCAGCAATGCGTTTGGATGCGCCCATGACGTTGGTCGGGTTCACGGCCTTATCGGTAGAAATCATTATAAATTTCTTGACGGCAAATTTGGCTGCTAATTGAGCTAATAAAAGTGTACCGCCAATATTATTTCTAATGGCTTCTACTGGGTTGTCCTCCATTAATGGAACATGCTTGTAGGCTGCTGCATGAAACACCATTTCTGGGTTAAATACCTCAAAGAGCTTTTCCATGCGCTGGGCAGCACAGATATCGCCTATGACATATTCTGCAACTAAAGCAGGGAATTTTGCTCTGAGTTGCTGCTCAAGTTCAAACAACGGAGTTTCTGCTTGATCTAGTAAGATTAATTTTCGAGGGTTCAAAGGTGCAATGCTCTTGGCAAGTCCGCTACCAATGCTTCCAGCAGCTCCGGTAACTAATACAACTCTGTCTGAGATTAGCGCCGCAACTTTCGGATTATTCAATTCGATGACTTCTCGCCCTAAAAGATCATTGATATTAATTTTAGTAAATTGCTTCACTTGAAAAGTACCGTTGGTCCAAGATTTTGCTTCGGGTACACGTTGTATCTGAATGCCGAGTTCAAAGGCTGTTTCAGCGATTTGCTGCAAGCGTTCAGAAGGTAGATTTTGAACAGCGATAATGAGTGTGCGTAAGTTGAACTTCTGTTTAAGCGCTTCAAGTTCATGGAGCTGATATACCCTAGAGCCTTCTATTCGCTTACTTATTAAATTTGGATTATCGTCAATGAAGCCAATAACGTTTTGCAACGAAGCCGTATCTTTTTCGATAATTCTTTTGGTCAATAAGCCAGATACGCCTGCGCCAAAAATCATTAAAGGCTCTTCTGTACCTTTTTCTTTGATGTACTCTAAATAGAGTAACTTGACGACAAGCCGCGCTGAAATCACAAAAGCTGTACTGAAGATAAACTCCATGATTAGTACAGAATTCGGGAATAGGTAATAGTGGTCTAGGAAGTAAAATCTGAGCAGACCACCTGTGATAAATAGGATAGAGCTGATTGCTTCTGCAAATAAGATGCGTTTGAAATCATCTGTGGAGGAATAGCGAACCAAACCTTGATGTATCTGGAAAATACCAAAAACCAAGATTTTGACTAAAATGAAAAACCATAGGCTTTTGGATAGAATTTCCCATTCCGTTTGTATCAAAGAAAAATCCGCTTTGAGGTCAAAGCGGATTAAGTAGGCGAAGAATAAGGCAAATAAATGAATGAGTACATCAAGTAAAATAATGACCCATCTTGGTGTATTTTTCTTTAGTTTTAGCACGCGCAAAGATAGTAATTAACTATTTCTCGCGAACAAGGTGTATGAGTCCTTGCTTCTCAATTTCTTGATTGGCATTGGTTGTCGTTTTCGCGATATAAAAGTAGACACCTTCTTCTAGCTCTTTTCCATTTTCATCGGTACCATCCCATTGGAAGTCTGGTGAGGTAAATGTTCTGATGGTATTTCCCCAGCGGTTTACAATGATACACTCATAAACAGCTAAACCACCATAGAAAGTCATGTGGAAGTAGTCATTGCTACCATCACCGTTCGGACTAAATACGTTTGGAAACTCGATGTCACAGTAATAGAAGGTAACAAGCGTAGAGTCAATGCTGACACCACACATGTTGGTAGCTGCTACAATATAAGTTCCTGAAGTAGTGACTGCAATAGTTGAATTTGTTTCATTTGTATTCCAAGCGTAGCTGACATTTTGTGGTTGAACAACAGCTGCTAGCGTGGCCGTTTCTCCAACACAAAGCGTAGTGTCGTTTATGGAAGTATATGGATCAGCTACAAATGTGAGGCTAAAACTTTGGTTAAAGCCACAAACGCTGTCTTGCATATTGATGATATAAATACCGGCAGTATCTGCAGTAATTAATGGATTTTCTGTAGTGGCGTTATTGAATGAAATGAGACCTGAATTAGATGTCCAGTTTGATCCTGTGTAAGAAACAACGCCGTTGACTTGAAGTGTGAGGTTACACAAAACAGTGTCTGTCATGGGTGAAACAGGTGCTGGAATACTATCTACAATAATTTGGGTACTGTCTGAACAGCCAATTTGATCAATAACAGTTACCCAATAGTTTCCTGAATTGAAATTTGGGAAATTTCCAGTAGTGCTCGTGCCAACCAATACTGGTCCTTGATGGACCACAAAAACATATGGGCTTACGCCAAGGGTGGCACTTGTTGAAATAGAGCCATCTTGTAAACTACAAAATTCTAAAGTAGAAGTTGTTGGGCCTAGTTCAGGGTTGGTTGAGGGGTAAATTTCGGCTGTAGTTTGGTCAAAGCAACCGTTGGCATCTTCGACATAAACTTGATAAGTGCCTGGTGTTAGATTACTGAAAACAGGACTCGCAGAAAAAGTGCTGCCGTTTGTAAGGCTATATTGATAGGCAGGGGATCCGCCAGTGACGGTGAGGTCAATGACGCCGTTGTCGAGCCCGCATGTGGTGGTGGTGACGATCATGTTACTGATGTCAACGGAATCAACACCTTGTAATTCGGCTTGAAGGGTGTCTGAACAGTTGTTTTGATCCACCAAGATAATGGTGTAGTTGTTAATGTCCAGGTTACTGAAGGTTCCTGAATTTTGGAAGTTTTGACCGTTGTCAATGGAGTAGGTGTAGCCCCCTGCTCCACCCGAAGAACTGGCAACTAAACTTCCGTTGTTGCTACCACAAGTTGGGTCGTTTTCAAGAATGGTATCAATTTGCGGGTAGGAAATAAACAAGGTAATCGTGTCATAGCAAATATTGGTACTATCTGTCATCATGACTACGTAACTTGTTGTTCCTGTCGGTGATACTGGAGTTGGATTTGCACCAATATAAACGCCTGTTGGATAGGTGTAGTTATCGTGTAACCATGTTATTGTATAGTTAGGAATGGTGGCTGAAATAGAGATGTTGTCAAGGCCCCAGTGGTCGAAGCCAGCACCTGAAACTGCAAGTTGCGTCCAACGAAATTTGGTAGTTGCTGTTTGAGCACCTATTGGAATATCTTCACAATAGTTATTCCATGCAGTCATATAGGAATCATAGCCACCCAAAGGGCTCCAGTAGTTCATGGTTACCCATGTAGCACCGTTATTTGTAGAATATTGCAAATAAACACCTTCATTGGCTAAGTCAGGGCCTTCGCATGGTGATGCTTGAGACTGAATGGCATAACGCATTTCAAAACATACTTCCCCTCCTGACGATACGTCGAGAGGGACTGTAGTCATGACGCGCGGAGCAACGGATTGGTTACCCATCCACATGAAGTCAGATCCGTCAAGGCTTGGCACTCCACAAGTATTGTTAGCAATTGTAACGATTTGCGAGAAATCCCAACCAACAGGTTGACCATTATTAAAGTTTTCTCCGAAGGCGAGTACACTGGTTCCGGAGCCGTTTACGCTAAGCGTTGTTGAACCATTACATGGCACAATTGTGTCTTGTGCAATGGCTTGAACGGTACACTGTGCTTGAGCTGAGGTCCAGGTAAAGAAGCCCGCGAAGAGGCAGAGTAGTTGATAGTAGGTTTTCATGAGAAAGAATTATTGAACCGAAACGCTGACGATTTTAAAATCTGTTAATTGTGTTTTGGTTAAATGAGCAGGCATGTGATCAAAAATTGTAAGACCTTGACGATTGCGGTCAAGACATACACCTTCTAACTTTTCTTGAGGTTGCAAGGTTTGTGTGTAAATCATTTCAGGATGCCCACAAGTGGCACAATTGCCATCATAGTACAATTCAAAGCTGTAATTGACAACTTTAACTTGATTGGTGGTATTTGTAATGGTAAGTTGAATGAGGTCTGCTTCGTATCCTTCTGAAGGCACATTGCAGTGTAATGGCTTGGTTTGGATTTCGATTCCGGATTTAGAAACTGATTTTTGAGCAAAACTTGTTGCTGAAAAAAGGAGGAGACCGATGAACGTAAGACGCATTTTCATAGAATTAGATTAGATTTGTGCTAGACGTGAACAAACATAACAAAGTTGCACGCGTCGTAAAAATAGCACAAATTAAGCAAACTTGAAAGAAATCGAACGAAAGTTCCTTGTGGAAAATAACCACTGGAAATCAGCAAATATTATTGGGCAAAGAGTGCTCAAGCAAGCCTATTTACTTCGAGAAGCTGACCGTTCTGTGCGCATTCGCATCACGGATACCATGGCTTTTTTCACTGTTAAACTCGGAGTTGGGATCACCCGCAGTGAATTTGAATACGAGATTCCTGTTGAGGAGGCAGAAATCATGATCGCTGAAGCTAATTTAAAATGCTTAGATAAAACGCGTTATTACATTCAGTACAAAGCAGCTACTTGGGAGCTCGATGTTTTTCATGGTGCCCTTGAGGGTTTGGTTGTCGCTGAACTCGAATTAGACACTGAAGATCAGCACATTGAATTGCCAGATTGGGTAGGGAAGGAAGTGACGCTCGACCCGAATTATTTGAATTCAAATCTAATAGAGAAGGTTTGAGGATAGAACTTTAAAGTTCTTCTTGTTCAAGCGGTTCTTTGAGTAAATCAATGACTGTGCAACCTAATTCTAGGTGAAAGAAATGTGTTAATGATTGTGTTTCGCTGAGTGCAGGCCAATTTTTAGGGTCTGCCTCGATGTTGCTACATTCTTGTGCCCATATTTTTTTGGCGTATTTTTCGATGATCAGGTCGTCGTCCCAGAATTCTTCTTCAATTAAATAAAGACTACCTTCTGAGTTTTCATCCATCATGAGTTCCGGGTCAATTTGAGTAGCCCAATCGATAAAGGGTGTGGTAGGTTTTGCTAATAGAAAACCACGGTTGACTAATTTCATAAGTTGACGATTTGTGCGTTTTTATATTGATACCACTTGGTGCTTTTTCTAGGCTGACCCAACATCACATATTTAAAATTAGCTTGCAGTTGACGTCCACTCAGGTATTTGAGCCAATCTTTGTAGTTGATTTTTTTTGTGGATTGAATACAGGTGATTTGTTGATTGGAAAGAACGATTAAGGTAAATTGTTTGAATAGCTTATCACTAGAACCTATTTTGAAGGGCTGTTGACTGTTGAATTGATCTAGCCAATTAAAAAATGCTTCATTGGCTTGATTTGAATCTTTGAATGCCCATTCTTGATGCCCGAAAGTTTGCGACAAAGAATCGGTGCAAAGAACATGAAAATGCTTTTGCGAAAAGCGATTCAGGAAGTGCTTTTGTTGCGAACTATCAAGACTCACACTCGCCATTTTAAGTTGACATGAATCATTGGCATAGCTTTTGAGAAAAGAGGAGAGCGTGTCCAACTCAGTAGGCGTGCTTATTTTCTGGTCTTTTTGGCTTGACTTCGGTCTGATTTGATCCAAATTTGTAACAGCATCAGCAGGTTGGTCTTGGCAGGCCGTTATCAAAGACAAAAAAGAAACGAGAATATACAACAGGGGTTTGGTCAGTGCACGCATCTTTTAATTAATTTTGAACAAATTTAACAAACTATGAAGCAATTTGTATTGTTTGCCGTCTTGGCTTTTATCAGCTTTTCTTGTGGTACAAAAGTACAGTATACAACAGCTGTGCGCGATGAATTCAATTTAGATACCGAAGAAAAACTTCGTCAGGTACAATTTTATATCTCGCATACCATCATTCTCAACCAAATGAATGTGCAGTCAAGTGAGTTGACCACACAAAACGGGGCGTTGGTGGCTAGCTCAAATAGCCAATCGGAGTCTGTCATTATTCCGGCCGGAACAAAATGTATTTTTGAAGGTTTTGGCGACGCCGGACAAATCTTGGTGCGTTTTGAAACAGGTGACCAGCGTTACATTCCATTTGCTACAAAAAATGAGGGCGCTAGCGTCAGACGCTATTACCTAGATGCAGACTGGACAGCCAGTGGTGGTGCAAAAATCAACTACGGTGGTAACGTATATAAAGTAGACCTCACCAGAGGAATGCCCAGACAAGCACACCTAGAGGTCGTTCGCAAGAAATTGGAAAAAACTAAACGCAAAGAGCGCGTCGTTAAAGGATTAAAAGTTTAATCAATACATGTCAATCAACACCAACATATCCTTTGATCCAAAAGGATTTGAAAAAGAAGAACTTATTAGCATTTATAAGAAACTCGTTTTACCGAGGCTTATAGAAGAAAAAATGCTCATTTTATTGCGTCAAGGGAAAATCAGTAAATGGTTTTCCGGTTGGGGGCAAGAGGCGGTTTCAGTGGGTACTTCCTACGCGATGTCCTCCGATGAGTACATATTACCCATGCACCGAAACCTCGGTGTATTCACCACCAGAGACATTCCCTTAAATCGTTTGTTTGCCCAGTTTCAAGGTAAAATGAGTGGATACACCAAAGGGCGTGACCGCAGTTTTCATTTTGGAACTCAAGACCACAAATTGGTGGGTATGATTTCTCACCTTGGTCCTCAGCTTGGAATAGCAGATGGAATCGCATTATCCAATAAGATCAGAGGTACGCAAAATGCCACACTTGTTTATTCAGGAGATGGCGGTGCTTCAGAAGGTGATTTTCACGAAGCTTTAAACGTAGCAGCTGTTTGGGATTTACCGGTCATTTTTGCGATTGAAAACAATTGTTGGGGGCTTAGTACGCCTTCCATAGAACAATTCCGTTGCAAGCAATTCATTGATAAGGGCATCGGGTATGGCATGGAAGCGATTCAAGTGGATGGCAACAATATCCTTGAGGTCATTCGAACGGTGCGTCATATCAAAGCCGAAATGGCGCAAAGTCCAAGACCATTTTTACTAGAACTCATGACCTTCCGCATGCGTGGTCATGAAGAAGCGTCTGGTACCAAATATTATCCAAAAGGCTTACAAGAGTCTTGGGAATCCAGAGACCCTGTAGTTGCCTATGAAAACTATTTACTCGCCGAAGGTATTCTTTCAGAACAGTTTGTAAATGAGATTAAAGCCGATTTCAAACAACAAATCCAAACTGCCTTTGACCAAGCAAATGCAGAACCTAAAATTGTTCCAAATTTAGCGCAAGAACTCACAGATGTTTATGCGCCGCATACGTTTAGCCCAATTGCTGCTGAAGGTGCTAGCTCTGAAAAACGATTCATCGATGCCATTCAAGACGGTCTGTCTTTGGCCATGGAAAAACATCCTGAACTCATTTTAATGGGGCAAGATATCGCTGAATATGGTGGCGCTTTCAAAGTAACCGAAGGCTTTGTGGAACGTTTTGGTAAAGATCGTGTCCGAAATACGCCACTTTGTGAATCTGCCATACTTGGTGCGGGTTTAGGTTTGTCTATTGCAGGCATGAAAGCTATGGTTGAGATGCAGTTTGCAGACTTTGTGAGTGTGGGCTTCAATCAAATTGTAAATAATCTTGCCAAATTACATTGGCGTTGGGGCCAGAAGGCCGATGTAGTGGTGCGCATGCCGACGGGTGCAGGAACTGCTGCAGGGCCCTTTCATTCTCAAAGTAATGAGGCTTGGTTTGTGCACACGCCAGGTTTGAAGGTGGTTTATCCATCCAATCCACAAGATGCTAAAGGGCTTTTACTTGCGGCATTTGAGGATCCTAACCCAGTCATTTTCTTCGAGCATAAATATTTGTATCGCAGTCTAAAAGGCATGGTGCCAGATGCTTATTACAATGTTGAAATTGGAAAAGCAGCTACCGTTCAATCTGGCTCGGACCTCACCATACTTACCTACGGTTTAGGCGTTCATTGGGCACTAGATGCTGCAGCAGCTAGACCAAATGCCAGTATAGAAATCCTTGACCTCAGAACCTTGTTGCCACTCGATAAAGAAGCGATTATTGCAGCTGCATCAAAAACGGGTCGTGTATTAGTTCTGCATGAAGATACCACAACAGGCGGTATCGGAGGCGAGCTAGTGGCTTTGGTCAATGAGCATTGTTTTGAAGCGCTAGATGCTCCTGTGCTAAGAGTTGCATCTTTAGATACACCAATTCCATTTGCAGCCGATCTTGAGCAACAATTTTTAGCCAATTCTCGACTGCTCGACACCATTGATCAGCTTCTGAACTACTAACGTGCTCAAAAAAATCACGCCACTACAGCCATTCCTTTGGCTTTGGCTCGCCATGAGTATCTTGCGTTTGGCTTTTGCTTGGCAAAATGCAAGTTTTTTTGAGAGCATAGCGCTGGCTACTTTTTTTTATGGTGCTTTATTTGATGCGGTAACCATCGCCTTACTAGCCTTGCCTTATGCCTTTTTTAGCATGCCGCTTCAATGGAGAGCTAGCAAATTTTACCGTGTGGTAGGTAAATCTTACCTTTTTCTCATTGCCTTATTTGTATTAGTGTTGAATACCTGGGACATCGCCTATTTTTCATACACGCAAAAGCGATCCAGTTTTAGTTATTTTACGCACATTCTAACAGGTACAGAAACCAGTTCGTTAGCGGGTGAGTTTTTAGCTGAATTTTGGTGGTTGCCTATTTTGTTTATTGGGCTGCTCTTTGTTTTTATTCGCATCCTTCAAAAGCTGCCTAGAAATGTAATAATCACGTCCTCAAAACCGAAGGCATGGGTTTTCTACTTAATATCGCTTTTTGTCACCTTCTCACTGGGTAGAGGTGGATTCGCTTTGAGGCCAATTAGCATCATTGATGCAACGGCGCTCACAAGTCTTGAGCAGGCGCCTCTTGTTTTGAATACGGCTTTTACAGTACTCAAAACCAGCCGCTACGACGACCCTAAAAAAGTCCAGTACTTATCAAAGCATGAACTCGCTAGGTTCTTGCCGTCGGCTGAGCGCAAGATGCATTCCCACTTGCCTGAACAGACCAACGTGGTTGTGATCATATTAGAGAGTTTTGGGACTATTTATGCTGGCCCGAACAGCAATGAGTCCTATACGCCTTTTCTAGATTCCATTCTTTCAGCAGGTTTATTTCTAGAAAACGCCATTGCAAATGGGCGCACTTCAATGGATGCGGTGCCAGCAATTTTAGCGGGTATGCCATCTTGGCAAAATGAGTCCTATATCTTAAGCCCTTATTGTACCAATCAGATTGATGCACTCCCAAATTACTTAAAGCAAAAAGGTTATCACACATCGTTTTTTCATGGTGCCAAAACAGGTTCAATGAATTTTGACGATTTTACTAAAGCAATTGGTATTGATCATTATTATGGAATGGAGCAGTACAAAGGCCCGGAAGCTTTTGATGGCAATTGGGGTATTTGGGATCACGCTATGTTCTCTTTTTTTGCAAATGAGCTCAGCACTTTCAAAGCACCCTTCTTTAGTACAATCTTTTCCTTGAGCTCGCATCATCCGTATTTGCTTCCTGCAAACTACAAAAATCGCGTAAGAAAAGGACCTGAACCACTGTGTGCAACCATCTCATATACAGATCAGGCCTTGAAAGCATTCTTCAAAAAAGCCAGCTCAAAAAAATGGTTCAAAAACACCATGTTTGTATTTGTTGCAGACCATGTTGGGCCTACTCGTAGCGCTGCTCATCAAAGCATTCCCGATCGCTATCATATTCCGATTGGTTTTTATCATCCTGGTCTTGATTTGCAAAAGCTTTATGCCAAACAATATGATGCTACTGCCGCTTTTCAACAAATTGATATTTTCCCTTCTGTTTTAGATATGCTTGGATATGACAATCAAGCTTTTTGCTTTGGTCAGTCTCTGTTTGCCAAAGAACAAGGGGCTAAAATGGTTTATGAAAATGGGAGCCTTATTTTGTTTAAATGTCCGTCAAAGACTTTGGATATTTATTCTTGGATGCCATTAGAAAAGCGCGCCGTAACAAAACAAGAGCGTATTTACATCCAGAAACTACAGGCCAACTACCAAAATTACCAGCATCGCCTGATTGAAAATCGTTGCCGCAAGGGTAGATAGCACGCATATCATCAAGGAATTCTGTATCTTTGCGCTTTCAATTCAAGAGCTATGGCAGAGAAAAAAGTGACCCGTCAAGAAGATTACGCAACATGGTACAACGACCTCGTTTATCAAGCAGACCTCGCAGAGCACTCAGATGTGCGCGGCTGTATGGTCATCAAGCCCTATGGTTATGCCATCTGGGAAAACATGCGCGATGTCCTCGATGCTAAATTCAAAGAAACGGGCCACTCCAATGCCTATTTTCCGCTTTTTATCCCGAAAAGTTACCTCAGTAAAGAAGCGGCTCATGTCGATGGTTTTGCCAAGGAATGTGCAGTCGTGACACACTATCGCCTTAAAAATGCTGAGGATGGTAGCGGTGTTATTGTTGACCCAGATGCCAAATTGCAAGAAGAACTCATCGTTCGTCCTACGTCTGAAACAATTATCTGGAATTCTTATAAAAATTGGATTCAATCTTACCGTGATCTTCCTATCTTGATTAACCAATGGGCCAATGTGGTACGTTGGGAGATGCGTACGCGTCTTTTCTTGCGCACTGCAGAATTCTTATGGCAAGAAGGACACACCGCACACGCCACAAAAACAGAAGCCATTGCTGAAGCAGAACAAATGCTGGACGTCTATGCTGAATTTGCAGAAAACTATATGGCCATGCCTGTTCTTAAAGGTCGCAAGACAGCTAGTGAGCGTTTTGCAGGTGCTGAAGACACACTTTGTATTGAAGCCTTAATGCAAGATGGCAAAGCGTTACAAGCAGGTACAAGCCACTTCTTGGGGCAGAATTTTGCAAAAGCATTTGAAGTAAAATTTGCCGATAAAGAAGGTAAACTCGACTACGTTTGGGCTACCTCTTGGGGTGTTTCTACGCGTTTGATGGGTGCGCTCATCATGACCCATTCCGATGATCAAGGTTTAGTTTTACCACCGGCGCTTGCACCCATCCAAGTGGTAGGTGTGCCAATTTACCGTTCTGAAGAAGAGCTTACCGCTATTTCTGAGCGCTTCGCTGCCTTGGCTCAAGAACTCAAGGCTATGGGTATCCGTTTCAAATACGACGACGACGACAACCGCCGACCAGGCTGGAAATTTGCCGAATACGAGACCAAAGGTGTTCCTTTGCGTTTGGCCATGGGCCCACGTGACCTCGAAAACGGGAAAATTGAAGTGGCACGTCGCGACACAAAAACCAAAGAAGTTGTTGACTTCTCAGGAATTGCAGCCTACATTCAAGACTTACTTGGTCAAATTCAAGCGCAGTTGCTCCAAAACGCCAAAGACTTCCGAACTGCCAATACCAAAGTGATTGATTCTTATGCGCAGTTCAAAGAAGAAATCGAGAAAGGTGGTTTCTTATTGGCGCATTGGGATGGCACGGCTGAAACCGAAGAGCTTATTAAGCAAGAAACAAAAGCAACAATCCGTTGTATTCTTTTAGATGGCGATACCACCCCTGGTGTTTGTATGGTAACAGGAAAACCTTCCGAACAACGCGTCGTTTTCGCTAAGGCATATTAATGTCTGTATTTCACTTTCGGGATTTCAGTATCGTTCAAGATCAAAGTCCGCTGAAAGTCGGGACAGATGCGCTATTACTTGGTGCTACTGTTCAAACAGCTTTGCAAAGCCCTCATATACTAGATGTTGGTACAGGAACTGGTGTCATAGCATTAATTCTAGCATCGCGCTTTGAAGATGCAATAATTGAGGCACTAGAACCCAATCTTCAGGCTTTTACTGAAGCCCAATTGAATTTTGAATCTTCTGTTTTTAAGTCCCGTCTGCTGGTTCATCAAACGCGTGTAGAAGCATTTGAAAACCAGCAAAAGTTCGACCTAATTGTGAGTAATCCGCCTTACTTTATTGATGACCTCAAGAGTGACAACTTAGGTTTAAACCAAGCCAAGCATTTAAGTAAAGACGCATTCAAGCAGTTTTTACAAGCGAGTCTTTATTTGCTTTCCCCAGAAGGCACTTTGTGGTTAATTCTTCCTAAAGAAATCGCACTAAAAACAATTGAAGATCTTGCACACCAGGGCTTTTTCTTACAACGAAAAGTGAGATTTCATTCCAATAGTCTAAAATTAGATGCCCGTTGGGTTTTGGCTTTTTCAAGAAGTGAAGCTGAACTGCAGGAAAAGTCGTTTTTCATTCGAAATAATGACGGAACTTACCATCAAGATTACATTCAGCATGTCGGCTTTCTACATGCCAAACAACTTTAGATTTTTTTCTTCCAGCGTTGTAGGTCTGTGCTGAGGCCAATGGCGTGGATAGTGCCTGCTTTAGAGTAGAATTGAATGGAGTAATCGAGGTCAAATTTCTTGATTTTAAGACTTGTGCCTAAAGAAAAACCTGCCAGACCCGGGAAATCATTCAGCTTGAGTTGTTGGCGTCTGTTGTAGTTGAAACCCATTCTGAGTTGAAAGGCACCTTTAGGCACCAATTCTAATTGAAAATTCAAGTGATTTGCAATCTTTTCGCCGATGTTTGGTGTGTAAATTGGAATGGTGTCTCCGGTAAGTGGGTCGTAGGTTGGCGCGGCGTTTGGATCTAGCCAAATGTTATCTGGCCTATTTAAAGAGTGTCCAACGACATGAAATCTAAAAGGGGCGTGTGCGAGTTTATAGCTCAGTGCAATATAGGTGTCCAAAGCTAAAGGTGCGCTTTGAGCGCTTGTGTAGTTTTTAAATACAAAACCTAAATTTCTGACCCCAAAAGCTGCCGTGAACAATTGCTTCGGATGAATGATTAAGGCGGAAAAGGTAGAACTGAGGCCAAATGCACTGTAGCGCTCGAGTTGAGAACCCAGTAAATTGACTTGCATGCCCATACGGAAGTAAGGGTTAGGAGTGTAGGCGTAGCTTGCACCAATTTGATAGTCTAGTGCGTTAAAAGATCCGATGGCTTCGCCGTTGCTATTGGTTTCGGTGAAATTACCATAGTTCAAGTACCGAATATAGGGCGCAATGGTGCCAATTTTTGTTTTGAGCGCGGTGGTGAAAATACCAAAATTCACACCAGATGGCAATATGCCAATGGTGCTGTGCATGGAGCCTTGCATTTTAGGGTCGAGCACGGCGGCTTGGTCTAGGGTGGTGGAAAGATCGCCGTTTGGTAAGGCGTAGTATCTTGAGCCGACACCAAGGCTTTTACTAGAATTGGTTTGTTCAAAGCCACTAAAAGTGTTGTTGCCCAAGTTGTACTGAGCAAGACTGCTCAAACTGATCAATAAAAAAAGTAGGGTACTTACTTTCATGAGGCAACGACTACAACGAAAAATTAGCTTCGAGATTGTGAAAATACTAAGAAATTCTGCAAATCGCACTTTGGAACGATAATTGTAAAACCAAAAACATGAACCAAGCTGCCTACACCAACCGTGCTTTCGAGCCTATCTTTACTTCGCAAGTTCCATTTTTCAAAAGGATCATTGCCAAGTATTTTTCTGCAGACGAACAAGCGGACGTTTTGCAAGAATTTTCGATTCATTTCTTTTTGCTCTATGAAAAGAAATATCAAGTTCATGCAGAACTCTTTGACTCAAAAGCTTGGCTGAGAACGATTGTCACGCATTACTGTATTTCGTTACTCAGAAAGAAAAAGGCGCAGAAAAATGCAGTTTGGGAAAATACCATCAATACGGCGATACTTCGAGCCTCTGAAAGTGAAGTGGCGCGAGAGCACGAGCTGATTTCATTAATGAGTTTGGCGCTGGGCTGCGTCACCAAGCAGGAGGCCTTGATTCTCAAGATGAAATACATGTATCAGAAGTCTAGTAAAGAGATTGAGCAGCGTTTGGGCTTGCAGTATGTTGATGTACAGATCAATAGAATCAAGCTCAAAATCAGAAAAAAGTTAGCTACCACCGATCATAGTTGGTTGTAGGTTTTTTTTGTTGTTTTTTTTTCCTTTTAATAGCCCGAGGATCAGAAATTGTTTAGAAATCGAGGTGTCTTTCTTTTTTATCCGGGTAAATATCAGCAATAGTTACCAAAATGCCTGTTTCTTCTACATTGCCGAAGTCAGGATTCACAGCGGTGTCAAAGGTCCTCATGGTGGCAGATAGGTTCATGTAAATATTCATGAGCGGCGGGATAAAGGTGCCACGTTCGCGCACAAAACTATTGAGTTCTTTAAAAGCATCTTTGTATTCTTTTCCTTCAATCAAAGCAGCGTAAGCACTGGTGTCTCCAATTTGAAGGGGATGATATGCCTTGATCAATTGTTCTGAATCTGGAAAAAAGTGCTGCAAAAAGAACAGTAAGAAATCACGGCTACTTGTGTCGTAGTCGGGGTACATCGTTACCTTGCCAAAGAAGTACTTGACTGTAGGGTAAAATCGAATAAGCGCGCCTAGGCCATCCCAAATGTTGTCTAGTGCAAATAAGCCTTTTTTAGGATTTACCGTTGGCTGGTAATTGGGCTGCACCCAACTTCTACCAAGTTCAATGGTGTAGGGTAGGTATTTTTCTTTGAAAGCAGTGCCAAATTCGAAATAATGTGTCGTTGACAAATGATAGTTTCCATCTTGGTCTAGAGCATCAGCACAAACAAGATAACGGTAGCCACCAATGATTTCTTCATCTTCAGGTGACCAAACAATGAGTTGCTCGTAGGCATAAGGGCCAAAGTCGTGCTCATCGAGGTCAACTTCTTCACCGGTTCCTCCACCTGAGTTGCGAAAAGTGAGTTCGCGCAGGCGTCCGATTTCTTGGAGTACATGAGGGGCGTTGTGGCAATTGATGCGGTAGATTTCGTTGCCGCCTTTGCGCGTCGTACGCAAAAAGCGCTCCGTATTAAGTTCTGCTTTTAGAACAGACTTTTCTATTGGATCAATGATCTCTTTCATGCTTGATTTTTAAGTTGGTAAACGTGGTCTTTTACCCAATTTGCTGCTGCTGAGTCGTCGAGTTGCGCTGGCAAGTCTGAGGCGAGCAAGGGTTTACCAATAGTAAAACTAATTTTACCGTGTTTTTGTTTATACATCTCGTCAGCTAATAAGAACATCTCGAGATTTGCTTTAATGCCCAATCTGGTTCTGATTCTATTTATGCGATAAAAGGTGTTTGATAAGCCGCCTGCAATGTAAATCGGGACGATTGGTCTATTTAATTCTCTTGCGTAACTCACAAAAGTTTTTTTCCATTCGGCTTCTACAATTTGCTTGTTGTGGACGCGTGTCACCATTCCTGCAGGAAAGATGATGACAAGCTGTTCTTTTTCAAACGCAGATCGGATGCTGTGTCGGACACTGCCTTGGTTTCGTCCGAATTTATTGACCCCTACAAATAAATTTGAAAGCTGCTTTAAATTTAAAAGTAAGTCATTGACAATCAATACAACATCTGGCCTCACTTCGCGTAACGCATGAATTAATGCAACGCCGTCCATTCCGCCTAAAGGGTGATTCAGCGTAAGAATTGCGCCACCCGTTTTGGGGATGTTTTCTAGGCCAGAAATTTCAATTTTAAAATCGAAATAATCAATAATTGCTGCACAAAATTCGTGGTCTTTGAGGTGTCCGGATTGCGCAATAAAAGCATTGATTTCGTCTTGGTGCAATTTGTTTTTAAGAAAGTTCAGCACAAACTTTGGTAGCCATTTGAGCAAACGCGGATTTTTGCTTCGGATCAGGGCCTCAAGGTCAATAAAGTCTTTTGTTTGCATGCGTAAAATTAATCGAAATACTGAAATTCTAATTGGAGGCCATCGTGGGCAAGCCATACATTTGCTGGCAATTTTTGAGCGACGTCCTCGTGTTTGCCAAATAAATGCGAAATGTGTGTCAGGTAACTTTTTTGAGGTTGGAGCTCATCGATAAGAGCTAGCGCTTCTTCTAAATTAAAATGAGACTGGTGCTGGTATTCGTGGAGCGCATTGATAATGAGAGTATCCAGGCCTTTTAGTTTTTGTTTTTCTGTTTCGGCAATCGTTTTGGCATCTGTAATGTATGCCATGTTGCCAATCCTGAAGCCAAAAACGGGCATGCGGTGATGCATGACTTCAATGACATCGATTTTCAGGTAGTCATTGAGCAGAAAAGGTTGATTTTCAATGAGCTCGATTTGATACTTTGGTACCCCAGGGTAAGGGTTTGGTTCAAAAGCATAATAAAACTCACGGTGCAAGGCTGTTTCAACTTGTTTGCTACAATAGATCGGGAAGTTTTTTTGTTGTTTGTAATTAAAAGCCCTGACGTCGTCGAGACCTGCTATGTGGTCTTTGTGTTCATGGGTTAGTAAGATGGCATCGAGTTGCTTGATGCCCGCCCTGAGCATTTGTTGGCGAAAATCGGGGCCAGCATCAATGCCAAACTTGAGGTTGGCAATTTCAACAAAGACACTTGCGCGCAGACGCTTATCTTTTGAATCCGTGGACAGGCAAACAGGGCATTCGCAGGCAATGACCGGAACGCCTTGTGAGGTCCCGGAGCCTAAAAATGTAAGATGCCCAAGGTGTTCACTCATAAGGTTTCAAGGGCATTGAGTTGAACAATTCTGAGGTTCTTGTCTGAGCGCAAAAAGTAGGAAACGATGCTTTTGTTGTCGCGGTTTTCTTTTTCGGTGTTGATATAGCGCGCCCAATGCATCGGTTCTTTGCCATGGAAATGAAATGGTGCGTAGCCAAATCCTTTATAGATGCCCTTATCTATCCAGACAACGCTTTTTTCGCCTTTGTTGCGTCCTTTATCCAGGATAAAAAACGAAGAGCCGCTAAACTGAACCTGATCTATAAAACGCTGAACGCGTTCGTTGTAAGCGGCAGGTGCTTCTTCTTGTACACAAGCACCTTTACATTGCTGAATCGTGTAATGAAAGCATGCGCTTTGCGTAGGGTAGAGGTAGCACAATTTTTGGCAGAGTTCATGGCGCTCCGTAACGGTTTCAAGGTAATGCTGTGCTTCTTTTTTTGAAGTAAACTGAATGAGTGGTTCGGCATTTTGCTTGGCCGAATTTTCAATTTTAAGTCGAATGTAGCCATCGAAGTCTTGTTGGTCATAGAGCCCATAGGGGAACAAGCTTTTGCGGAGTTTTCGGTTGTAAATGGGTTTGTGCTCTTTGATGAGGACAGATTCTCTGAGCATAGCAATGAGTTCAGAACCAGTAAGTTCGTATTCTACCCTGCAAATTTCCTGACTCATTTGTAGCCCTTTTGCGCTTTTATTGTTGCGCAAATGCTGTTCGATGCGTTTTTTAATATGAATGCTTTTGCCAATGTAAATGAGCTGATTGAACTCGTTGTAGAGCAAATAGACACCCGTTTTATTGGGTAATTCTTCAATGCTTTCTAAGCTCAGATTCGGGTGAACTGCCTTAGGTTGTAATACTTCTTGAATGAAGTTTTTGAGCTCGCGTGTGTCTTTTTGATAAAGCAAAGTGAAAAGCTCAGCAGTGGCTTTAGCATCGCCGTCAGCTCGGTGTCGGGCGTTGTTGGCGATACCGAGTTCTGTACAAAGTTTACCTAGACTGTAAGAAGCATAGCCTGGTAATAAAATGCGGGAGGTCCGAACGGTGCAAAGTTGCGGCATTCTGAATTCGTAGCCCAAACGTTTGTATTCGGATCTGAACATGCCGTAGTCAAAGGCCACGTTGTGCGCTACAAAAATACAGCCTTCACAAAAAGCTAAAATTTCTTTGGCTATTTCATAAAACTTAGGGGCATTTTCGACCATGCGGTCTGTGATGCCTGTTAGGCGCACGATGAACTCTGGGATGGCTTGCTCTGGGTTAACAAGACTGTGGTAATGATCGATAACTTGTTGACCATCATGTTTGTAGATGGCAAGCTCCGTGATTTTGGAGTCTTTGGTGTGGCCACCTGTGGTCTCGACGTCAACAATTACAAAATTCATGCCCACTAAGTTAAAAAAATAGTGGCTGCAAAAATTTTGAAACTTAGATAATGATCATTTTATCTTTCGCATGTCGTATGCGGAAATCGTATTTGAATTCTTGTGTTTCTTTGCTTTTGAGTTTGAGATTCCACTCTAGTAAGCCTGTTTTTTCGTCGAGCTGTCCTTTGCCAAGGTCAGATTTTTCAATGACGATATCCGGATTTGTGGTTAACGGAATTTGATCCTGAATGACAAGCTCGATAGGCGAAGATTTCAAGTTTTTCACCTCAACGTTATAGGCAAAGTTGCGCTCTTTTTTATCTTGAATGATGCGCTCCTTGCTCTGATTTTTAAGTAAAGTACGCTTCACAATAATATTCGGGTCGCGGCCAAGTGAAAGATTGAGCGTGTCGTCGAGGGTAGTGGGGTCAATGTAGGTTTCGCCGATATAAGTGCCATCAAAGAAAATATTGGCTTTGGCTGGCACCAATTGCAGTTCGTCAAGTTTGGTCATTTGAGCTACCAAATAAACCCCAGGATCAAGTTTAGGAACTGCGTAATATTTGAAAGAGGTGTTGAGTTCAGCTTGCTTCACTAAAACCATGCGTATCTGATTGTCTGATGCAATGCTGTAATTGAGGTCAATTTGGAATTCAGCGGCAATGAGTTGCTGTACAACGGTAGTAAATTGCTCAGAAGTGAGGGCATCATCTTCCACTTTAGCCGAAAAATTGGCGTTAAAGCCGTAGTTGTAGACTGCGCCTGGTGCGGTTTCCATAAAAAAGGCATCTGAGCGCTGCTGTTTGGCTTTTTCTTCGAGTTTATGGCGATATTCTTGGTAGTCGATATACCACGGATTTAGGGTAGGTTTGGTTTTGTTGGCGTAGGGGTTGTTGGTGGAGATGCTCAGTTTGACATCATTCCAGTCAAGGCCTGTGTTTTGTTGGACTTGTGCTTTGTAAGTAAGGCTAATTTTACCTGTGGTAGCCTCACTGCGGATGTCATAAAGTGGGGTCCAACCTGCATTTGCGGCTAAATAACTGAGTTCAATTTTTCCGCTTGCGATTTCTTTACTCATGAAGGTCACTACGATGCGCGGAATGCCTTTGAGCTCTGGTTGTGGATTGTTCTGATTGGCAAAGTTTTCAAGTTCTGTGAGGCGTTCTTGTAAGCTATTGACCACGTTAGTTTTCTTTACTTTTTGTCGATCGAGGGCGCTAATTTTTTTATTGAGCTCTGAAACTTTAGAAGTGTAGTAGTCAACTGTTTGCTTCAGTAATTGAATGCTGTCGTTGACTTTTCCTTGACCTTTTACAGCGCCGTTCGAAATGATGATTTTGCGTGCGGCAACAAGTACTTCAATTTCATCACTGATATCTCTAAGTTCAAAATTGATCAGTAAAATAGAATCTTGCAGTTGTTTGATGGCATTTTTAACCTTCGGCGTTAGTTCGGTAGCGCCTGTGTTTAATTTCGGCTGTGGATAATAATACTCGTATTTCGAATCGAGGATAACGACATTTCCTGTAGCCCTAACCTGAATAGTGCTGGGGTTGATTTGAGCCGAAATACCTTCAATAATTACCTCTGAGACGCCGGCCTTGATGCTGTAGTTGGCTTTGTGTTGCAGTTGTGCACCTTGCGTATAAACGGTAACGCCTGTTAAAGTCGATTTGACCGTGACTTGGTCATTGGCAAATAAAAGTGTTGCGAAAACGAAGGAAAATGCGGTAAAAATGAGTTTCATATTTCAAGTTTGAGTTGGCTAAACGTGCTTTAAAGGGCTTTATTGTATCTTTGTTGTATGAAATTCGAGGACTACCATATTGATCAAAGTATAAAAGACCAACTCCAGGTGCTCGGTTTCAAACGACCTACCGATATCCAATACCGTGCCATAAAACACATTCTAGACGGTGAAGATGTCATGGCCGTTGCCCAAACAGGAACCGGTAAAACAGCCGCGTTTGTGATTCCAGTGCTCAATAAATTGGTCAAATACCATTCAAAAAAGAACTTCAGGGTCAATATCCGTTGTATTGTTTTGGTGCCTACGCGTGAGCTTGCACAGCAAATCACCACTGTCTTTGAACAAATAGGCGCGCAAACCAAAGTCAAAGTGATTGGCCTTTTTGGTGGAGTTGAACAAGAGGCGCAAATTGCTCAATTACATAAAGGTGCTGAGGTATTAATTGCAACACCGGGCCGTATGTTTGACCTCATTGCCCAAGGGCACCTAGATGTTTCTGAAGTACATACTTTGGTGCTTGACGAAGCAGATTTAATGCTCGATCTCGGTTTCAATAAAGATATCCACGATATCAAAAAGAAGATTCCTGCCAAGCATCAAACCCTATTTTTTACGGCCACTATCAATAAGAAAATTAAGTCTTTAGCTTACGATGTGGTGCGTTCGGCCATCCGAATTCAATTGTCACCTCAAAATCCGGTTTCTAAGAATGTGCAGCATGCTGTTGCTTTTATAGAAATGGACGACAAACGCTTTTTCTTAGAAAACATGATCCGAGAGTACCCGGAGGCACGTTTTTTAGTTTTTGCCAGAACCAAAGTACGTGTCGAGCGCATCGTTAAGGCACTTGAGCGAGCTGATTTAAAGGCTGAAGCCCTGCACGGTGGTGTTGCTCAGAACGAACGCTTTGCCTTGCTCGATCGTTTTCGTGCTTCTGAAAATCAAGTACTCATCACAACAGACGTTGCTGCTAGGGGTATCGACATTCCAAATATGGAATATGTGGTAAATTACGACCTACCCGATAACCCAGAAAATTACGTGCACCGTTGTGGGCGCACTGGCCGTGGTAATGCCCTAGGGCAAGCGCTTTCATTTTGCAGCCCAGATGAAATTCCGTTATTAGATGCCATTGAAGACTACACGGGTGAAGAAGTATTGCGCTATGAGATTTCTGAAGGCGAATACAAAGCCATTTTATTTGATGCCGAAGACCCGAATTACAATTGGCAAAAACTCATTCAAGAAAACGAAGACCCTGATTTTTGGATAGATTGAAGCAAATTTTTGTATTAGTATAGTTAATGTTGTCCATAATTATTGCTAATATTATGCTGCTCAATTATTGCAGTCAATCTTTAAACCAAAAAAAATGAAAAAACTAACACTTCTTTTAATGTTTGTCTTAGGCCTCACGGCTACAAGTTTTGCGCAAACCAAAAAATATCATGGCGTCAGTTTTTATACTGATCTAAAATTAGGCGATGAGAATTTAGTATTGAATGGGGCTGGCCTCCGCGAAAAATACTGGATGGACCTCTATGTTGCGGCACTTTATGTCCCTAAAAAAACCAATGAGGCAGGTAAAGTAATTTACAACGATACCGAAATGGCCATTCATATCAAAATCATCTCAAGCAGCGTTACCCGCGAGCGTTTCATTGAATCTGTTAACGAAGGTTTTGCGAGTGCTACACACGGAAAAGCTACAAAAGAAGAAATCAAAAAATTCGTTGCTTTCTTCAGTGAACCAATTAAAGAAGGTGATAAAATCAATTTAGATTATTTACCGGGTAAAGGTGTTCGCGTCACTAAAAACGGAACCGTAAAAGGAACCATTCCTGGTATCGAGTTCAAAAAAGCACTCTTTTCAATTTGGTTGGGTACACCGCCAGTTCAAGAAAGCTTGAAAGCAGAAATGCTCGGAAAAGAGTAAGTTCAAATAGCAAATCTTTCAAGACCTCCAGCTGGGGGTCTTTTTTTTGTAACGCTGGTTACAAAACAGTTTGTTTAAATTGACGATTTTTGTCCTTGAAAAAGGAATGAGTATTGAATTTCATCACTTGTTGAAAAGGATAATCTCATTCGCTTGTTTTAATAATTTAATAAAAATCATTTAAACTAAATTCAAATGAATATGATTCGTTCTATCACATTTCTATTACTCGGGATGCTTGCTATCACTACAGCTTGTTCAACCAATGCACAATCAACATTTAAGAATGCACCAATTGCTCAATTGACAAAAATTAAAACTGAGAAAAAGGCAATCGTTATTGACGTCAGAACCCCAGCCGAGTGGCAAGAAGGAGTAATCGATGGCGCCACTGTATTTATTGATTTTAAGGATTCAAATTTTAAGCAAGAAATTGCAAAGTTGGATAAATCAAAGACCTATGTCGTCTATTGCAGAAGTGGTGGCAGGAGTGCAGGTGCAAGTCAAGTGATGATAGACAGCGGCTTTAAAAATGTGATCAACATGGAAGGTGGTATTATGTCTTGGGGTGGTAAATTGGTCAAAAAACCATAATTATTTAGCTTTCCAATTCCAAGAAATTTATGATGACCAAGAATATTTCTGGTATGAGTTTGGCTGCAGTCCTTGGATTTGCAGCCTTTTTTATGGCAGCTTATACGCCAAGTTTTCTAAACACCTATTTGTTGGCACTAATATTTGGGATGTCACTGGCTCCGCTCATCTCAAAAAAGCCAATTTTGAATCCAGGTATTACCTGGAGTGCGGCCAAAATGCTAGAGTGGTCTGTAGTTTTATTGGCATTTAGCCTCGATTACAAGGCTATTGCTGAGATTGGATTAACAAGTTTTGTTGCGATAGGGTTGGTAGTATTTGTTGTCCTCATTGCAACTTTTTATTTATCAAAAGTACTTTCTTGTCCTGGAAAAACAGGATGGCTCATTGGTTTTGGAACGGCCATTTGTGGTTCTTCTGCTGTGGCTGCGTTGGCGCCAAAAATTAAAGCAAAAGAAGAAGATGTTGCCATTTCGTTAGCCGTTGTAAACCTTTATGGATCTTTGGCGATGCTGTTATTGCCTTTCATTTTTCAAGTATACCCTCAAGCTTTAAATGAAATGGCTTTTATTATTGGGGCATCTTTACATTCCGTGGGAAATGTTGCCGGTGCTGGTTTTGCGGTTTCGGATGAGGTAGGTCAATTGGCGTTGGTTTATAAAATGGCGAGGGTTGCCTTGTTGTCTCCTGCGCTTATTTTGATGTCTTGGTTAGACGCGAGAGGAAAAGAAAAAGCGAAATTTGAATGGAAATTACCCTGGTACCTAATTGGATTTCTTCTCATTTCAATTCTTGTTTCTTTTTTCCCTTTACCAGCTAATATGGTTTCTGCAACCGAGCTACTCGGGAAAATCATTTTAACTATTGCTATGGCAGCTATTGGCTTAAAAGTGAATTTCTTACAATTAATCAAAGCAGGAAGAAGGGGGATGGTATTTGCTTTACTGGTTTTTCTATTGCAAATCAGTTTATTGTGGGTACTTAAGTAACTGATTAATATCAGTTTGTTAAGTAACACGTGTCACAATCGGTAAGGAGTCAGAGTATTAGTTTTGCTTCATACAAATTTACAGTTATGAAAGTAGAACAAATTTACACCGGATGTATTGCACATGCTGCATACTACCTTGAAAGCAATGGGGAAGCTGCCATATTTGACCCATTAAGAGAAGTTCAGCCTTACATTGAAAAAGCAAAGGCTGACAACGCCAAAATAAAATACGTTTTTGAAACGCATTTTCATGCAGACTTTGTTTCAGGTCACCTAGATTTAGCTCAGAAAACAGGTGCAACAATTGTATATGGCCCTACTGCTAAGCCAGGTTTTGACGCTTTGGTAGCCGAAGACCTTCAGGAATTTAAAATTGGAGCCTATACAGTCAGAGTTTTGCATACGCCTGGGCACACCATGGAGAGTACCACTTATTTATTAATTGACGAAAATGGAAAAGAACATGGTATTATTACAGGTGACACTTTATTTATTGGTGATGTTGGCCGCCCAGATTTAGCGCAGCATGTCATCGCCGACTTGACCGAGCAAAAATTAGCAGCACATTTATATGACTCATTGCGCAATAAAATTATGCCGCTTAGCGATGATTTGATTGTTTACCCTAACCATGGAGCAGGTTCAGCTTGTGGAAAAAAAATGAGTAAAGAAACTACTGATACTTTGGGCAATCAAAAAAGAATAAATTATGCGCTCAGACCAGATATGACCAAAGAAGAATTTATCGATGAATTACTTACTGGTCTAACAACTCCGCCAGCATATTTTCCGAAAAATGTGCTCATGAATATTCAAGGCTATGATTCTTTGGATACAATCATGGACCGCGCAAATAGAGGCTTAAGCCCTAGTTCTTTTGAATTGGTAGCCAATGAATCAGCGGCCTTGATTTTGGACACTCGCGCACCAGAAGTTTTTGCACAAGGATTCATTCCGAATTCAATCAACATCGGACTCGATGGTAACTTTGCCATGTGGGTAGGTGAAATGATCAGCGATATCAAACAAGAAATTTTATTGGTCACTGAAGTGGGTCGAGAAGAGGAGGCCATCATTCGTTTATCTCGTGTTGGTTACGATTATACGGTGGGCTATTTAAAAGGAGGAATCGAAGCTTGGAAAGCAGAGAACAGAGAACTTGATACAGTAAAACGTATTTCTGCAGCAGAATTTGCAACTAAGTTCAATGAAAAAATTCCAACCTTTGATGTGCGCAAACGCAGTGAATTTGATGCTGAGCATGTGGTCGATGTGATCAATGTCCCACTTAATGAAATTAATTTACACTTGGCTAAGTTTCCAACTGATGAAAATTTCATATTACATTGTGCTGGTGGATACCGCAGTATGATTGCAGCTTCTATTTTGAAAAGTCGTGGCAT
>JBEBBE010000016.1:0-84889 GCA_041158525.1 Bacteroidota bacterium | reverse complement strand
ACAAAATTCCAAGCAATCAACTGATACGTTACCAAGATAGAATTGCCCAGTACTTTTTGGTGGTTTTACTGCTAATTGCGCTCGGAAGCGGCTTGGCTTGGTATTTCATAGATACCGCGCTTATTTTTAAAGTTGTCGTTTCAGTTCTCATCGTTGCTTGCCCTTGTGCACTTGCGCTTTCTGCACCTTTTACATTGGGCAATACTTTAAGAGCACTTGGTAAATCAGGCTTGTACTTAAAAAATGTAACGGTAGTCGAGGCGCTTACATCCATTGATACCATTGTTCTAGACAAAACTGGAACACTCACTGACCCTAACAGTTATCAGATAGATTTCAAATACAACGATCTAGACAAGCGGTCTTTTGCCATTCTTGTGAATTTAGCCCGACATTCAACACACCCATTCTCAAGAGCTTTTGCAGCTCAAAATGAAAACATTCAAGACCTTCATCTTGAAAAAATTACTGAGGTGAAAGGAGAAGGCATGACCGGTGTTATTGGCGGAGAAAGCTATCAATTAGGTTCAGCACAATTTACTGGATTAGGTGAAAACATGGGCAACGAGCTCTATTTAAAACACAACGACAAAAAGGCGCAGCTCGTTTTCAAAAGTTCATGGAGAGCAGGAGCCATTCAACGCATACTAAATCAATTTCAAGCGAAGCATTGCTATGTGCTTTCCGGTGATCAAAATATGGATAACCCAATACTCATTGAATTGGGTTTTAAGCAAGAAAATCTGTTTTTCAATATGAAACCACAGGACAAGGCCCTAATGATTCAAAAATGGCAGCAAGAAGGAAAAAAAATACTTTTCATTGGTGACGGGCTCAATGATGTTGGCGCATTGGGACTGGCCGAAGTAGGCATAGCCTTATCCGAAGATATGTTCCGATTTACCCCGAGCTCCGACGCCATACTCGATGCTAAATATTTAGACAAACTTCCAGAGCTTGTTCGTTTGGGTCGTTATGCCAAACGCGTATTGCAAATTTGTCTGGCATTTTCCTTGAGCTATAATATTTTCGGCTTGGGCATCGCCATTTCAGGACAACTAACCCCTTTATTTGCAGCTATTTTCATGCCGGTTAGTTCCATAACAATCGTCCTACTAAGTACAGCACTAGTCCAGTTCAAATTCCGAAGGCTATTCAAAAGCTGATATAAATCAGTTTTTTTCAAAAACGTGTGTCATTCTTCTTGCCGCTTTTCATCGTGAAATTTGCACTATGGGAATCGTATACCTTATGCTCACTATTAGTCTTGTCATTGCGGCTTTTTTTCTCGGATTTTTCTTCTGGGCTACTAAAAATGGGCAATTTGATGACGACTACGGGCCGTCAGTACGCATTCTCTTTGAAGACGAACCAACAACTAAAGATGTATAAATATGGAAGCAGAAAAGTTCAGTTATGACAATAAAATCGTGCGCAATTTTGCGTATGCAACTGTCATTTGGGGAGTAACAGGTATGTTAGTAGGGCTCATTGCGGCACTACAATTGGCCTTCCCAGATTTTTTCAATGATTACCTCGGTTTTAAATGGGTTTCTTTCGGTAGAATTCGTCCGCTGCACACCAATGCGGTCATTTTTGCCTTTGTTGGAAACGGTATTTTTACGGGCGTTTACTATTCCCTGCAGCGTCTTTTGAAAACGAGAATGTGGAGCGACAAACTAAGCTATCTGCATTTTTGGGGTTGGCAATTGATCATTTTATCAGCGGTCCTGACCTTGCCTTTCGGAATCACCACTTCCAAAGAATATGCAGAACTTGAGTGGCCAATTGATATCGCGATAGCCCTCATGTGGGTTGTTTGGGGTTGGAACATGTTTGCGACCATCTTGGTGCGCCGAGTTCAACATCTGTATGTAGCCATTTGGTTCTTCATTGCCACGTTTGTAACCGTAGCCATGCTCCATATTTTCAACTCATTTGAACTTCCTGTTTCTTTCTTAAAAAGTTACTCTTGGTATGCTGGTGTTCAAGACGCGCTCGTCCAATGGTGGTATGGTCACAACGCTGTGGCCTTCTTTCTCACGACACCTTACCTTGGTTTGATGTATTATTTTGTACCGAAAGCGGCAAACCGACCAGTATATTCTTATCGATTATCAATCATCCACTTCTGGGCGCTCATTTTCTTGTACATCTGGGCCGGGCCTCACCATTTACTTTATTCAACTTTACCAGATTGGGCACAAAGTTTGGGCGTTGTATTCTCTGTCATGCTCATTGCTCCATCTTGGGGTGGTATGCTCAATGGCCTACTCACATTGCGCGGCGTTTGGGACAAAGTTCGAGACGATGTCATGCTCAAATTCATGGTGGTTGCCCTTACTGCATACGGGATGTCTACTTTTGAAGGACCTTTACTTTCTTTGAAAAATGTAAACGTAATTTCTCACTTCACAGACTGGACCATCGCTCACGTTCATATTGGTGGCTTGGGTTGGAACGGCATGTTCACTTTTGGTATGCTCTACTGGTTGTTCCCTAGACTTTACCGCACTGAACTCTATTCTAAGAAATTGGCCAATCAACATTTCTGGATTGCTACTTTGGGAATTCTCCTTTATGCCATCCCAATGTATATTGCCGGATTCATGCAGGGGCTTATGTGGCAAGACTTTAACCCAGATGGTACGCTACAAAATGCCGATTTTCTAAAAACAGTTACCCAATTAAAACCTTATTACTACCTCAGATCACTGGGTGGTACCCTCTATTTAATTGGAGCGATCATGATGTTTTATAATCTTGTGAAAACAGCAAAGTCAGGCGCTTTACTGAGTAATGAAGCAACAGAAGCTGTCGTTACTAAAGATATACAGCACCAAGAAAAAGGTGAATACTGGCACAAAGTGATTGAGCGCAAACCGATTCAATTTATGATCCTAAGCCTAGTCGTAGTTGCGATTGGTGGAATCGTTGAAATCATTCCTACAATGATTGTCGAATCCAATATTCCAAAAATTGCTAGTGTGAAGCCCTACACGCCATTAGAATTAGAGGGTCGCGACATCTATATTCGTGAAGGTTGCTACAACTGTCACTCTCAGCTTGTTAGACCACTCCGCTTTGAAACAGCTCGCTACGGAGAATATTCTAAATCAGGCGAATTTGTCTATGACCATCCATTCCAATGGGGTTCTAAAAGAACAGGGCCAGATTTGGCTCGAGAAGGTGGCAATACCAAAATTCGCAAATCAAACTTTTGGCATTACCAACACTTAATGGCGCCAAAAGATGTTTCTCCTGGTTCTATCATGCCTGCATATACCTGGCTACGTGAAGATAATCTTGATCTCAGCTTAACAGCCAAGAAAATCAGAGCGATGCAAACACTAGGCGTTCCATACGCAAAAGGGTATGATCAAAAAGCTGTTGCCGACCTTAAAAAACAAGCACATGAAATTGCACTTGATATCGTGAACACGACGCCAAAACAAGCATTGACAGGCGTGAATCAGGCAAGCCTTGTTCAAGATATCGAGCAAAAAGAAATCACTGCTTTGATTGCTTACCTACAGCGCTTAGGAGTTGATATTACTGTAAAAACTCAAAAATAAATCAAGATGCTACGCTTTATCAAACACAACCTCACAAGCATGCTGGATATCGAGATTTATCCTCTTTTCTCGCTGGTACTTTTTACACTCTTCTTTGCGATCGTTCTGCTTTATGTCTGGAAAATGTCCAAATCAAGAGTTACGGAAATGAGTGCCTTACCACTCGAATTTGAAACAGAAGATACAAACATCAAAAATAAACACCTATGAAAAAGCAAAGTCACATTCTTTTTCTCGCCTTAATTTTAAGTGCAAGCACACTGAATTTATGGGCTATTGACGGCGCAGGTCTTTTTAAATCACGCTGCAATACTTGTCATATGGTTGATAAGAACTCAACTGGACCAAAATTACAAGGTGTCAAACAAAAGTGGACTGATGCCGGTGAAGGAGAAAACTTATACAAATGGGTGCAAAATTCTACAGAACTGATCAGTTCCGGAAAAAGTGCCTTGGCAAAAGAAATCTCTGGCTTTAGTGCGACGGCTATGCCTGCACAAGCCCTGAGCAATGAAGAAATTGATGCTGTTTTTTCTTATATTGATAGCTATGTGGCTCCGGTAGAAACCAAGAGCGCAGTTTCAGATACAACAGTTGTTCTAGAGCCTCAATTAGCAACTGACTACAAAGGAAATCTATCCATTTTTAATTGGCTGATGGTACTCACGATTATTTTGATTTTTGCGGTTATTGTTATGGCGGGAACGCTCATGACACTCATGAAGTCCGACTACTTTAAAAGTAAATTGAAAGATATGAGTTCGCAATCAAAGCTTTTGATCTTAATTATCTCTACAGGAGCTCTTTTTTGGACCAACCAAAGTTATGCACTCAATTACATGGGGCCTGGCGAAGGCGCAAAAGATGGCCCATGGCTTTTAGTAGAAACAACAGATCTTTTGGCAATTTTGGTGATTGACATCATCTTACTTGTTGTCGTGCTGTATTTACGACACCTCTTTACACAGATGATTGCGATGATCAAACCTAAGGCGCAAAAAGAAGAAGTTGTGCCAATGGTCTCATCTTTTCAAAAGGTAAATCAAGTGCTCACAGACGCTGTTCCAATTGAAGAAGAACATAAAATTCTATTGGAGCACGAATACGATGGCATCCAAGAACTTGATAACAATTTACCACCGTGGTGGGTTTGGGGTTTTTATGCTACCATTGTTTTTGCGTTCATTTACCTCTTCAACTATCATATTCTAGGCACTTCAGACCTTCAAATCAAGGCTTATGATAAAGAAATGAAACTGGCAGAAAAAGAAGTGCAAGCCTACTTGAACAAGATGGCCATGAATGTCGATGAAAACACAGTAACGGCATTAACAAGTGGAACTGATTTAGCTGCCGGAGCAAGCCTATTTGCGAGCAATTGCGTGGCCTGTCACTTAGCAAAAGGTCAAGGTGAAATTGGCCCTAACCTCACTGATAAAACTTGGATTTACGGCTTTGATATTAAGGATGTATTCAAGACGATTAAATATGGAACCGCTAACGGCATGCCAGAGCACTCCTCCAAATTTAACCCAGTTCAGATTCAACAAGTAGCATCATATGTGCTCTCTCTTCCAGAAACAACAGGGAAAGCTGCGCAGGGTGATATTATAGAAAAATAAAGCAGGTAACCATGGATGAACATGATGAAGCCTTCCGAGACAGGATTGCCACAGTTAATGAGAAAGGTAAACGCGTTTGGATCTTTGCTAAAAAACCATCAGGTTCTTACTATAATAAACGTCAAATTGTAGCTTATTTATTATTAGGCTTACTTTTTGCCGGACCACACCTACGGATTCATTCTGAACCCCTATTGATGCTCAATATCATTGAGCGCAAGTTTGTGATCTTCGGGCAAATATTTTGGCCACAAGACCTGTACATATTTGCGGTTCTGCTCATTCTGGGCGTGGTCTTCGTGATTTTCTTCACTATCATTTTTGGACGCTTATTTTGTGGATGGGTTTGCCCACAAACCATTTTTATGGAAATGGTTTTCAGACGCATTGAATATTGGATTGAAGGCGATGCGGCAGAACAGCGTCGGCTTGCCACCGCTCCTTGGACCGCCAATAAAATCATTAAAAAGACAAGTAAGCACATTATTTTCTGGCTGATTTCTTTTCTAATCGCAAATACCTTCCTGGCCTATATTATTGGTTCAGATGAACTTTGGCGCATTCAAACAGATCCACTTGGCCAGCATTTAGGCGGTTTCATTGCAATTGTGATCTTTACTTATGTCTTTTATGGGGTTTTTGCCTTTCTTAGAGAACAAGTTTGCACCACGATTTGCCCTTATGGGCGCTTGCAAGGGGTGCTACTCGATGAAAACTCAATGGTGGTAGCCTATGACCATAAACGAGGCGAGCAACGTGCTAAAATTAAAAAAGGTGAAGATCGAGTTGCGGCAAATAAAGGCGCTTGTATTGATTGTTTTCAGTGCGTGCATGTTTGTCCTACGGGCATTGACATCAGAAATGGCACGCAGTTAGAATGCATCAATTGTACCGCCTGTATTGACGCGTGTGACCACATGATGGAAGCCGTCGGACAAGAAAAAGGCCTGGTTCGTTTTGTATCTGAAAAGGGAATCCAAACGCGCTTGCCTTTTCAATGGACGCGCCGCGTTAAATCGTATACCTTTTTATTGATTGGACTTCTAGTTACTCTTGTTGTTTTAATCAGTACACGCAAAGATTTCCAGACCACTTTGATACGCCAGCGCGGTTCGACCTATCAAATGGATGAGCATGGGCATATTAGTAATATATACGAGGTTAATCTCTTGAATAAAACTCAAAAATCTTTTAAGATTAGTTTCAAACTTTCCGATCTCAATGGTGAAATTCAGACGGTCAAATCAAATCTAGTTTTACAACCTGAAACTGAACTTAAAGAAAGACTCATTATCCGCTTTCCTATAACCTACATCAAAGGCGGAACCAAGAAAATTAGGGTGCTGATTTACGGAAATGGTAAACTCATCCAAAGGGTAAAAACTAAATTTTTCGGACCAATACTTTAATTATGAGCTTTAGAAATGCAGTAATAGTTGCCATGATTGCCTTTGTCGTTTTTATTGGCTACATGGTATTTGTAATTACAAATGAGTCTTCCGAATTAATTGCTGAAGATTATTATGAACAAGAACAATCGTTAGATGCCGATATGGCTGCCGAACAACGTGCTGCTAACGCCAATTATCCGTTGGAGTTGAAGGAGGAAAATGGATTGCTTCATTTTACTGTGAAACAAAACCTCCCCATCGAAAAATTGCATGTGTCGTTCATGTGTTATAACAACAAAGGAGGCGACCTTGAATTAGACCTCAAAGTTGGTAGCTCTTTTCCAGTAGCACAATTAAGAAAAGGTAATTATGCAGTGGATATGCGCTATCAAATTCAAAAGAGAACATATCTACAGCGGACAAGTTTTCTGCGTAAATGATCGGGACTATTGCTATTGCTTTTTTAATTGGCTTACAAGCTAGTTTGCACTGTGTAGGCATGTGTGGTCCTTTGGCCCTAGCTGCACCTATCGATAAATCTAATCAGCAAAAAGCTGTTTGGGGTTCTTTTAAATACAATCTAGGGAGAATTTCAAGTTATACCTATTTGGGTTTTCTGGTCGGACTAATAGGTCTACAAAATTGGATGCTAGGAGCCATCCAATGGATCAGCATCGCAACGGGTAGCATCATGATTCTGAGCATTTTTCTAGGCTCTATGGAAACTTGGTTTGGCTTTCGAAAGTTGAGTGGCTATGTAGGCAAAGCCATTTCTTCACGATTTTCAAGTGTAAAAAAGGCACCTGCCGCGCTACGTCCCTATCTTTTTGGTTTGCTCAATGGCTTCCTTCCCTGCGGTATGGTTTATACAGCGGTCTTATTTTCTTTAGGCGCCGCTAATCTAATGGAGACCATCTTTTCCATGTTATTTTTTGGTCTTGGCACCTTGCCGATCATGTTTTTTATCCCGCTAATAGGTCAACAAAAACTACTCGCTTATTTTCCACGCTACACACAAAAGGTGCTCCTACTCATAATTGGGCTCTTATTGATTTTAAGAGGACTCGGCCTCGGGATTCCATATTTAAGCCCTCAAATGGTTATCGAGCAACAACATGGACAGCCTACGGTGGTGCATTGTGACTGAAAGCGTGAAAAAAATTTAGATCCTATTCTAAAGAATACACCAGATTTAATTTTGCCATAATTCAAAAATATATTGATACAAAAAAAGGGGAGCTAATCAGCTCCCCTTTTTCTATTGAGAAAATTCTCTTATTACATTTTGATAAACTTGGCAGTGTCTGTTTGTTTGCCAGCGCTTAATTTAACAATGTAAGTGCCATTCGGAAGGTCAGAACTATCTAAAGAGATATCTTGTGTGCCTTCGTTCATGTATACTTCTTTAGAAAGCACCAAACGACCAGTAATTGAGTAAACCTGAACGCTTACTTTACCACTGTTGGCCAATTCGAAAGTAAGGTTAGTGTTGTCACGAGTTGGATTTGGATATGCTTTCAATTTAGTTTTGAAGGCGTCATTTGACATACCGCTATTATTTTGCGTGGAAAGGTACTGCGTTGTTCTCCAGATACCACGGCCAAAAGTTCCGAGGTAGATTTCTCCTGGACGACCATTACCCTCATCAAAAGATCTCCAGTTTTGACGCACTTCATATACTGGTGTGCCTTCAAAACCTGCTGAAGCATTTTCCCAAGTTAAACCACCGTTTTCTGAGACAAATGCACCACTTGAGGTACCCACTACAATAATATCTGGGTTGTTGCGATCGATGATACCATCGTAACAAGCGATTCCAGATACAATAGCACCAAGGTTAGTGAAGGATGGTGCACTTGCGGTAGCGTTGTTTGTACGTTTATTGACACCGTTGAAACCAGCAAAACAAATGAGGTCATTTTCATTATTTGGGTTGATGGCTATACCTTCATATGCAGTATTGGTGATTTTAGTGATCGTGGTTGCTGTAGGAGTGGTTGTTGTGGCACCTTGTGTCACAAAGCCAACTTTAGAGGCAAAGTTAGGGTCACTTGTATAAATTGAACCTAAGCCGTCAAGTCTCCAAACACCATTTCCTGCACTGATATAGCAATGATTGAGATCTCTAGAGAATTCTACGTCAACAGAGTTAAATAAACCACCGCCAATACCTTTCGCTACACAAATCCAACCCGGGTTTGTAACAGAGAAACGGGTTGCATTACGCGTACCCCAAAGTTCACCACCGTTGGCGTTTACATAAACTAAGAACCAAGATTGGTAAGGATCTTGAATACGAAGTGTATCCCATGCCACGTTAAAAATCATGGTGTCAGTACCCATTTCTACTGTTTCACCAGTTGCATTGTTGATACCGTAGTTCACACCATTTGTTGTTAAGGTTGGATCCCAGTAAAGTGTGTCGTCAAAATATAACGCCGTTGGTGTTTCATAGTTGATCGTATCTCCAGATGCAAGTGACGGCACACGAAGAACCGTACCAGCTGCATAATTCTTAGTTGGTACAAAGGTTACAGAATCTTCTGAGTTGAGGTCATAGTTTTCAGCTAGGAACAACTCCGTGTGGAAAGGGTGGTATGAACTACCGTCTGTACCTGGTGGGTCATAGGTACCTGGTAAGTTAGGTGAGAAATTAGTGAAGTTTACACCACGGTCGCCAGAGCGAGAAATTGAGTTGTAGTAAATAGAAGAGAACATCACATTCGGGTTAAAGAATGAAATTTCACATTCAAAACCATCTCCACCACCTACTTCGCGGAATTCATGATAAGTTGATAAACTAAAGTCATTGTAGAGGGTACCGTTATCTTGTGCACCACCCATTACACGACCTGCAGCATCAAATGCAATACCATAGAATTGCGTTACGTTGTAACCGCGGTTTGCCGGATACCAGTTTTGTCCTTTGTCAAGGGTGATACCGACGCCGCCATCGTTTCCTACATAAAGGCGGTTGTTGTTATCCCATTTCATTTCGTGGTTGTCTGCGTGCACATATGTTGGTGAACTCGGATTCACAAACCACAAAGAGATTTTTTCAAAACCACCTGAAGGCGGATTGTTTACAGTTTGTTTCCATTCCCAAACATCGATACCACCGATTAAAAGGCGCTCAGGGTCTGTTGGGTCAACTGAGAGAATACTGTTATAAGTTCCTTGATTTCTGTAGATATCAAATTCATTTGGTGGACCAGATGGGCCTACGAATTGTGTCCAGGTTGCACCGTTGTCATGAGAAACGTGCATAGATAACAAGTTAGAATTGGTTCTAGTTGCATACAAAGAATAGTTACCTGCTGAGTTTGAAGTTGGAGAAATTGCATACTCAATGCGGGCTGCCCCTGTCGGAACTAAATTGTTGGCAATTGTACCAGATTTGTCATCAAAGCTTGCACCACCGTTGGTAGATACGTATGTCTTATTGGCTCCGAAAGCAGCAACAATTACTTGACCATTTTTAGAAACTTGTAAGGCTGCACAACCGCCAGTACCTCCTTGAACTGAAGTCATGGCTGCATCGCCAACTTGCCATTTTTTCAGGCCAGATGCTGTAGCTAACCAAACAAAGTTATCTGCATTAGAGCTTGCTACTTCTGTACAGCTTACAGTTCCTGGGATTTTATCCCAAGTTGCTCCGAAGTCAGTTGTATACCAAACTCCATTACCACCCCAACCTTCATCGTTTGAACCAGTAGCCACATAAAGCGTGTTGTCTGGAGTCATGGTCATGCTGGAAATGAAAGGATTTGCACCAGCGTCAAAGTAAGTGGTTACGCGCTCCCAGTAGTTTCCTTTGTTGGTTGAAACAAAGAGACCTCCTGAAACACCTCCAGCCCACAAACGGTTAATGTTGGTGCGGTCGATGCAAATAGCGCGAGTACGCCCACCGATGTTATCTGGACCCAACGATTCAAAAACGACAGTTTTTGATTTACTCATTTTGCGAATTTCTTTTTCGATCTGAATGAGCGTTTCATTAGAAACAGGTTGCCCGGTAGTTACATCAACATAACGTGCTTTGAGCCATGCCATCGCATCGTCAGAAGAATTTTCTTTCAAAACTGATAAGTTTGCCTGACGATAGAATGCCGTTTTAGGCAAGAATTGATTGACTGCAAAAGCCAGCGCTAAAGCACCTGCAAACACCACAGAACCAAATACATAGACCTTCTTATTCATAGATAAATTATTTATGGTACAAGTTTAGTGTGCCAAATTAAGAAATATTCTCTTAATAAACCGTCAATCTGATGACGTTAAGCACATTTTTTTTAATAAATTTTTGTTAGGCTCTTAATTGAAATTTCTTTTAATCAAACAAATGTTTCTCAGCATGATAGGAGGAACGGACTAACGGACCACTTTCAACATACCTAAAACCCATTTCGAGACCTAGTTTTTTATAATAATCAAACTGAGCTGGTTCAATAAATTCAGCTACTGGTAAATGCTTTGGTGTTGGTTGCAGATATTGCCCCAAGGTTAAAATGTCAACTTGAACGGCGCGCAAATCTTGCATCGTTTCAATGACCTCCTCTTGCGTTTCTCCAAGACCAAGCATCACACCAGACTTCGTACGCATGCCTCCTTTTTTAAGTCGGAACAAAAGTTCTAAACTTCTGTCATATTTGGCTTGTATGCGCACTTGTTTAGTGAGTCTTCTGACGGTCTCGAGATTATGAGAAACAATTTCTGGAGCGGCATTGATTAAAACCTGAAGGTTTTCCCAATTACCTGCAAAATCAGGAATGAGCGTTTCAAGTGTCGTTCCCGGGCTTTGCTGACGAATGGCACGTATTGTTTGCGCCCAAATTTCAGAACCACCATCTTTGAGGTCATCGCGGTCTACTGAAGTAATGACAGCATGCTTTACACCCATGATTTTGACAGAATTCGCCACTTTACCTGGCTCGTAAATATCGACCGCATCTGGCTTGCCAGTTTGCACGCCACAAAAGCCACAAGAGCGGGTGCAAATGTTACCTAAGATCATGAATGTTGCTGTACCCTCGCCCCAGCATTCACCCATGTTTGGGCAACTACCTGATTCGCAAATGGTATGCAGATTGTGCTGATCTACTAGTCCGCGGACTTTTCTATAATTCTCACCAGTTGGCAACTTGACGCGTAACCACTTCGGTTTTTTAATTCTAGTGCTTTCTTCCATTTTTAGAGTCCTATTTCCTTAAGTAGCTTCAAAAGAGCCGACCTGTGAATAACAAGTTCATTCAGTTTTTGTGCGTCCAAACCTGACGATTTTTTTTGTGCGGCAAAGGCTGAGATAAAACGATGAAAGCCATGTGCCACCAAGTTTAAAAAGACAAAGTAACTGATCCAGACCAGCCAATGTAAATCGATAAAACACGAAGCGACTCCTAGTAATATTAAATTCCAAATTGGCAATAAGACCAAGAGCATTCCCATTTTTGCACCAGTCCAAAACACAGGTCTTTTGAATGTCTTTTCTACAAAGCGTTTAACAAGCAAATATGGCAACGCAATGTGAAATAGCCCCAAGAAAAACATTGGGAACCAAGCTATTAATTGAAAAATATTTCTTCTACGCCAAGTGGCATCAATGGCATAATTATAGAGAGCTGCCTCAGTTAGATTTTGACGATCAAGTGCTAAAAAATATGCATGCACAGACGCTTTGAGTTCCTCCCAATTTGAGGTTTGCGCCAAGCTTCCTTCATTTAGTTTTTCAGCTAGCGCTTGAGAATATTGCCAACGCTCCTTCAAACTTTGATTCGGATCATAACAATCTACATTCATGCCGCTGCGCGTCAACATCATAATGCGCTCGTGTAAAATCACATCTTCATCTGACTGCACATGGGTAATTTGAGCTTGCATACGAAGTTCTAGCTCTCGGTTTAGTTCTGTAATGACTTTGCTTGGATTTTCAAGATAAGCCTCCTTGTAGTCGTTTAAAACTATAGGTTCAGCGCCTGAAATCAAGACATCGCTGCGCAATACACCTGGATTTGTATAGTTGATTCCGAGGCCTTGAACTTTGATTTCTACTGACCAGTTTAGAGTTTCTAACGCTGTAAAACCAATGCGAATAGCACCCTTTTTAATTGGCTTGAGTCTTCTTTCAAAAATATCATCTGTTATTCCCTCTCCAAAAACGAGTAAGTTCCGATTTCTGGCAAGTGCTTGCGTAGCCTTTTTGAATACTTTTTGATTTTTTTCTTGCGAATTTCCGCCGTCTTGCTGACGATAAATAGGTAGCATGTGTGCCAACCAAAAAAGTGGGCGTGTGAATTTGTTAAAAACATCCGAACGCGTCATGAAATAAATGACTGGTTTGCGCAATCTGGCAATCACAATTGGGTCGAGAAATGCGGATGGGTGGTTACTGACAAATATTGTACGACCAAAACGCGTTTTGCTTGGCCTGACCTGCACCACTCTTCTAAAAAATAAGCGAAAGCTAAATCCTAAGCATAACCAAAAAATAAAATACAAAGGCCTCATGCTGCGAAATTACCAATTTTAGATAATTTTGGCTCAAATTCTTGACATGAAGCGCATCGGCCTATTTTGCGGCGGTTTTTCCTCCGAGTTTGACATCTCTCTAAAAAGTGCAAAAACTATCAGCGCTCATTTTCCAAAAAATTATGACTGTATTTTAATTATAGTTCAAAAAGACGGCTGGGAGGTACAGACTGAAAATGGAACAGTTTTGTTCGACCTCAATTCAGCAAGTTATGCGAAAAGCGGCCAAACGGAAAGAATCGATGCAGCACTCATTTACACTCACGGTGATCCAGGGGAAAATGGCAAAATTCAAGCCTACCTCGACATGATGGGCATTCCATACCTTAATTCTGGTGTACTGGCCTCTGCCCTTTCGTTTGACAAATGGTATTGCAATCAATTTTTAAAAGGGTTTGGATTTAAGGTCGCTAAGTCTGAAATCTTAACTGAACAAACTCAGGTATCGAATGAAGCGCTCATCGAAGAATTAGGCTTGCCCATTTTTGTCAAACCTGCAGATTCAGGGTCAAGTTATGGGATTTCAAAAGTTAAAACAGCAGCAGAACTCACGCCTGCACTTGAGCTCGCTTTCAAAGAAGGAAAACGCGTAGTACTTGAATCTTTTTTAGATGGAGTAGAAGTTACGTGTGGTGTATATCGCAGCAATAAAGGATTGGTGGCTTTACCGCTTACCGAAATAGTTTCTGAAACCGAATTCTTTGACTACGAAGCGAAGTACAGCGGAAAGTCACAAGAAATTACCCCGGCCAGAATTGAAGATACCTTGCGTGATAAAGTTCAAGATACCGCCAAAAGAATTTATGACCTATTGGGCTTAAAAGCTATTGCGCGCATCGACTTCATGTTAGTTGGGCAAGAACCTTTTGTCATAGAAGTCAATACCACACCAGGTTTTTCTCCAGCGAGTATTGTTCCGCAGATGTTGGCAGCTGCAGACATCAGTATTACCGATTTTTGGCAAGAAATTATTCAGGTTGAGTTGAAGCACTAACCAATGCATTGAGCAATGGCTCCATTTTTTTACTAAGATTGGCTCCTGATAAACCGGGCGCATTAGCAATAATAGCAAAAGCTATTTGCTGGCCGTCTAGCGTTTCTATATAGCCCGAATAAGCCTTAATTCCTTTGATACTACCACTTTTGGCATGTATTTTACCTGATCCTACTTGTCCTGCACAAAGCGATTTTACAGTTCCGCTTTCTCCGGCTATTGGCAGACTTTTATAGTAGGTTTCAAAATATGCTTGTTCTTTCTGAGCAATTAATAAGTGAACAAACTGCCTGGCACTGATCCGATTCTCTTTGGACAAGCCACTGCCATCTACAATGTTTACCGTTCCAACTCCCCAACTTTGATTCAGGCTATCAAGCACTTTAAGGCCGTTATCATAGGAACCTAAGCCATAGTATTTGTAGCCAACCTGACGCAAAAGGCCTTCTGCATACAAATTAACACTGCGCTGATTGGTCCAATAAACCACTTTCGAAGTTGGCTCTCCATTGTGTTCATGTATCAATTGAAAAGTTGAATAACTCGGTGCTTCCGGATAAAATCTTTTTGACCTAGCCCCATCATCGACCCGTACGCCACTTTGCTGGAGTTTTTCATAAAGCAACTGCGCTAATAATCTTTCCGGATCGGGCATACTGGCTTTTACAATGAAATTTGCCTGATTGGCAGGTAAATAACCCGTAATTTTTCTTTCGTCATCAAAAGGAATCCCGTGCACATAACTTTGGTCATCACTAATAGCCGCAGACTTGGCTTCGATGCTCAATTTATAATGAATGTCATTAGGGTATACTGAATTGAGTTGAATTGGCCTACCTGCAGGGCCTGTTTTGAAACCCAATTTTAAAGTGTTGTCGTAAAAATTCAAACCGTAGGCACCACATCCATAATAATTACCCATGTCGGCTCGCTCCCAACCTAGCGGGCAAGTTTCATAACCAAAAGATGCTGCATCGGTAATTACTGATCCTGTTATGTATTTAATACCTGCTTTGCTAATCGCAGAAACCCATGCGTCTAAAAATTGCAATTCAGTCCCGGGTGTTTGAAAATACCGAGAGCCTAAGCTGACGTCGCCGGCTCCTTTGACCCAAATATTGCCGTGAAGTACTCCATTGGCATCAAGGGTGCCCTCCATAAAAATTTGCGTCCGAACTTGATTGTCAGCACCTAAAATCTCGAGTGCTGCAGCCGTACTAAACAGTTTAGTAATCGAAGCACCCGGCAAAGCAAGATCCGGATTCCACGAAACAATCGTGTCCTTTGTTTGTGTATTATAAGCACAGATGCTCCACTGACTTCCTTTTAAACTAGGATCTTGCTGTAATTGTAATAGCGCCTTTTGCACTGAATTTTGCGCATAAAAATGCGTGCTCAAAACGAAACTAACCAGGAAAAAAGTATAAAAGCGCATCCACAAATTTAAATTAATTTTACGCCCGTAATTCAAAACGTATGTCTAGCGCAAAAGCAGCACCGAATACCCATATTATTGTTCAAGGCGCCCGAGAACACAATCTTAAAGATGTGCACTTGAGCATTCCTCGACACCAATTAGTGGTTTTTACGGGGCTGAGCGGTAGCGGCAAATCTTCTTTGGCTTTTGACACCATCTTTGCAGAAGGACAGCGCCGTTACCTCGATACTTTTTCAGCCTATGCGCGGCAGTTTATCGGCGGCTTAGAAAGACCTGATGTCGATAAAATAGATGGGCTTAGTCCTGTCATTTCTATTGAGCAAAAAACAGTGGGGCGCTCACCTAGATCAACAGTTGGCACCATTACTGAACTCTATGACTTCTTTCGCCTCCTGTATGCCCGAACTGCTACTGCCTACTCTTATTTAAGTGGCGAAGCGATGGTCAAGTATAGTGACGAAACGATTGCTACACTGATTCAACAAGACTTTGCAGGAAAACGCGTGGCACTTTTAGCGCCAAAAGTGCGCGGTAGAAAGGGGCATTATCGCGAACTTTTTGAGCAAATTCAACGCTTAGGATACTTGCGCGTGCGGGTAGATGGCGAAGTACATGAAATTCAAAAAGGACTCAAGCTTGACCGCTATAAAATCCACGACATCGAAATTGTAGTGGATCGTTTTGTTGCGGGCGAGGTTGATGAGCGCCGTTGTTATGAAACAGTCACCACTTGTATGAAACTTGGAGATGGCAGCCTCATGGTTCTCGACCTAGACAGCAATCAGATTCGTCATTACAGCCGCTCATTAATGTGCCCTAGCACAGGCATTAGTTACCCAGAACCGGAACCCAGTCTGTTTTCTTTTAATTCGCCTTACGGTGCTTGCCCTAGTTGCAAAGGCCTGGGCGAAGTCAGTGAGATGGACCGCGATAAAATCATTCCAAATCCGAATTTATCGATTAAAAAAGGAGGTTTAGCGCCGCTCGGCGACTACAAGAAATCCTGGATTTTTGATAAAATTGAACGCATCCTGAATACCGAGCAATTTACGCTCAATACACCTATCGCAGATTTTGACGAAGCCTTGATTGACCTTTTACTCTACGGCAACGAAGACATGGAATTGGGGCCAGAGGTAACTCAAGAACGCTTTGAAGGACTCATACATTTCATGGGTAGACATGCTGATGATTCAAGCACAGCAATACTACGTTGGGCCCAAAGCTTCATGCAGAAAAAAACCTGCCCGACCTGCAACGGTTTTCGCTTAAGAAAGGAAGCGCTCAATTTCAAAATTGGAGACAAGCATATCGGTGACCTTGGTCAACTTGATCTTCAAAGTTTGCATGATTGGTGTGGCACTTTACCTCAAATTCTTGACGAACAAGCGCTTATTATTGGCAAAGAAATTATAAAGGAAATCAATGCACGTTTGGGATTTGTACTCGAGGTTGGTCTTGACTACCTCACCATGAACCGCAGTGCAAAAACACTTTCTGGAGGGGAAGCTCAGCGCATCAGACTTGCGACACAAATTGGAACAGAACTACTCAATGTCTTGTATATCCTCGATGAACCATCCATTGGTTTGCATCAAAGAGACAACACCAAATTGATTGCTTCGCTCACCAAACTCAGAGACTTAGGCAATACGGTTTTAGTCGTTGAGCACGATAAAGAAATGATGGAAGCCGCCGATTATATAGTAGACATTGGGCCAGGTGCCGGAAAGCACGGCGGAGAAATAGTTTTTGCGGGTACCTATCCCGAAATGCTGAAAGCGCAAACTACAACGGCAGGGTACTTAAACGGAGACCTTCAGCTTACCGTACCAAAAGTACGACGAACCGGAAACGGCAACTTTTTAGAGCTCCTTGGTGCCACAGGGCACAACCTTCAAAATTGCAACATCAAAATTCCTCTTGGCACATTTACTTTTGTTACCGGTGTGAGTGGTAGTGGTAAATCGAGCTTGATCAATCAGACGCTCTACCCTATCCTGATGAATCATTTTTATGATGAAATCCGCACCCCACTTCCATACAAAACCATTGAAGGCCTTGAGCATCTAGATAAAGTCATCGAGATTGACCAAAGCCCAATTGGTCGCACGCCACGTTCAAACCCGGTCACCTACACCAAGGTCTTTGACGAAATACGCAGCCTTTTTGCCGCAATGCCAGAGGCTCAAATTAGAGGTTATAAAGCTGGGCGCTTTTCCTTCAATGTAGCTGGCGGCAAATGCGAAACGTGCAATGGAGGCGGCATGAGACTCATTGAAATGAACTTTTTACCAGATGTCTATGTCTTGTGTGAAACCTGCAACGGAAAAAGATACAACAACGAAACGCTAGAAGTCAAGTACAAAGGGAAAAGCATTGCCGATGTATTACAAATGACGATCAATGAAGCCGTAGACTTTTTTGAAAATCATCCAAAAATTTATCGCGTCCTACTCACCCTAAAAGAAGTAGGCTTAGGTTATATACAGCTTGGGCAATCTTCTACCACACTTTCTGGCGGAGAAGCTCAGCGTATCAAATTGGCCGCAGAATTAGCTAAAAAAGCTACCGGAAAAACCATTTACATCTTGGATGAACCTTCAACAGGTTTGCATTTCGAAGACATCAATATGCTATTGGCTGTTTTGCAAAGATTGGTCGATGAAGGCAATACTGTTTTGGTCATTGAACACAACCTCGACATGATTAAAGCCGCCGACTACATCATCGATATTGGACCTGAAGGCGGGCATCGAGGAGGACAAGTAGTGTGTGTTGGAAGCCCCGAACAGTTGATTAAAAAAGCAACAACTATTTCATACACCGCCAAGTACTTGGCCCCAGAATTGGCACAACGAACAAAAAAATAAAGGATTAAACTGAGCTTCAATTAAAAAGCATTAATTTTGTCGCTCCTAAGTAGTATTGACATCAAAAAATAAAATAAAATGGCATTAGAAATTACAGACGCAAACTTCGATGAAGTTGTCATGAACTCAGACAAACCAGTCATCATCGACTTTTGGGCAGAATGGTGTGGTCCTTGCCGCATGATTGGCCCAGTTATCGAAGAAATGCACAAAGAATATGAAGGCAAAGCCTTAATTGGAAAAGTAAATGTTGATCACAACATGGGTGTTTCTGCAAAATTTGGCGTACGCTCAATCCCAACCATTCTTTTCATCAAAAATGGCGAGGTAGTCGACAAATCAGTAGGAGCTGTTCCAAAGGCAGTTTTGGCCGAGAAACTCGAAGCATTAATGTAAATTTTTAAAGGGAGCTCGCTCCCTTTTTTTATGCCATGGAATCATTCTGGAGAAGACTTCGTTACTACGGCTTAGGGTTTGGTCTAGGCCTCATCCTGACCTTCGGTATTTTCAATACCCGTGGTTGCAGTTGGATGCCATCCAACCGCGTAAAAGAAGCCATGAACGCCCGAGTCTGGGTTATGAACAAAGCTGTTCAACAAGATTTCTTTCAAAAAAATAAGCTTACCAAAGACCAATTCTATAATGCCATTCAAGAGGCAGATATCGCCTTCACAAAGAGCATCAGAAGTGGCAAACACAAGGTTTATGACCTCACGTTCAACACGAGCAGCAAAAAAGACGTCCATTGCCTTGCACGCATGACCGATGAAAGTTTTGTTGTCGAATTTATTCCTTTTGTAAGTTCAGTAAAAGCGCTTAAGAAACAAAAAAAGAAGCATTCCGAAGCTCCAATTATACACACACCAAACAACAAAAACTTGGTCTATTCTGATCCAAGACCCGCTTTACAAGCACACCTCAAAGCACTTGGCTTAGCCAACGATAGCCAGTTACAAAAAGCCTTATTTAAAGGCGCGTTTCATGCAACAAAATCAAGGCTAAACGAACAGCCAAGACCTCTTCATGTGTTGAGTTTTAGGACTAAAAAATTACCAAAAGCACTGCTGTTTGCAACCTGTATTTGGTATAAAGACAAGATTAAAATTGTCGATCTCAAGGAGGAAGCCCTGGATTTTTAGAATAATTCACATTTTTTAGTAAAAAATTGTTTAAAAGTTAGGTAAATCTACGCCTGCTCTTCTCTCCGTTTTTTTAACTTTGAATTATGGAATTTACTGCGGAGCAGATTGCTGGTTTACTAAACGGAGAAGTCATTGGCAATCCTCAGGCCTCCGTTAGTGCATTGGCCAAAATTGAAGAAGGTCAGCCAGGAGCACTTAGCTTCTTGTCTAATCCTAAATACGAGGTTTACATTTACAGCACAGCTTCAAGTATTTGCATTGTCAATCAAACTTTTGAACCAAGCAAAGCACTCCCTGAAACACTCACGCTTATCAAGGTTGCTGATGCCTACGCATGCTTTGCGCAGTTGTTAGCTTTGTATGACAGCATGAATAAAAAAGAGGCCGTTATTGAACAGCCTTCATTTATTCATGAAAGTGCGCAAGTTGGCAGCAATGTTTACATCGGTGCTTTTGCATACATTGGCGCCAATGTCAAAATTGCAGACAACTGTCAAATACATCCTAACGCCGTCATTCAAGATAACGCGAGCATTGGTCCAAACACCATTCTCTACGCTTCCGTGAACATTTACAAAGAATGTCATGTAGGTGCTAATTGCATCATTCATGCCGGAACCGTTATTGGCTCTGACGGATTTGGTTTTGCCCCTGACGAAAATGGCGTCTACAGCAAAATTCCTCAAATTGGAAACGTTGTCATTGAAGACGACGTCGAAATCGGAGCCAATTGCACCATTGATCGTGCAACCATGGGCTCTACATTCATCCGCAAAGGCGTCAAAATTGACAACCTGTGTCAAATTGCTCACAACGTGGACGTCGATCAGCATACCGCTATGGCAGCACAGGTCGGGATTGCAGGTTCTGCAAAAATCGGCAAGCACGTCATGATCGGTGGTCAAACTGGTATTGCCGGGCATCTCAGCGTGGCAGATCACACTAAAATTGTGGCGCAGTCTGGCATCCCTTCCACTGTGAAAAAAGCAGACACCCTCATGGGAACTCCTGCCATTCCTATCAATGAATACAAACGCTCACACTTTGGGTTCAGAAAACTTCCTGGCCTTATCCAAAAGATCTATGAGCTCGAAAACAAACTCAACGACTTGCTCAAAAACAAATAAGCATGACAGAAAAACAACGCACACTCAAGCAAAGCATCGTTTTTGAAGGTGTTGGCCTACATACCGGTGAAAAAGTCCGTCTCGAAATATTGCCCGCACCTGCCAATCATGGCTATAAATTTCAACGCGTAGACCTCGAAAATCAACCCATCATCAAAGCAGATGCTGATTTAGTGGTTGCCACTGATCGCGGCACTACCCTCGAACAAAACGGCGCCAGAGTCTACACCACTGAGCATGTCTTAGCAGCACTTTACGGATGTCAAGTAGACAACGCTTTAATTCAAATCAATGCCCCTGAAATCCCAATCATGGATGGCAGTGCGCTACCATTTGTAAAGGCTATTGAAGCAACCGGCTACGAAGAACAAGACGCTGTACGCGAATACTTTGAGCTTACTGAAAATATTCCCTGGGAAGACACCGAAAAAGGCATTGAATTTCTTGCCATCCCCGATACCAATTACCGCGTTACAGTCATGGTAGACTACAAATCTCCTGTTCTTGGAACACAGCACGCAAGCATGTACCACATCGGAGAATTCAACAAAGAAATTGCACATTGCAGAACCTTTGTTTTTCTTCGCGAACTTGAGATTTTAGCAAAAAATAACCTCATCAAAGGAGGAGACCTAGATAATGCTATTGTTCTTGTCGATCGCGCCGATGTACAACAAGCCGAACTCGATGAACTCGCAGAAATTCTTGGTAAAGAAAAATTACAAGTTAACCTCGACGGCATTGGTGTCTTGAACAGCAGTAAATTACAATGCGAAAACGAGCCTGCCCGCCACAAATTACTCGATATCATCGGTGACCTCGCCTTGGTTGGTAAACCAATCAAAGCACACATTCTTGCTGCACGTCCGGGGCACTCAGGCAACGTTCGTTTTGCCAAAGTGCTCAAAGAGCAAATCAAGAAACAACAACAAAAAGGGAAGTTTTTCGACCTCGAAAAGGATCCTCTTTACACCACTCAAGACATCGAACGCATGCTTCCGCATCGTTACCCTTTCTTAATGGTCGACAAAATTCTTGAAATACACCCTGAATCCATTGTGGGCATCAAGAACATCACCATGAACGAGCCCATCTTTACCGGGCACTTCCCTGGCAACCCTGTTTTCCCAGGAGTATTGCAAATTGAAGCCATGGCGCAAGTTGGAGGTATCTACGCACTTTCTCAGGTCGAAGATCCGCATTTGTATTCCACTTACTTCATGAAAATCGACAACGTTCGCTTCAAACAAAAAGTTGTGCCTGGCGATACCGTCGTGTTTGAATTAGTGCTTACTTCTCCTATCCGTCGCGGTTTAGTTGAAATGAGCGGAACCGCTTATGTCAACGGCAAGGTTGTTTCTGAAGCGAGTATGTTGGCACAAATCATTAAAGATAAAGCCGAATGATTTCCAACCTAGCCTCCATTTCAAAAGACGTACAAATTGGCCAAAATGTGCGCATTGATCCATTTGCTGTTATTCATGAGGATGTCATCATTGGCAATGGTTGTCATATCCACTCTAACGCAGTCCTTTATCCCGGTACAAGAATCGGTGAAGATTGCGATGTATTTCCGGGGGCTTCAGTAGGTGTCATTCCACAAGATCTCAAATTCAGCAATGAATATACAACAGTAGAAATCGGTAACCACACCAAAATTCGCGAATGCGTGACCATTCACCGTGGTACCAACGACAAACTTAAAACCAGCATCGGAGACAACTGCCTACTCATGACCTACGTGCATGTGGCACACGATTGTCAAATTGGCAACAATGTGATTCTTGCGAGCTACACAGGATTGTCAGGTCATGTTGTCATTGACGACTGGGCCATACTCGAAGGAAAAGCAGCTGCGCAGCAGTTTGTGCATATTGGCAAACATGCTTTTATTGGCGGTGCTTCCCTCATCAGAAAAGATGTGCCACCATATGTAAAAGCTGCACGTGAGCCTTTAGCTTTTGCCGGAGTCAATTCAGTGGGGCTGCGCAGACGCGGTTTTACCGAAGAGCAAATCCGTGAAATTGAAGATATTTACCGTGTCTTGTATGTCCAAAATAGCAATATTTCCAAGGGCATGAAAGCGCTTGAGGGTTCCTCCTCTTCAGCCCTACTCACAGAAATCACAGATTTTATTCAAAATTCAGAAAACGGCGTTATTCGCGGCATGATATGATTCATCGTGGACAAGAACTCACCCTTCTCATCACTGCCTACGCATTTGGTGGAAGAGGCATTGCAAGACTGCAAGAAAATGACCAACATTTTACCATCTTCGTTGACAACGCCTTTCCCGGGCAAACTGTCTTAGCCAAGATTGAAACCAAACGCAAGAACTTTGCAGAGGCGAAATTACTAGAAGTAATTGAACGTTCTGCCGATGAACAAAGCCAGCTGTTTCAAGAAATTTCAGGCGGCCCCTACATTCACGTGCCGGTTGCCATCCAAGAAAAATATAAACAAGAAAGCACACTAGAAACTTTTGCGCGCCTCAGCGGACTCCGCGACAGCCCAGAGAAATTTGACGTATTTATTTCTTCACCTGCGCATTACCATTATCGCAACAAAATGGAATACAGCTTCTCTTGCATCGAGCACGACCTCCAAACCAATCAAGAGCTCGATGACGCTTTTGCGCTAGGTTTCAAAAGAAGAGGAACTTGGTGGAAAGTAGAAAGCCTCAACAAACCAAGCGGGCTATTTGACGAAGCATGGGAAAGCAAACTCAAAGAATTGCGTTTATTTCTCTTCAGAACAGGTTTGCCTGCATGGCATCCACCCCAGAAAAAAGGTTTTTTCAGACACATTGTTGTCAGAAAATCCTTCTTAAAGAATGAATTACTCATCAACCTTGTCACCTCCTCAGAGGGCATTGAAAATTTTGACCTCAACGCTTTCACGGACTTTCTTCTCAACCTTCATCCCGGACGCATTGCTGGGCTTTGGCACACCATCAACGACAACGTTGCCGATCGTGCAAAAATTGAAAATGGCTCTTCTACCCTGCTGTATGGTAGCCCGGTCATTGAAGAAGAACTTTCGGGCTTGCGCTTTCAAATTTCGATGGAGAGCTTTTTTCAAACCAACCCTGCTTGTGCAGAATTGCTTTACGCCAAGGCCCTCGATTACCTTTTCGAAGAACCGTTTGAAGATGGTGACATCGCTATGGATTTATTTTGCGGAACAGGTACCATTGCGCAACTCATGGCCAAGCGCAATCCAAATGTCCGTATAATAGGCGTCGACATCGTTGAAAAAGCCATCTCTGATGCCAAAGAAAATGCGCTCAAAAATCAAATTAGTAGCGCAGAGTTTTATGCAGCCGATGTCGGAAAATTTTTAAAGGAATATCCAGAATTTCAAGGGAAAATCAAGCGCATTATGCTCGATCCACCAAGAGCAGGGATAGCTCCTAAGACACTCCAAAAAGTTTTAGCTCTAGGTGCTCAAAGCATCGTATATATCAGCTGTAATCCGGCTACACAAGCCCGTGATGCCAATACGCTAGCAATGGCAGGATATCAACTCGAGAAATACGCACTTGCTGATCAATTTCCACACACAGGTCATATCGAATCGATTGCAAAATTTGTAAAATATGAAAATTGAAATCATTGCTATAGGCGATGAACTTTTGATTGGCCAAACGGTCAATACCAACGCTTCATGGCTTGGTCAAGAATTCAGTCTTCGTGGTTACCAAATTACAAGAGCCCTCTCTATTGCCGATGACCCAACCCAAATTATTGCAGCGCTTGACGCTGTATTACCAGACACCAATTGCGTGATCATAACTGGCGGTTTAGGCCCAACCAAAGATGACCTCACCAAACATACTCTTGCTGCCTACTTTGATTCTGAATTAGCAATTGATGAGGCTACACTTGCACAAATTGTTGCTTTTTTTGAAGGACGCAACAAACCCATGCTCGAGGTCAATGTGCAACAAGCGGCCTTACCAGTTAAAGCTAAAATCCTTAAAAACAGACGCGGAACTGCTGCAGGGATGTGGTTTGAAAAACAAGATGTCATTTTTATTTCGCTCCCAGGCGTGCCTTATGAAATGAAAACCATCATGACCGAAGAAGCTTTTCCTTTAATAGAAGAGCGCTTCGGCAAAAGCACTTTATTTCATCGAACGCTGCTTACTCAAGGTATAGGCGAGTCTTTCTTAGCTGAGCAAATTGCCGATTGGGAAGACCGCGTGAGGGCTGCTGGACTTGGCTTGGCCTACTTACCTGCGCCGGGTTTGGTCAAATTAAGGCTCACTTCCTATAAAGGAAAAGAGGAAGAAATCCTGATTGACACGCTATTTACTGAACTCAAGAATCGCCTGCCCGAAGCCGTTTTTGGAGAGGGTGATCAAGCCCTTGAAAGCGTTTTGGGTAACTTACTTCTTGAAAAAAAGTTAAGTATCGGTACTGTTGAAAGTTGTACAGCCGGGAAACTTGCTCAGACTATTGCCTCTGTTCCCGGAGCCTCAGCTTATTATCAAGGTGCTTTATTGACTTATTCCAATGAACTCAAAAACCGAATTGCCGAGGTTTCAAATGAGGCCTTGAGTCAATTTGGAGCTGTAAGCAAGCAGGTTGCTATTGAAATGGCAGCAAATGGCAAACGCATTTTAGGTGTTGACTACTGCTTGTCTACAACTGGCGTAGCTGGTCCAACAGGCGGAACACCCGAAAAACCCGTTGGTTTAGTTTGGATTGGACTCAGCGGACCTAACGGAACCATTGCTAAAAGTTTCCGTTTTGGCGACAATCGTCAGCGAAATATTGAAATGACCGTGCTTAGTGCGATGAATTGGTTGCGTTATCAACTTGTCTGCGACTAAATCTCTAACTTTGTGACATGTCAGAAATTAAGCATCTACCCGTCATGGAACATTTCTTCACCTTACAAGGAGAAGGTTATCATTCAGGTAGAGCTGCTTATTTTATTCGTTTAGCGGGTTGCGACGTTGGTTGTGTTTGGTGCGATGTCAAAGAAAGCTGGACGATCAGCCCTGAGCAATACTTAACCATTGATCAACTCCTTGAGGCACTTTCAAACGCCGCAGCAGATTTCGTAGTCATAACTGGTGGCGAACCCACCATGCACGACCTCACAGAACTCACTTCTGTACTTAAGGAGAATGGTTTTGAAATCGCTATTGAAACTGCAGGTGTGCACCCCCTTAAAGGCCACATTGACTGGTATTGTTTCTCGCCCAAAAAGTTTAAAGCTCCTATTGATGAAGCCTACTCAAAAGCCAATGAATTGAAAATTGTCATTGCGCATCCTTCCGATTTCGAATGGGCTGAAACACATGCCCAAAAGGTCGGGCCTAATTGTAAATTGTACTTACAAACAGAATGGGAAAAACAAGATCGTTTACTCCCGCTCATCATCGACTATATCAAACGCAACAAAAAGTGGAAAATCTCGTTACAATCGCATAAATATATGCAGATTCCATGAGGCTATCCCTCCTAAGCACGCTTCTTCTTGTCCTTTCTTTAAACGCTTGCGCGCAAGCGACTTTCCCTTATTCTACGGAAAATAAAAAGGCGATTAAACTTTTCGAGCAAGCACAACAAGCACCGACAGCGGAGCGCAACCCGCAAACAGGTGCGCCCAATTATGATGCAGGAATTGCGTTCTTAGATCAAGCCCTTTCCAAAGATTCCAATTTTTGGGAAGCAGCTTTACTAAAAGCCGAGTTCTTAGACTACCAGCGCAAGTATGCCGAAGCTGCCAAATATTATCAAAGAGCCCTCAACATAGACCCTAGTCATAGCATCAGTGGGAGTACGTATTTTTACTTAGCCGCCTGCCTAATTACTATTGGTGAATATGACGAGGCATTAAAAAATATCAATCGTTTTTTACAAAACCCAAACGCAAAAGAAAATTTGGTGAATCAGGCGTATCAAATGCGTGCTTGTGCCGAGTTTTCAATTCATTCAATGGCACAACCTGTTGAATTCAAACCTGTTAATGCAGGTGAAGGTGTCAACACCATCTTACCCGAATATTATCCTACGCTTACGGTTGATGGCCAAGTATTACTTTTTACGCGGAGATTACCGATGTCTGACCCCCTTGATGAACAGGAGGATTTCTACGTTTCACAATTCGACGAAAAAACAAAACAATGGAAGTCGGCGAAGGCCATGCCGCCAAATATCAATACAAATTGGAATGAAGGTGCACCTACTATCTCTGGTGATGGTAAAAAAATAATTTTTGTTGCGTGCACCGACAACAGTGGTGTCAACTATGGCGCCAATAGAACTGGTAAGGGATCTTGCGATTTATTTATTACTGAAAAAATTGGCAATCAATGGACAAACCCCATTAATTTGCCGGGCGCTGTCAATACTGCAAACTGGGAAACCCAACCCTCTCTGAGTGCTGATGGCAAAACCTTATACTTTATCAGAGCTATTAGAAGTCGTGAAGGACGTTCAAATTCAGACATCTATGTATCTCAAATACAAAATAATGGCCAATGGTCAGAAGCCATTAGGCTTTCAAATACTATAAATTCTAGCCAAAATGAAGAATCCGTTCAGATTCATCCCGATGGAAAAACACTTTATTTTGCCTCGAGAGGACATATCGGTTTAGGCGGATCCGATCTTTTTGTGAGTCAACTCAATGAGCAAGGCCAGTGGTCGAAGCCCGTTAACTTAGGCTATCCTATCAATACCCGATTTGACGAAAACTCATTACTGGTCTCGGCTTTAGGTGATATTGCCTTTTTTGCGTCGGACCGCGAAGGTGGTTACGGAAACCTAGATATCTATTGGTTTAACTTACCTGAATCTTTACAAGCTACCCAAACCTTTTACTTCGAAGGATTGGCTTTTGATGCCGTTAGCGCTAAAAGATTACAAGCTAATGTGCAACTCACCGATCTAACTAGTGGCAAAGAAGTATACAACGGGCAAACGGATATCCAAGACGGAAAAATTGTATTGCCCTTACCTGTTGATCGCAGCTATGCGGTGCTCGTGAACAAAGAAGGCTACCTCCCATTTTCTTTGAATTTTGACCTCACTCAAAAAGAAAACGCGCAAAGCTATCATTTGGACATGCCGCTCAATCCTATTCATTCGAAGGTTGAAAACGTCCTCAACAATGTATTTTTTGACCTAGCTAAGGCAACACTGCGCCCCGAATCAAGAATTGAGTTAATCAATCTCGTGAATTACTTAAAAACGAACTCGAGTTTGAAAATCGAGGTACAAGGACACACCGATAGCCAAGGAGATGCCCAAAAGAACATGGTACTTTCAGAACAGCGGGCCAAAGCAGTTTATGATTTTTTACTCAAGGAAGGAATTGCAGCGGAGCGCATTAGTTATAAAGGATTTGGTTCCTTGAAACCAGTAATTACAGATGCGCAAATAGCCGCATTAACAACTGATGCTCAGAAAGCAGCTGCACATCAGAAAAATCGTCGAACGACTTATATCATCCTACCATGATCCCATTTTTGAAATTAATTCGAATCAAAAACCTACTTGTGATCTTATTCACGATGGTGGGTGTGGCTTATCATTTAAAAAAAATGCATCCATATGAGGTCATCGATTTCAATGCCGTGCATTACGGCTTGCTCATTTTTTCGACGCTAATTATTGCCGCTGCCGGACACTTGATCAATGATTATTTTGACCTAAAGGCCGATCGCATTAATAAACCGCAAGAACTAGTATTAACGAAGTATTTGCAGAAAAGATGGGCCATTCTTGGGCATTGGCTATTGAATTTTGTGGCCTTTGGTATTGCAGTGTATTTATCATGGGCCAATCATACTTTGCTATTCGTGTTCATTCATTTAGTCAGTATTAATTTACTTTGGTTTTACAGTGTTTCATGGAAGAGAAAATTATTGTTAGGCTCTGTTGTTTTGGCCGTACTTCCTGCCCTAGTTGTCTTTTTGAGTACTTGGTACTTTCAAATTTTAAACGAAAGTGACCAACCATTTTCACCCTATCTAGAAGCCACGTGGTCAACCTACCTGAATTACCACTATATCCAATTTCTTGGGGTTTGTGCCTTTCTCGTAACACTAAGTAGAGAAATCTTAAAAGACGTGCACGACATGCCTGGCGATGAATTACTCAATGCCAACACTATTCCTAGAAAAATTGGCGCGAAAAAAGCAACTTGGCTCGCCTTAATTACGCTCCAATTTCCGGCGTTTTTATTTATTGTATTGAAATTTTGCTGTTCGTTTAGTATACCGACTACTTTTGGTTCCATTTGTTTAGGATTTTTAGCACTCTTGTTCCTGAGTCAACTGATTTGGTTTGCTGTTCAACCAGAAAAAGCAAATAAATGGATACGCTTTCAGTTTAAAATAGCCATTCCACTAGGTCTTCTCACCTTATTTTTGTAAACTCAACTTTTAGCGCAAGAAAAATATGAAACTCGTATTAGGATCAGCCTCACCCAGAAGAAAAGAACTACTTAGTAAGCTTGGTTTTGAATTTCGCGTACTCACGGCCAGCTGCGATGAATCTTTTGACCCAAAGCAAAGCCCTGAAGAAATCGTACTTTCTATTTGCAAAAAGAAAATTGCTGCGTTAGCAGATCAAATTGAAACCGATGAGACGCTGCTTTGTGCAGATACGATTGTATACCTAGACGGCAAAGTTTTAGGGAAACCTGGTAACCGAGATGAAGCCATTGAAATGTTGAATTTGCTATCAGGTAAAGAACACGAAGTTTATACGGGTCTGATGCTCAAAAATAAGCAAGGCGAACACAATTTAATTGATTGCACTGTAGTTCGTTTCCAAGAGCTCAAGTCAGAAGATATCAATTTTTACGTAGATCAATTCAAGCCCTACGACAAAGCAGGTAGTTACGGTATCCAAGAATGGATTGGTCATGTAGGTGTGATTGAAATCAGGGGCTCCTTTACAAATGTGATGGGCTTACCAACCCAAAGACTTTATCCATTTCTAAGAGCGCATCTATAAAAAAATAAGGCATAAAAAAACCGCGGCTCACCGCGGTTTTTTTATGCCTTAACGGCAATATTTATTGAAGAAGCTTAGAGTTTAACTCTGAACTCAACCCTGCGATTTTTCGCGTCTTTGGTTTCTTGGTCATCGTCTTCAGCTACTTCTGTGCTTTGGGCTTTATCTGACATCGGAACAGAAAGCAAACGCTCTGCAGCAATACCTTGACTTGTTAAGTATTTCTTCACAGCAGCAATTCGCTGTGCATCCATTCCTTTATACATTTCATTTTCTTCGCCAGCCTTGTTCTCGAGTGCATCATTGTGTCCAACAACTTCAATTGTCATGGTTGGATTTGCATTCAATTGTGCCACGATGTAGTCGAGGTTAGTGCGTGCATTTTCAGTTAATGAAGACTTACCCGCTCTGAAGTAAATAGTTTGTGCAGCAACTTTTTTATCGAGGGTCATTTTTTCGTTGACCTCAGGAGTTTTGTCATAAACTAATGTGCTGAAAGAATCTTCAACTTTAGGCGGACGCTTGTTGTAACAAGCACACTGCTCTAGTTTTGGTTGCTTCGTTTTTGGATCGATATCAATTTGGCGAATGATGATGTTGTCAACGAAATAATAAGCATGTAACATTGCTTCTACTTCAGAGTCTTTCGGCTTTTTCATAGCCTGAAACTGTGTTTTTTCATTGCGATCAAAGTTTCCGATCGTGATGAATTTTTCGTCTCCTTTTGCAGTGTAAATATTACAAACCTTATCCCAACCAAAATATCCGTTGTAAATACCATTCACTGCTGATTTAACAACGTGATCGCCGTCAGCGTAAATAGCTTCAGATTCTCCGGATCCTGGCGCTTTGTCTGTGAAATAAATTCCGAGGTTATTACAAGCAAACTTAGAAGACTCGCTCAAAGAAATAGAATACTCCACGCAATAGGTCATGCCTTTTGTAAGGCCTGCTTTTCCTTTTTTGGCAATAGGAATTGTAATGTATGAACGTTCAGCGGCTTGTTTTCCTGGTTTGTAGGCAACAATACCGGCGTAAACCTCAGCACCATCCTCAGAGGTCGGTTCTTCTGAGCCGTAAATATTGACCGGAATACTGACATCACCGGTAGCTTGTTTTGAAAAAAGGTCGGCTTTGATTAAGGTTGGTGAAGTAATTTCTCCACCAGCTAATTCGATGGACTGAAGTTCAGTCACTTCTTTTGCTGCACTCTCGAAACCAATTTTAATTTCTTTAAATGCTTCTTGCGCTTGCGAAAAATTAGCCAATGTGGCAAAGCCAAAGCAGAGTGCCCATTTTGTCATGTTTGCGGTTTTAAATTTCATAGTTTTGAACGGTATCAATAAATACTTTGACCATTTCTGGGTCAATATCTGGGTATACCCCGTGACCCAAATTTACAATATGTCTTTGACTTTTAAAGGATTTGAGCATTTTTTTGGTCTCGGAAGCCACGATTTGAGGTGAACCATAGAGTACGCACGGATCTAAATTTCCTTGTAAAGTCATGTTCTCTTGAACCAAATTGCGTGCCACAGTAACATCCATGTTCCAGTCGAGGCCAAGCGTTGTACATGGCAACTGCGCCAAAGTTGGCAAAGACCCAATAGCGCCTTTAGAGAAAACAGTCAGAGGCGTATCTGGGAAAGCCTCACAAATCTGGCGAATATACTTGATGCCAAATTCATTATACTGGCCATCTCCTAGAATTCCAGCCCAAGAGTCAAATAGCTGTAGGGCATCGGCACCAGCTGCAACTTGCCCCTTTAAATAAGAGATGGTGACGTCTGTAATGCGTTGCAATAGCGCATGCGCTAATGCTGGTTGCGTGTAAAGAAATTTTCTTGATTCACTAAACGTTTTGGAGCCCTTGCCTTCGACCATATAACAGAGAATGGTCCAGGGTGCGCCGGCAAAGCCAATTAATGGAACACGACCATTGAGTGCAGCCTTAGTTTGTTTGAGGGCTTCGAAAACATACCAGAGTCTTTCTTGAACATCAATATGCTGATCTAGTCTGGCAAATTCTTCTTGAGAACGAATGGTGTTTTCAAACCACGGACCTTTTTGTTCAATCATTTGATAAGGCAAGCCCATAGCTTCAGGGACAACTAAAATATCCGAGAAAATGATGGCTGCATCTACATTGAGTAGATCAACAGGCTGTATGGTTACTTCAGTAGCAAAAGCAGGTGTCTCTACGAGTTCTTTAAACCCGGAAAGTTTGGACCGAACCGCTCGGTATTCAGGTAAAATTCTGCCTGCCTGACGCATCAGCCAAACCGGGTAGCGCTCGATAGCTTCTCCTCGGTGCGCTCTGAGAAATAAGTCGTTTTGAATCATCTTGACAAAGGTAAGAAATTACCACTGAATTTCTTGTTGTTGAGTCATGCGTAAAAACGCATTTGTTTTACTGAAATGGCGGCATCCAAAAAAACCGCGATGCGCAGAGAGTGGCGATGGATGTACAGATTTTAATATCAGGTGTTTGCTGTTGTCAATGAAACTTGCCTTTTGCGCTGCCTTAGCACCCCATAAAATAAAAACCACGTTATTTTTTTGGGCATTGATTTGCGCAATGACGGCATCTGTAAATGTTTCCCAGCCAAAATTTTTGTGACTGTCTGGCAATCCTTCTTCAACAGTTAGTACGCTATTGAGCAATAAAACACCTTGCTGAGCCCATGCAATTAAATTGCCATTTTCAGGAAATGGCACACCTAGGTCAGCTTGCAACTCTTTGAAAATATTATTTAAGCTTTTGGGTAAAGGCCTCACATTGGGTTCTACAGAAAAACATAAGCCGTGTGCATGACCTTTAGTTGGGTATGGATCTTGACCCAAAATAACCACCTTAACTTGGTGAAATGGACAGGCATCGAAAGCTCTGAAAATTTGAGCGCCTTTCGGAAAAATTTGTTGTGGTTTTTCTTGATAAGCCGCCCTTACCTTTTGAATGAGTTCGGTGAAATATGGTTTTTCAAATTCTGCTGACAAAACAGCGCGCCATGATTCATCTATTTGAATCTCGCTCATTTGGTCTCAATTAAAGCCGTCCAAAGTGTGATGCGGCCATTATCCATTCTAGGCCAAATGGGGCGAACACGACCATCATGAACCGCAATTCCTAAATAATCACCAAAAAAGACACGCTTATCTGGTAAAAAGGGCTGTTCAGAAATGATTTTTTCTGTGAATGTTTGCCCACCATCTTGGCTGTGCGCCCAAACAACATCTGTTTTGTTGTTATTAAAACGGCGACGGTCGTAATAGACGAAATGTAAATCTCCATTTTTTTGATCAATGGCCATTGAAGTCAAAAACTGTTGTTTGCCCGCAGGGTCTTGATTGACTCTTTTAGCATCAGACCACGTGGTACCGCCATCAGTTGAACTCATGAGCCAAACATCTGTGTCAGTAGCTCCATTGCGTTGGTCACACCAATTGAGATATATGGTGCCGTGGTTAGGGCCTCCACTCAGATCGGACATTAAAAATGGCAAACCATTAGCTCTGTAAATACCAGGGATATCGATATCCCAACCACCTACATGCTCAGAAAGCTTACGCTCTTCTTTTAACCAGGTCTCTCCCCCATCTTTGGAAACTTGAAACATGATGCCGCGAGGGCCCGTCCAGCACACAAAGATTTCACCGTTTGCCCCTAGCGCTGGTACTGCGCCTTCGACCGTGTTGTCGCCATCCAGGCAGTCTCCACCAAATTTAGAAATGCGGATTGGCGCTGTCCATGATTGTCCTCTGTCTAAAGACTTCGAAAAAACAATAATTGAAGTGTCTTTGGGGTCGGCAGAGTCATAAGCATCAAATTGGGTCCAGGTCATGTAAATGACTTGAGTTTTGGGGTCAATGACCATCCAATGTTTATCCTGCACTTTTGTGCCATTTGGCGTAGGGAAGGTTCCTTTATTGAATTTTCCTTCAATGCGATCCGTATACTGACAAACAATGCGATCTAAATGACTGCCTTTTTTGTAGTCACTGAGGTGAAAGTAGTAAAGCCTGCCTAATGCATCGTATTGTAGCACTGGGTCACCATAAACTCCGTAGGGGCTTTTTAAAGTTTTGGTTTGCCAATTTGCACCACCATCTATAGAGAAATGATAACCCGTTAATACGGTTCCTGCTGCAATTTCATCCGGGTTCAGCGGATTAATAGCAATGGAGGGCTCACATTCATTAAAGGGGTACTTAGAAGATACCGGCGGAATTTGAACGTTTTTATATACCTGCGCTTCTGAGAAAAAGGCAAGTAAATTAACGCAACCAATAAGTAAGTAACGGCGCATTGGCATCTTTGATTTGAATAGAAAATTGAGGTTTTGTGTAGTTTTTCATGATGAACTTCACCTGAAATACTTTTTCGTCACGGGCAACCGTAAGCATCATGGATTCTCCTGAGGACAAACTATTGAGCATCCCTTCTAGCATGTCTTTGTTAATGCGGTAACCGTTGCAAATTAGAACTTCATCACCAACGCTTAAACCTGCTTCTTCAGCTGCACTTCCTCTGCGAACCGCCTTCACCTTGACTACTTCATTGCCATCAAAAGTGGCACCAATACTCGTTTGTGAACTTGTGACATCTTTAACGGTAAGCCCCATCGGCTCTAAGTATTTTTGATAAGGGATAATTTGAGTACCATTGACATAATTGGCAAAGAAAGCGTGCATGTCTTCACCACAATAATTACTCAGCTCTTGTTCGAATTCGGCTTCGGTAAAACCGCGTTTAAGCTCGAGTGCATATTTATTGTAAAGCAATTGCATGAAACCATCTAAACTGCGCTTTTTATTCGATTTCTGAATCAAATAGGCATCTAAAACAGCACCTAATACCGCACCTCTCGAATAATAAGTCATGGTGGTGTTGCTAGAGTTTTCGTTGGGGCGATAAGCTTTGATCCAGGCATCAAAACTGGCGTGAGCTACTGGCTGCACTCTAGAACCTGGGCTGCCTTCCACATAATTGATCTGAGATTGCATTTTACTGAGAAACTCTTCTTTTGTGTAAAAGCCTGCACGTCTGAGTAAGAGCTCGTCATAATAAGAAGTGATCCCCTCCATCACCCATAGAAGTGAGGTGTAACACTCTTGATCGTAGTTAAATGGGCCCAATTCTATTGGTCGAATGCGCTTGACATTCCAAAGGTGGAAATATTCATGGGCAACTAAGTTGATAAAGCCCGTGTAATTGGATCCGGCATAAGACCATCGATTCACACTCAGGACACAACTATTTTTGTGCTCCAAACCACCTTGGCCGTCTGTGACATTGTGGATGATAAACAAATAATCTTTATTGGGGTTGCTTCCAAAAACATCAGTAGCGGCTTGCACTACTTTAGCCATATCTTGCTGAAGTTGCACTACGTTATAGTTTGCTTCACCATACATCGCGACGCGGTGTCTGATACCAGCTGCCATAAAATCAAATTCTTGCTGATTGCCAATTTCTATAGGGCAATCTACCAATTGGTCGTAGTCTTCAAACGTAAAATTAAAGCAACCCAATTCAGTTTTGAAATCGGCAGAAGGCAAGGCTGTACTAACTTTCTTGAAGCTCTGGTGTGGATATACCTTGAGCAAACCACGTTGATTTTTAGTAGCTTCAGTGTACATAAAAACTGCTGCGCCGGCAACAAAGCCATGCGCGTTGTCTAAATATGGTGTGCGCACCGATAGTTCAAAGGCATAGACCTCATAAAAAATGGTAAAATTCTCTTGGCCAGCACATTGGATTTCCCAGGCATTTTTGGTTTTCTTATTGACAATAAGCTCTTTGTTATTGATATCAATTGCCTTGACTTGATTTAAATTTTTCGAGAATTCGCGCACCAAATAGGAACCAGGAGTCCAAACGGGTAATTTAAATTCTTGGGTGTTAGCCGTATTCCCCTTCACATCAATTTTGACCGCGAAGTAATGCGAATTGGGCTGAGGCATTGACAAATGATAAGTGAGCTCCAGCGCATGTGAAAACAGCGGAAGCAATAAAAAGCAAAGTGCAACTATTTTATTCATGATTCGATTTTAAAACTTGTTAATATGCGATGTAGGCAACTACGATAGCTTAATTTGCGCTGCGTGGGCTTTGGCACGTTCAGTAATTTCCTGCACAGATTCTTGACCAAAGGCCAATGCTACGGCCATTCTGCGGTAAGGTCTTGTATTTGGTTTGCCAAAAATGCGAACCTCGGCTTTTGGGTCTTGCAGTACGATATCTAAGCCCGAAAAATGTGGGGCTTCCTCACTTTCAGAGTCAGCTAAAACCACAGCACTGGCTGCATTTTGCTTGAGTTCAATTTGCGGAATAGGTAAACCTAGTACAGCCCTTGCATGCAACTCAAACTCATTTAAATTTTGGCTACCTGCCAGTGTGACCATGCCGGTGTCGTGCGGCCTTGGCGATAATTCTGAAAAATATGCACCTTCTTGGGTGATGAAAAATTCAACCCCCCAAATACCTGCGCCACCAAGAGCGGCCGTTACCTTTGCTGCCATTTCTTGCGCTTCTGCTAAATGCTGTGCATTCATCGGCATTGGTTGCCAACTTTCTTGGTAATCGCCGCGTTCTTGACGATGACCAATGGGCGGGCAAAATAAAGTAGGCCCTGATTTTTGCGTCACGGTCAAGAGTGTAATTTCATAATCGAAATTGATGAAACCCTCAACAATCACTTCTTTGAGATCACCTCGAGAACCTTCCATGGCATAATGCCAGGCGCGCTCGATGTCAGCTTCGGTTTTAATAACCGACTGTCCCTTACCTGAGCTCGACATCAAGGGTTTTACCACACAAGGCAAGCCGCAAAACGCAACGCCTGCTTGAAGCTCTTCAAGAGAGGTCGCATATTGATAAGGCGCAGTACGGACGCCCAAATCTTTGGCAGCTAAATCTCGGATTGCCTTCCGATTCATGGTATAGTTAGCCGCTTTAGCACTCGGAACTACTTGAATGCCTTGTGCTTCGTACTGATAAAATTGTTCAGTTCTAATTGCTTCAATTTCAGGAACGATGATATCGGGTTGGTGCTTCGCTACAACCCTATCGAGGGCTGCTCCGTCTAACATATTGATGACCTCAAAAGCATCAGCTACCTGCATAGCGGGTGCTCCGGGGTAACTATCAACTGCAATAATGGTCTGACCATATCGTTGTGCTGCTATCACAAACTCTTTACCGAGTTCGCCAGCACCTAAGAGTAGAATTTTGAACTTCATAAGACAAATGTAAGCAAACAGCGAGGATTTTGTTATTTTTGACCAACAGAGATGAGCAGTATAGCAGCAGAAATTAAGCACTTTGATCCGATAGACCTCCGCGAAATGGCCGATGTGAATTTAATGAATCGCATTGACACCAAATTTGCTTTCAGACAGGACGACTTACTGCGTTTCATCCCTATTCTCGCCGCTGATTACCGTGCTTTAAAGATTGAAGGAACGATGCTTCCACACTATGAATCTTTGTATTTTGACGACGAAAAATTTTCTTTTTTCCGGGACCACCACAATGGTCGTGCAGATCGCTACAAAGTACGCATTCGAAAATATGTAGAATCAAATATTCACTTTCTCGAGATCAAACATAAAGTGAAAGGCAGGACTGACAAACGTCGGATTTTGACAGATAATTTCAATGAACTTACCGAAGAAAAGGAACGCGAATTCTTGAAACGTCAACTTGCCGATAAAACTGACCTCAGACCCACCATGTGGAATTCTTTCCAAAGAATTACCCTAGTTTCAAAAACATCGAAAGAACGACTCACCCTAGATTTCAATATTCATTTCCACATGGGTGAGGTTCAAAGAAATTTTGACCAATTGGTCATAGCTGAACTCAAACAAGAACAACTCGATCGCAATTCTCCGTTTTATCAGCTCATGAAAAAAGAACATCTCAGACCTTACCGCCTTTCGAAATATTGCATTGGCAGTGTGGAAATTTACGGTGAGGAAGTTCTTAAATTCAATCGCTTCAAAAAAAAGCTCCTATTTTTAAATAAAATTAACCATGCTCATTGACCTTCTATTTTTACTTCCACTCAAAAAAGCAGTTGACCCGAATGCCATCCAATGGTTTAGTACTGATTTCTATGCCTTACTGATTCGTCTCGGGATCAATTTATTCTTTTTAACCATACTCATTCGCTTTCTTTACTACAGTAAAACAAAGCGTAAAGATTATCTCTTCACTTATTTCCTGATTGGCCTGATTACTTTCTTTTTGTGCTTTGGGCTTATGCAAATGGATATCGATACCGGAATGGGGCTTGGCTTATTTGCCATTTTTGGCATCATTCGTTACCGTACCGACGCCATAGAAATCAAGGAGATGACTTATCTTTTTATGGTCATTGGCATCAGTGTGGTCAATGCCTTGGCTTCAAATGAACTGAGTATTTCTGAGGTAACCGTAATCAATGTAACCGTTCTTCTAGTAACCTTCATTCTCGAGAACTTGTGGCTAATGAAACACGAAACCCGTAAAACCATTAACTACGAACGCATCGACCTCATTAAACCAGATCAACATGATTTATTAAAAGCCGACCTTGAAAAAAGAACGGGCTTAGTGATTAACCGTGTTGAAGTGGGTAAAATCGATTTTCTCAATGACACCGCTCAGGTAAGAATTTACTATTACGCCGATGAGCAAGAATTTTCAGATTACCATAGCCAATAATGAATTTGAAAAGAGCGCTGTATCCTTTTGCTTTGCTCTACGGCTTCATTAGCTGGCTAAGAAATCTTTGCTTTGATCTAGGTCTATTCAAAAGCCAACCTATCCCCGGAAAATCAATTTGTGTGGGTAATATTGCGGTAGGCGGCACCGGTAAATCACCTCATACAGCCTATCTGATTGAATTACTTGAAGCTCGATTCCCTATTCAAGTACTAAGCCGCGGGTACGGAAGAAAAACAAAAGGTTTTAAGATTGTTGAAGAAACTTCATTGCCCGAAGAAGTTGGCGATGAGCCACTGATGCTCAAGCAAAAATTCAAAGAAAAAACCCAAGTTATTGTCTGTGAAAACCGCCGCATTGGGGTTCAAAAACTCAAAGAACTACAAACCGACGGCCTTATCTTGCTAGATGATGCTTTTCAGCATCGCTGGGTAAAGGCCGGTCTGAATTTAGTGCTCCATACCTATGACAAACCACTAAATAAGGAAGTTATGCTTCCGGTTGGTCGCCTAAGAGAGTCAGCGAAAGGAGTCAGAAGAGCAGACGCTTTAATTATCACTAAATGTCCTGATTTTCATAGTTTTGATCAAGAACTTGTCCGGGAAAACTATCAGAAATATCAGCTTTCAGTGTTTTTTTCTCGCTATACCTACCTTCCTTTAAAACCCTTAACAACACTTGAAGTGAGCGGTTTTGAACGCGTCATTTTAGTGAGTGCCATTGCGCAGCCTAAAAATTTAGCCGAGGCCTTTGAACAAAACATCAAATTACACTACCGCTCTTTTGCCGACCACCATAGCTATAGTACCGAAGAAATCAAGGAAATTCATCAATTTTTTGATACCTTTGCAGACAGTAAAACTGTGCTTGTTACAACGGCCAAAGATTGGGTAAAAATTGCACCTTTACTCAGCCCGCAAGATCGCAAAAGCTATCCTTGGATGCTGCTCGATTTTCAGCTTGAATGGTCCGATGAACAAGCATTTAATCAATTTATTAAGACTTATGTTGACGCAAATTAAAGAAAGTACAGCCTATATTCAGTCCCAAACAAGTATTCAACCAAGCATTGGTATCATTTTAGGCACAGGCCTTGGCGGGCTTGTAAAAGAAATAGAAATCATTGATGAAATCAGCTACGAAAACATTCCACACTTTCCTGTTTCAACCGTAGAAAGTCATTCTGGCAAACTCATTTTCGGAAAAATCGGCGGCAAACACGTTGTAGCAATGCAAGGTCGTTTTCATTACTACGAAGGCTATTCTTTACAACAAGTAACTTTCCCGGTGCGCGTCATGAAAATGCTCGGCATTGAAAAACTCTTTGTAAGCAATGCTTCTGGGGGTGTTAACCCAGATTTTGAGGTGGGTGAAATCATGATCATGAATGACCACATCAATTTATTCCCTGGAAATCCTTTGATTGGTAAGAACATCGACGAATTAGGCCCACGTTTTCCCGACATGTCTGATCCATACGATCAAGGCCTCATTGACAAAGCATGTGAAATTGCCAACCAACTCCAGATTAAAGTTTCTGTTGGTTGTTATGCTGGGCTCACTGGCCCTACACTAGAAACACCTGCTGAATACCGCTATGTCCGTGCCATTGGAGCCGATGCAGTTGGGATGTCAACCGTGCCAGAAGTCATTGTGGCGCGCCACATGAGCATTCCATGTTTTGCCATTTCAATTATCACAGACCTTGGTGTACCAGGAAAAATCAAAAAAGTAAGTGTGCAAGATGTCATTGAAGTGGCTAGTCGTCAAGAACCAAAAATGACACGCATCATGAAAGAACTTATCTCAAGCCTATAATGGAAGCTGCTATTAAAGATAAATACGAGGTTGTCATTGGATTAGAGGTGCACGCACAATTGCTCACCAATACCAAGGCCTATTCCTCGGACCTCAATGAATACGGTTCGGCACCAAATACGAACGTGAGTCCGATCACACTTGGTATGCCTGGCACCCTTCCGGTCATGAACAAAAAAACCATTGATTTTGCCATCAAACTTGGGTTGGCCTGTGGTTGTCATATTGCTCCACAGCAGCACTTTGCACGTAAAAACTACTTTTACCCAGATCTTCCGAAAGGTTATCAAATTACCCAAGACACCACGCCTATTTGTACCGGTGGGCACATTAGTATCCGCACAGAGTCCGGAGAAAAAAAATCAATTGGCCTCACCCGTATTCACATGGAAGAAGATGCTGGTAAAAGCATCCACGACGTCGACGTCTTTGATACCCTCGTCGATTTAAATCGTGCTGGCACCCCACTACTTGAAATCGTATCTGAACCCGATTTAAGATCCTCAACCGAAGCATACAACTACTTAACTGAAGTGCGCAAATTGGTGCGCTATCTCGATATTTGTGACGGCAACATGGAAGAAGGATCTTTGCGCTGCGATGCCAATATTTCAGTTCGCATCAAAGGGACTTCAGAATTCGGAACCAAAGTCGAGGTCAAGAATATGAACTCGATTCGCAACGTCCAAAGAGCCATTGAATTTGAAATCAATCGTCAGATTGAAACACTCGAGGCAGGTGGGCAACTGAGCCAAGAAACACGCGCTTTTGATGCCTTAAAGGGCAGCACTATTTCGATGCGAAGTAAAGAAGCAGCCAACGATTACCGCTACTTCCCAGAACCAGACCTCCCACCTATTACGGTTTCTCAAGCACACATTGACGAAGTTGCCAAAGATATGCCGGCACTTCCAGGTGTTTTATTTGAGCGCTACACCAAAGAATTTGGTTTGTCTGAATACGACGCATACAACATCACCGATCAAAAAGGAATTGCACTTTATTATGAAGCACTCATTGCGCTTACCAAAAATTACAAAGGAGCTGCCAACTGGCTCATGGGCGACATCAAGTCCTACCTCAATGAACATGGCAAGGATATTCAAGATTTCCCTCTAGCGCCTACGCGCATCGCAGCGCTCATCGAACTTATAGACCAAGGAAAAGTGTCGAGCTCTATTGCTTCACAACGTATTTTCCCGGCCATGCTGAGTTCCGAGAAAAGCCCGCTTGAACTCGCTGAAGAAATGAACCTCATTCAAAGCTCAGATCAATCCGTGATTCTCGGCTACATTGATCAAGTCATTGAACAAAATGCGGCAGAGGTTACCCGCTACCGTAATGGCGAGAAGCAACTTATCGGATTTTTGATGGGGCAACTCATGAAAGTTTCCGGCGGCAAAGCTGATCCAAAGGCAGCCAATGGTCTACTCAGACAAAAATTAGAAGCCTAATGTCTTTTCAATTTAACAAGAAAACCATCCTGATTATTGCAAGTGTACTTGCTATAGGAGCTTTCTTATTTTGGTATTTCCAACGCTCAGATCTCGAGAAAAATAACCTTGAAGTCAACGTGACTATTTCTGGGCAAATTAAGAATGCAGGTGGTTTACAACTTTTTCTAGAAGCACCTAGTGACCGCGGTGTTATTGCGGTTGCCCAAACAGAAATTGAACAAGACGGGCACTTCGAACTACCGGCAAACATTCCGGGTTTGGGTTTATACAACCTCAGGATCAATGATTTGAACGGAACAGTTCTTTGGTTGCCCTTACAAGCAAACGATGCGCTCCAGCTCAATTGTTCGCTCCAAGACTTTGGTTCAAAACCGGGGCTAAGCGGTGTCAAATGGGCAAGATCCTATCAACAAATGCTGCAAGAAACCAAAGCCTTTGAGGCATTGCAAAAAAAATTACAGGCCAACCAAGAAAATCTAGATCAAGCTTCTATTGAAGAAAAGTACTATGAAGCCAAACAGACTTATGAAGATTTCTGCGCGCAACTCATCGAACAAGACCTCAGCAGCCCTCTGAATATCTTACTCAGCATGAATTTATTGCCCACAACTGGTTTTGAAAACTGGGATGCCAAGCATTTGGGCACACTTGAAAAACTGAGTAAAGCATTTCAAAAATCCTTTGCAGGCCAACCTGCTAGTGAAAATATGGCCGCACAGTACCAACAAATTGAAGATGCTTATTTCAATTACTCAAGTACCATCAATGGCACCATGGCCGCCCCTGAACTCTCTCTTCCGAATCCCCAGGGTCAAGAAATAACCCTAAGCTCGCTCAAAGGCAAATATGTCCTCATAGATTTTTGGGCTTCGTGGTGTGGGCCGTGTAAAAGTGAAATGCCTAATGTCGTTCAACTTTACAAAAAATACCAGCAGCAAAACTTTACAATTTATAGTGTCTCGCTCGACGAGGACGCTAATAAATGGAAGGCTGCCATTAAAGATTGGGGTATGCTTTGGCCCAATCACGTGAGCAACTTAAAAGGTTGGAATTCAGACTTGCCGCAGCTCTATGGTTTTGACGGAATTCCTTATACGGTTTTGGTAAACCCAGAAGGGAAAGTAATAGGCACTAATTTAAGAGGTGCAAAACTTGCCAAGAAATTGGCCGAAATATTCAAATAACATGAAAAAAATCAGCCTTCTATTTTTACTGCTCTTATCGTTTGGCTCATTTGCGCAAGGGTTAAAGGTTCAAATTGAGGGGAATATCTTTTTTTCAGGTGCTGATTCCATTCGCATCTCTCAAAATTTCGGATCTTATTACCGAGACTACATCGCGAGTCCTCTTGACAAAAAAGGAAACTTTGAGCTCAATGGAATTGTTCCTGGTCCAGACTACTACCTCCTGCGTTTCGGAACACAAATGCTGCATTTAGTTATCAGAGATACCAACACTATTAAAATCTATGCCGACGGCCGTAAAATTGCCAGTCAATGCAATTTTGTGAATTCAGAAGAGTCCAGACAAATGCACGAATATGTACTACTCACGAGTAGTTGGCAACAAAAAACAGACTCCGCGCTCACTGCTATCAAAGCTGACCAAAGCAAAGAAGCAGCCATTAATCAATACATGACTGAGCAGTTTAAGCAATATCAAACGGCCTTGCAGAGTTATGTTGGCATGTACCAAAGATCGGCTGCGCTCATTTTACCCCTTAGCAGCATCAACATAGACCAAGATTTTCAGAGTTATCAAAATTTGATTGTCCAACTCTACCAAAGCTTCCCTCAAAGTAGCATTGTGCAGCAATTGTATCAAAAATACGAGACTAAAAAGCAAGAAATTGAAGCGGCAGATCCTTATGCCAAAGGCAAGCTGGTACCCGATTTTCAGGCCTTCAAGACCGATGGTAAAAAACAAATGAAACTTTCTGATCTTAGAGGTCAGGTCGTCTTACTCGACTTTTGGGCTTCTTGGTGTGGACCCTGCCGCGCAGAAAACCCAAATGTGGTCAAGAATTACCAGAAATACAAAGATGCTGGGTTTACCGTCATGAGCGTTTCCCTAGACTCTGACCGCAACAAGTGGCTGGCAGCCATTACTGCTGACCAACTCAGTTGGCCCAATCATGTCAGCGATCTTGGTGGCTGGCAAAATAAGGTTGCTCAACAATTTGGTGTCACAAGCATTCCATTTACTATCCTGATCGACCGCGACGGAAAAGTCATTGCAACCAACCTGCGTGGAGCTGCCTTAGAACAGACCCTTCAGCAAATTTTTGGTTTTTGATGAACAGCGCCAATAAATATCTTTATTTCGCTTCAGATTTTCATTTGGGCGCACCCAATGCAGAGAAAAGTTTAGTTCGGGAACGCGCTTTAATAAATTGGCTTGAACAAATTGAAGATTCAGCGCATAGTATTTTTCTTTTAGGCGACGTTTTTGATTTTTGGTTTGAATACAAAACCGTCGTTCCGAAAGGCTACATCCGTTTACTAGGTAAACTGGCTACGCTTTCCGACAAAGGCATTCAAATTCACCTTTTCAAGGGCAATCACGACATGTGGATGTTTGATTATTTTGAAAAGGAACTTGGCGTCAAGATACACAGTCATGAACTCACCTTTGATTTTGCTGGCAAGCAATTTTATTTGCACCATGGCGATGGCCTTGGACCCGGAGATTACAAATATAAATTCTTAAAACTCTTTTTCAGAAGCCAAGTGTGTCAATGGTTATTTGCACGCTTGCACCCCAACTTCGGTATCGGGCTTGCTAGTTTTCTATCCAAAAGAAGCCGTGCCAAAGGTGGAAAAAAAGATCTCGTTTACAATGGTCCTGAACAAGAATGGCTGTTTCAGTACGTAAAAGAACAGCAAGCACATCTCCACCGCGATTACTATATTTTTGGGCATCGTCATTTACCATTGAATCTTGAAGTAGGTTCAGCTAAATACATCAATACCGGAGACTGGCTGCAACATGATACCTTTGCGGTGTTTGATCTAAAAGAATTGCGTTTAATGAAGTGGAAAAACGGGCAAATGCTTCCCTATGAAAGCTAAAAGACTCTTGGCTGAGTGGTCAAACAAGACGCATTCAGATTTATCTAACTTAGCCCAAGAAATTTGGGATTTTTTACCTGAAAATGCCTTTATCGCAGTTGAAGGAGAAATGGGCGCCGGAAAAACGACCACGATTTCAGCCCTCATTCAAGCAGCTCAAATTGAACATTTTGAAGGATCACCCACATTTGCGATTGTGCAGTCTTATGTTAGCCCAAGCAAAGGAAAAATCTTTCATCTAGATTGCTATCGCATTGAAAATGAAACTGATTTACTGAATTTAGGCCTTGAAGAACTCTTTGAGCAAAAGGCTGTATTTTTTGTAGAATGGTCTGAAAAAATCGAGCAAATCCTTCCACATCAGCTCTTTTGGCTGTATATTCGTACGAATCCTGATTTGAGTAGAACTTTAGAACTTTACCATGACAACTGATCAAAACATCCTCAAAACACTCATTCAACAGGGTGGTTTACTTCCAAAAGAAGATTTATTAGAAGTCAGAAAAAGGAAAGGTGACCTACTGATCGGGATTCCTAAAGAAACCTCTTTTCAAGAGCGACGCGTTGCCTTGGTGCCCGAGGCCGTTTCTTTACTCATCGCAAATGGCCATCAAGTTTTAATTGAAACCGAGGCTGGTAAAGGTTCCAACTTTTCAGACAACGAATATAGCGAGGCTGGCGCTCAAATTATTTACGACCGAAAAGGTGTTTACCAGGCCGATATCATCTTAAAAGTTGCGCCGCCTTCTGAGGAAGAAATTGGCTTCATGCCCGGTAATCAAACTTTTATTTCTGCACTTCAACTTTCTACACAACCCAAAGAAATCTTACAACTCCTAACTGCTAAAAAAATTACTGCAATTGCTTGGGATTACATTCGCGACGAAGAAGGGGTCTTTTCAATTGTCAGAACCATGAGTGAAATTGCCGGAACCACTTCCATCTTGGTTGCTGGCGAATTACTTTCCTCCTTTTCTCAAGGAAAAGGACTGATGCTTGGCGGAATAGCCGGTGTACAACCCACAGAAATCGTAGTGATTGGTGCTGGAACTGTAGGTGAATTTGCGACCAGATCTGCATTAGGTTTGGGTGCATCCGTAAAGGTTTTCGATAATTCATTATCAAGACTCAGACGCCTCCAAAATGACCTCGGAGTTCGTGTGCATACCAGTATATTACAACCAAAAGTTTTGGCCAAAGCTATTCGCAGGGCCGATGTCGTTATTGGTGCTTTGCGTTCAAACATTGGCCGCACACCTTGCGTCGTGAGTGAAGACATGATTGCCCAAATGAAACCAGGCTCGGTGGTGCTCGATATCAGCATAGACCAAGGGGGGTGCTTTGAAACCTCAAAGATCACTAACCATAGTGAACCTACTTTTGAAAAACATTGCGTCACCCACTATTGTGTCCCTAATATTGCATCAAGAGTTTCTAGGACAGCATCTTTCGCTCTTTCCAACACGCTTTCGCCTTTACTTCTTGAAATGGGTGACCGCGGTGGTGTTGCTGACTTAATTCGTACGCATGCTGGTTTCAGGAATGGCGTTTATATGTTCAGAGGCATCCTGACAAACGAAGTGTTAGGGAAAGTGTTTGATCTGCAATACAAGGATATCAACCTGATTTTGCCCGGAATTTAATGCAAGCGCTAACTCCTTTAGCACTACCACCTGCACCGCTCAAGCTGAAGCGCCAAGACAACAGAGTCATGGTACAGTGCTTGATCAGAAGAAAATTACTAGTCCTGACGCCTGAAGAGTGGGTCCGACAACATTTGATATCTTTTTTAAACCTCAGTAAGGGTTTCTCTTTGGAAAAAATCAGTGTAGAGAAGCAAATTCAATATGATGGCTTTACAAAAAGATGGGATATCGTGGTTTATGACACCGATTTTAAGCCCTTGTTACTCATAGAATGTAAAGCACCTTCAGTACCCATCTCGAGAGCGGTAATGGAACAAATTTCAGTTTACCAAAGAAAAATACAGGCGCCATATTTAGCCTTAAGCAATGGCCTTGAGCATCAGGTTTTTGCACTCAACAAGCAAGCAGCTGAACTGCAAGCGCTAGAGGACTTTCCGAGTGCAAATTAGTTCTGAAAGAAATTAAGTGCCCCTGATTTCATTTGACCATAGGCCCTTGAAAGATAGGCTAACTGAATTCTAAATAAATCAAAAGCTGCTTCGGTCTCAGGGCTAATTTCTTGTTGTTTCATTTTGAGCTGAAGCTTCATGAACATGGCGTGCAACAAGGCCTCAACATCTTGACGCTGAGACATATTGGAACGCTTTTTAAATTCAATGAGATCAGGTTGCGCTTGTTCACAAAGCGTTTTGTATTTTTCGTCGTTGACGATCGTCAGCAAGGTGTTATGCAGATAAACCAATTCCATCAATACTTCTTCAACCTCTTCAATATGCCCCTCCTTTTGCAAACCGCGTCTTTGGAATTCATCCATGAGGTTTTCATACCATTGAACATGATTGGCTAAATCTTCTGGACTTTTAGAGCCAGGAATGAGTAACTGGTTTTTGATGAGCTCGAGGTCGAGATTAAAATTCCGAACCATGGCTTCAATTTGATAGATGTAAAGCAAATATTCGGCAATATTGCTTTCTTTGAGTGCTGAATTAGGTCGCATTAATTAAGATCCTTTTCGATTTCTTTTTGATTTTCATTGAGGAAGTTGATAAACGCTTTGGTCACATCCATGCTTTTATTAATGTAATTGATTTGTCCTCCTTGTCCTTGGATAAGCAAGAGGTCAATTTGATGCAACTCACAGTACTTTTTCCCCCAAGTTTCTACTTTTTTGTTGATTTCTTCTAATGATTTGAGCGTTGCCTTTTCAATCTTCTGGCCTTCTTCTTGCTGATAGCGCATTAAGTCAGCCTGCAATTGTTGGGCTTTTTGCTGCACCATGGCCAACTCATTTTGTGATAATAAACCAGCGCGTGCTTCTTGCTCCTTTTTAATCACAAAATCTTCATAGGCTTTGTTGCGTTTGGTCAACTCCGCTTCAAAGCTGCGCTGTTTTTTTTCTGCGCGGGCCTCTTCGTTTTTAAAGTAGTCAAAGTACTTTTTGATACTATCATTCGAATAATAGGCGATTTTAAGACCGTCTAAATCTTTTGCTTCTACTTTTGGTATTGACTTTGTGCTCGGCTTTTGTTCATGATTACAAGCTCCTAAAAGACCTAGAGCTAAACTAAAAAGAATAATTTTTTTCATTGTAATTGTTGTTGGATTTTTAACCAGCGCGTTCTCATATTCAGGAAGTCTTGTAAACAAGCTGAATAAAATTCTGAGCTGAGCGCAGTTTCTAGAAGATCAGTATTGGATATATTTTCACTCGGCACCTTGAAGGATTGTTCGTATTCATCAAGTGTGATGCTGAGAATATATTTGTTATTGTAGTGGTGAAGTTGCACCAAAAAGTGTTCGTGCGGAATTTGTTTAATTAGGCGCATGTTACAAATATAAGGTGTTTGCAGCTTAGCTGTAACGTAGAATTACGGTGCATTTGGAATATTTTTTTTCAAAAAGCATTGTATTTTTCATTTTTATTCTAATTTCGGAGCAAGAACTTGAAGTATTTACCTAATTCTGCGTCGTTTAATTTCTTCTATGACTAGTATTTTTGTTGCCAAACTAGACTTTGGCGTTACAAATCAAGAGCTCCGACAACTTTTCGAAGCTTATGGAACTGTTCTCAAAGCCACTATAGCTACCGATCGTGAAACAGGCAAGCCTCGCGGTTTTGCCTTCGTTGAAATGGCCGACCAACAAGAAGCCCATGCAGCAATCAATGGGCTCGATGGTTATGTCATTAACGGCAGAGCACTCGCTGTTAAAGAAGCCGAACAACGCAATAATGACCGTCCGGCTCCTCGCCCTGCCCCTTCAGCAGGTTCAAGCGATTCACCCGCTAGATCAGAAAACTTCAGGGCACCTGTAGAGCCTAGTGCCGAGATTGGTACTTCGGGTTTCATTTCACCAAAGCTCGAGCCACGTAAAAAAAGCAAAGACAAGGATCGTAAACCGGGTGATGACGATAATCGCAATAAGAAGCCAAAAATGGATGCGTATAAAAAAAGCGGAAAAAGTTCGCGGTTTTTTGATGACGACGATGACGATTTTGACGACGAGCTCTTCAATTATAAAAAGTCAGATGAAGAAGATGACTTCTTTGATGACGACGACGACGACGAAATCTAGTCTAAGTTAAGCGCTTGTTTCGGGGATTACTTTTAACTTTGTGCCCCATGGATTTTTCATACGCCCCTCAGCTCAAACATCCTGTATTTAAAGTACTAGCTCAATACGCTGCGCAAGAAGGTATTGAAGTTTATGTTATAGGTGGTTGGGTCCGGGATCTGCTTCTTGAAATTCCAAGTAAAGACATCGATATTTTAGTACTTGGCGACGGCCCCGCACTTGCAAACGCAGTAGCGCAAATATTAAAAGTCAAGAAAGTCAGTGTATTCAAAAACTACGGGACAGCACATTTTCGTTATAAAGACCTCGATGTTGAATTTGTAGGCGCTCGTAAAGAGTCGTACCAAGCAAACTCCCGCAAACCGTTTACGGAAAGTGGTACATTGCAAGACGATCAAAATCGCCGTGACTTCACTATTAACTCCATGGCTATCAGTCTAAATACTGCCAACTTCGGAGCGCTTATAGATCCTTTTAACGGACTCAAAGATCTTGAAGATGGCATGATCCGCACGCCCCTAGATCCTGTTGTAACCTACAATGATGATCCGCTTCGGATGCTCAGAGCTATTCGCTTTGCTACCCGTCTGGATTTCAAAATCGAACGCGCAAGCCTTGAAGCTATGAGTCAGTTAGCACCAAGACTCAGTATCATTTCTCAAGAGCGTATCACAGACGAGCTCAATAAAATGATCCTCACCAAGACCCCATCGAGGGCATTTAAATTACTCCATGTAACAGGCTTACTCGAACAGTTTTTTCCTGAAATGATTGCGCTTCAAGGAATTGAAACCCGTGAAGGCAAAGCGCATAAAGACAACTTCTTGCACACCCTAGAAGTACTTGATAATATTGCCATCCATACCGATAAGCTTTGGTTGCGTTGGGCGGCAATTTTACATGACATTGCTAAACCTCCGACCAAGCGCTTTGATAAAGTTGTTGGTTGGACCTTTCATGGTCACGAAGAATTAGGCGCTAAAATGGTGCCACGCATATTTACACGTTTGCGTCTGCCACTTGACTACCAAATGAAATATGTGCAAAAATTAGTGCGCTTGCATTTGCGCCCTATTGCGCTCGTTAAAGGCTCAGTGACCGATGCCGCAATCAGACGCTTGTTGCACGAGGCTGGCGATGACATCGAAGACCTCATGACGCTATGCAATGCTGATATCACGAGTAAAAATGAATTTAAAGTAAAGCGCTACAAGCAAAATTTTGAATTGGTCGCTGAAAAATTAAAACTTGTTGAAGAAAAAGACCGCGTCCGAAATTTTCAACCTCCTGTATCAGGTCAACTGATCATGGATACATTTGATATCGGACCTTGCGCAGCAATTGGCACCATTAAAATGCAGATCAAAGATGCCATTCTCGAAGGTCATATTCCGAACGAACCTAAAGAAGCCATTGAAGAAATGCTCAGAATCGGCGCTTCATTAGGTTTAATTGTCCATCGTCAGCCAGTCCTTTCTGAATAATACTTACCTTTATCTTAAACCAAAACGAGATGCCAGGATTAAAATTTCGAGTCCTACTCGATAGCGATAAAAACGAAGAAGTTTTCAGAGACATCGTTATTGCCAATGATGCTCATTTTGAAACCTTTTACAAGGCCATCATGGAGGCATTCGACTTCAAAGGTGATCAAATGGCCAGCTTCTATGTTTCCAATGATTCCTGGGATAAAGGCCACGAACTATCGCTACTCGACCTCTCCTATGACGACGACGCCATAGATGAGCCCGCTAGTGTGATGAAAAATGCGCTCATCCAAGACTTTCTCCAAGAACCAGATCAACGTTTTATTCTGGTTTATGACTTCATGCGCATGTGGATCTTCTTAATAGAACTCATTGCTTATGAAAAAGAAAGTCCGGTTGCACCTATAATGGCATTAGCAATCGGAACAGCCCCAACTGAGCAATCTCGTGCCCTACTCGATGAAAACCTCTTCGGAGAAGAAGTTTTAGGCAATCCGTCAGCCGACGAAGAGGAAGACGAATTTGGTTTCCAAGATTTCGATGACGATTACGCCGATGACGACCTCAATGACTACAGCGAATATGAATACTAAAAATACCAACCCAACAGGGGACCCAATAGGCCAGGCTATTCTTGATTATTCCAAGACAAAAAAGCCCTTTGATATCATTGTTTCATCCGATCTCTGCGATGACGACATCATTCCAATTGAAGTGCTGTTCCGCTCTGAAAAAGACATGCCCGAACTAGAGCTAGAAGCACTAAGCCTTTGCAAAGGAAAAGTTCTAGACATTGGCGCTGGTGCTGGTGTTCATAGTTTAGTGCTTCAAGATTATGGTCTTGACGTCAGCCCTATTGACCTCTCGGCTGGGGCAGTTTCCTACATGAAAACATTAGGGCTCAATGCCAAACAACTCGACTTCTATGCGCTGAAGCCGACGCAAAAATACAACACGATCCTTTCCTTGATGAACGGCTTCGGTTTGGCGCAAAAATTATCGAAACTACCTGCTTTTCTCAAGCATGCCTATGACTTATTAGAGCCCGGAGGTTGTCTCATTGCAGATTCAACAGACGTCAAATATCTTTATGAGGACGAAGACGGTTCGGTTTGGCTAGATCTCAATGCAGAATATTACGGAAATTTCAAATTCCAAATGCATTACAATAAAATTAGTGGCCCCGAGTTCGAGTGGCTATACATTGACTACGATACCCTGCATCAGCAAGCCACAGAAATGGGCTTCAAATGCCGTCGTGCCTGCACCTATGAAGATCATTATTTAGCCGTTCTACAAAAGCCATGATACGCATTGTTCTTGCTGTTTTACTGAGTGTTCTGTTGTTCTCCTGCGGTTACTCCAATAAAGAAACGCAATCTTTTGACCAGCAAATTAAGCAGTATATCCAAAAAAAGAACCTTAACCTGAAGCCTACTGGCAGCGGTTTGTATCTGAGCATTGATAGTCTTGGTACCGGTCGGAAAATCCAGCTTCAAGACAGCATCTGGGTTAAATATCAACTGTTTTTGCTCTCAGGTGAACGCATTGAAAAACAAGATAAAGCCATTGGTTTACCCTTATTAGGACTCATCAAAGCATGGCAAGAAGCTTTGTTTCAACTGCCTGTAGGAAGTAAATTACGCTGCATAGCGCCACCTCAATTGGCCTACGGACAGTCAGGAACAGATAAAATTTCAAAAGATAAAATACTCTATTTTGAAATGGCTATCGTTGATGCCAAATAAATGCTTATTTTTGACACGCAAAAAATAACAAGTTATGAGTGTACTGGTAAATAAAAATTCAAGAGTAATTGTACAAGGTTTTACAGGAAGTGAAGGAACTTTCCACGCAAGCCAAATGATCGAATTTGGAACAAACGTGGTTGGTGGAGTAACGCCAGGAAAAGGTGGAAGTACACACCTAGACCGTCCAGTTTTCAATACTGTAGCAGATGCCGTACAACAAACTCAGGCAGATACCTCTATTATTTTTGTACCACCAGCCTTCGCCGCAGATGCTATTATGGAAGCTGCTGAAGCTGGCATTAAAGTTATTGTGTGTATTACAGAAGGAATCCCTGTAAACGACATGGTGAAAGCCAAAGAATACATCAAAGGCTTCAATACACGTCTTATTGGACCTAACTGCCCAGGTGTTATCACTGCAGGTGAAGCAAAAGTAGGCATCATGCCAGGTTTTGTTTTCAAAACAGGTAAAATTGGTATCGTTTCTAAATCAGGTACCCTTACTTATGAAGCAGCTGATCAAGTTGCTAAAGCCGGAATGGGCATCACAACTGCGATCGGTATCGGAGGTGATCCAATCATTGGAACTACTACCCGTGAAGCAGTTGAATTACTCATGAATGACCCTGAAACAGAAGGTATTGTCATGATTGGTGAAATTGGCGGAAACTTAGAGGCAATTGCTGCACGTTGGATCAAAGAAAACGGCACAAAACCTGTAGTTGGCTTTATCGCTGGTGAAACTGCACCAAAAGGACGTACAATGGGTCACGCTGGTGCCATTGTTGGTGGAAAAGACGACACCGCTGAAGCTAAAAAGCGCATCATGAAAGAGTGTGGAATTCATGTAGTTGATTCTCCAGCTCAAATTGGTGCTAAGATGGCTGAAGTACTCGGAAAAGCTTAATCAGCTTTTTCTTCCTGAATCTTTCTTAATTCCAGAAATCCCAAGTTAAGCCTAGCCTTATTTGTAATGGCGGGAACGGATATCCTTGCACTATTGAAATCGTTTCTTGATTCCAAAAGCTTCCTAGATTGGCAATATTTACAAAAAATCTAAAGGTTTTCACTTCAAGGGCTATTCCTAATTGCGCATTGAAAAATCCATTTTGGGTGCTCGCACTTTGTGTGGCGACCCAATCAAGACTCTCAATAAATGGCAAATAAACAAGGGCCTGGAATCTAGACTGATATTGAATTTTCCCTTCTAAAGCCATTGTTAAACGTTTGTCTTTGAAAACCCCACCTTTCCACAATAAGGATGCTGACGCTTTGTGTCTCGGTAAAAATTGAGCTGTGTTTTGCGCTAAATATTGATAACTTGTGCCCAGGTTAAAGGCTCCTAATTGATATTTAATCTGTGTGCTTGCTGTGGCAAAGCTTCCTGTTGAAGACAAACCAAATTGGGTCCATGACATCGAACTTTGCTCAAAACGATACACATTCGCATAAGCAGCTACCCCTGCATTGAAACCAAGATACAATTTTTGCATCCTGAAATTCAACTGGGCATTTAGTTGCTGATAACGCTCCTTTTGAGGGCTTGACCACGTGTAATTAGTGAGGTTACTCAGATAGCCCCTTTGCATTAAGAAGGGCCATTGGTTACTATATTGATGCTGTAGGTCTAAGCTCGTTTTAGCAAGCGTGTAATGCAATTTTGTTTGAGCCCGAATACCTTGTGCCGCCCCAAATAAATTGACACTATTTTCATGCATGAAATGTAGCTGCTGACTTTTGTATCGTATTTCATTATTCCAATTGACTTCAAGTGTATCGTATACCAATGCAGGATCTGACCACTGACGTTGCAGCAAACCAAGCAAAGAGGATACTTGAAATTTGGGAGAACTCCAGTTTAAACCTACCCGATTCTCGATAAATTGTTGACGAAAAGTATCAATGCAAGTGTCTGAATTAAAGAAGGTTTGTGGATAGAAAAGTGCCAGATTGCCTTGCTCCTGATAAATTCTTTGCTGCAAGTGAAAAGCATGATAGCTTGCAAAATTGAGTCGGTTTAAAGAATCACCAATTATGCGATACCTGAATTGAAGTGAGGCGTCATAGGCATTTTTTTGGGTACGAGCCGTTTCTTTGAGCACCGGGATGAGCTCAAGCGCAATTGAATTGAGATCCGAATAATCTACAATCCCCCCTGACCACTGTCTATCATCGCTCGCATTGGAAAAGCTAAGCAGAAGTTCGTGGGCTTTACCATATTGCTGGAGTTTAATTTGCAAACCACTAAAACGCAAATCATCGGCACGCATGAAACCGGTTCTTTGCCAGCGATCATAACGCAAATTGAGTAAAGTATGCTGTGCAAAGGCTTGTTCGTAATCGAGTCTTATAATTTGTGAGCCCTGCGCCCCAAAACCATAGCCGAAACCTAAATGAGGTAATGCACTGAACAAAAATGGTTTGACACTGCGTTGAGCTTCTGCAAAAGCCACAAACCCTGGCTTCAGAAAATCGCTTGCTAATAGTGTATTTTGTTGTGCTTGAAAAAAGAAATTTGATGAGAAACCATCCATGATGTGCAGTAATGAGTCTGCAGGACCAAAGGTGCGGTTTGTGCTGCGCAATGTGTCTTGCGGACCCAACTGCTGCGCTTGCGCTTTAAAGAAGAAAACCGTGCACAGAACAAGTAGGAGGGTTTGTTTCATGATACAAACTTAAGAAAAAAAGAAGGGTCGCCCAATGAGGCGACCCTTCACAAATTGAATACAAAAAATATTAAAGTGCGTTTACGCGCAATTGCAAACCTGACTTAAGGTTAGCAGCTTTATTTTTGTGAATGATGTTGCGTTTTGCAAGTTTATCCAACATAGCTACTACCGTTGGAAGCATACCTACAGCTTCGTTGCGGTCTTTAGTAGCGCGCAATTTACGCATTGCATTACGAGCTGTTTTGTGCTGGTATTTGTTCAATACGCGTTTAGCTTCGTTTGAACGAATGCGCTTGATGGATGATTTATGGTTTGCCATAGCTTATATTTATTAAAACCGTTAAAAAAAATGCAGCCCATAGGAGAATCGAACTCCTGTTTCAAGGATGAAAACCTTGCGTCCTAACCACTAGACGAATGGGCCAAAAAAATTGGCAGCCCATAGGAGAATCGAACTCCTGTTTCAAGGATGAAAACCTTGCGTCCTAACCACTAGACGAATGGGCCAAAATGTCAAAATCCCCGAATTTGGGATTGCAAATATACTAGGAAATTCTTGAAGCGCAAGAGTTGCAGCTAAATTTTTAAGAAATTTCTGACTCGTCTGCACTCATCTTAAATCCCAAACGTTTGGCAGTGCGCAATTTAAGCTGTTCTCCCATGACATAAATTTGTCCTACACTGACTTCATCCATCAATTCAAAAGGCGGAATATAAAGGTCAAATTGTAAGGCGTAAGCAAACGACATTTGAGCAATGAGTTGCAACATTTCAGAGCTAAGCAGCATATGCTGTGGGTCGCTAAAGGTGTAGCCCAATGAACCTTTGCCTTCTATGAAGAAATGTCTTTCGTGATTCACGAAAATGCGTGCAAGCAAATATCCTTGATCGTCTAGGCGATTTTGCTGTAAAGATTCAGCTAAGAAATTATAAATATGAATGGTGCCGAAATACCCATTGTTTGGCTGACTCTTGAAATAAGAAGTCCCCCATAGAGGGTTGCTATCTGGCAATCTAAAGACATTATGATGCAGGTTAAACACCAACACATCACTACCAATGTAAACATGGAATTCGTGATCTCCTCTATCTTTGATAAACAAGCGCACGCGCTCATCAGTAATCACCTCTTTCAGGGCCTTAATTTCTAAATCAATGAGTTTGCGCAGATCGGCAAAAACAACTTCTAAATCATCGGCGACGTCCTGCTTGAGTGCAGACTTATGCATTAAGAGGTCAATAAGTTGTTGTCTGTTGGCTTCTAGCGGATTGCTTGCGACTTTCTTTTTCATGGCACTGTTTTTGTTGCTAATGTAAGCGAAAAGTGAATGTTTCGGCTAGGTTCAGTATTAAACTTCCTAATGATTCCCGAAAAAAATTGTAACTTTGAATAAGAACTACGCTCAAAAGTACATGAAAAAACGCATTTGGTTCATCATTAATCCGATTTCTGGTGTGCGTCGCAAAGACGACATCCCGGCTTTGGTGCGCCAATATCTCAACCATGAGCAATTTACTTTTGAAATCCAATACACACAATACAAAGGTCACGCCATTGAACTCGCTAAAAACGCAGTCAAACTAGGTATTGACATCGTTTGTGCAGTTGGTGGCGATGGTTCAGTACACGAAGTTGGCACTGCGCTCATTGGTTCTAAAACTAGCTTAGCTGTCATTCCTATCGGTTCTGGAAATGGTTTGGCACGCCATATGGCCATTCCTAGAAACATTCGCTTAGCCATTGAAACCATCAACCAAAATCATCACATCCAAATGGATACCGTTTTGGTCAATGATCAACCCTTTCTCGGTGTTGGTGGCTATGGCCTAGACGCCGTTATTGCCCAAAAGTTCGACCAAGATAAAAAACGCGGTTTCTGGACCTACGTCAAGCACGTATTCAAAGAATTCTTCCGTTACAACCCCATGAATATCTCCATTGACACCAATGGTCAAATCAAGAAAATGCCTGTAGTCCTTTGTACCATTGCCAATACTTCTGAGTTCGGAAATGGTTTCAAAGTGTCACCAAAATCAGATGCTACAGATGGGAAGCTTGAGTTGTTCTTACTGAAGCCATTTTCATTCTTCAGCATCCCTAAAATGGTTTTCCAATTCTTTACTGGGAAATCAGATCAATCTAGCTATGCCGAAGTGATCTCTTTCAAGAAGGCAAAAATATCACTTCCCAATGGCTTGGCTCACTATGACGGCGAACCTCAACGAGTGCGTCGTGAACTCAATGTTCAGGTAGTGCCAAAAAGCCTTCACATCATCATCGGAAACAAATAATATGTCAAATTTTTCGCTTGAGTTGGAGTCTATGCTGACCCAACTTTCCAAACTTACTGCTCAACAAGTTCCTGCTTGGGGTAGCATGAGCCCACAACGCATGATTGAACATTTAGCAGATGCACTCTATATGTCCATCGGAAACGGATCTTATGAATTAGAGGTTGCTGAAGACCGCATTGAGCGCATGCAAGCTTGGCTAGAAACTGACAAACCGATGGCTAAAGACGTCCAAGTTTCTTTTGCCACGCCGTCTACTCCCTTGCGAAACGACGAACTCGAAACCGCCATTGATGAATTTACCGATGCGTTTTTAGCCTTTACAGAGTATTACGAAGAAAATCCATCGCAAACACATTTGCATCCATTCTATGGGAATCTTAATGCTACACAATGGGCTCGTTTACACACCAAACACTTCGCTCATCACTTTGAGCAATTTGGTCTGATTTAAACAAAAGAATTTTCAAAGATTAATATGGGTAGCCCGCTCTTTCTTGCATTAGGAATTGGCATCTTGCTTGGAACCCTTAATCATTTCTATCTTAAATCTAAAGGCCATCATGGCTCGGGGCAATGGTTTTTGCAAATCGTTGTGTTCTTTGCATTAGCATTCAGTGTGCTTAAGTTTTTGCTTTAACCATTTAGTGAATTACTTCCCCATCTTCAAAAAAGGAATAAATCTCGGGACTGCTTTTTGGTAGTCTTTGTAGGCTGGGTATTTGTTAGCCGATAATTCTTCTGAGAAGTCAGAGCTCCCTTTGAATAAAATTACTAGTAAAACACAACCGCCGATGGTCCAGTTGATCCATTGTCCGGTGGCGTTTACACTAAACAAATAGAAAATGATCCAGATGGATTGCTCCATGGCATAGTTAGGATGACGAACAATACCCCAAAGTCCTGTCGATACAAACCCTTTTTCGTACTCACCTAATGGCTCGCCTGCCTTGATACGGCGGTGTTTTTCTGTTTGGAAGTTATATTGTTGTTGGTCGGCAATGAATTCAATGGTAATAGCCGCAAGCATGAGCGCACCCAATAGGTAGTCAATAAAATTTAATGATGCATCGGCGTTGGTAGCTAAAACACTTAGGATAGGCGCTGTAAACAAATAAATGAGCACATTTTGATAGGCTGATATGAAGAATAAATTGAATAAACCCCAAATAAATTTATTGTTGAAGCCTGGTCTTTTGCGCAATTCTTCCCAGCGATAATCTTCTTCGCCAGCCCAGAATTGTAAGGTGTAGGCACCTCGGCGGGCAAAATTAAAGGTCAGGCGGGCACCCCAAATAGTCACTAAAATGGACATAAACACCATCTTTTCTGAAAGCTCAGGGGCCAGTAAAGTCATTTGCCAAGTGTAAAGAATAGGTACAATACTCCATAGTTTATCGACCTGAGAATTATTGCGAGAAAGCTCCCCAACAATAAAACAATATGCAATGACGATCCCTACAGTATAAGACATTTGCTGCAGGATTTCGTATTGAAGTTCGTTGGGTGTATAGCCAAAATTGAGGCAAACAAAGGGCACAACGACAACTGTAAAGATTAAAAGCAGAATAGTAAGTAGCATGGTTATTTTTTTTAATTCTTGTCTGCAATATTAATTAAATATTATTTGCAGTTACAGAATTATGAAAATAAGTTATGCTTTAAAGAAAGGAAAGGCACCAGCCTGAAGTGCCTCAAAAACTTGTTGTTGCGTATTGTAATAGACTTGGCCGTAATCTGCTGTCTTGACCCAACATCTTACTTTTACTTCTAAGCCATTCTCGGTCATTTGCTGGATCCCTACGAATGGTTCAGGCTTATTTAAAATAGCCTTCTCAGCGGTTAGGATGGTTAAAATGGTTTGTTGTACTTCTGAAAATTTAACGCTTGGATCAAAATGAAAGGTCCATTCAATGCGACGGTTCTTTTCTTTTGTAAAATTGACAATGCTACCATTGGCTAAGGGGCCATTTGGAAAAATTACTGTTTTGTTGTCAACCGTACGCAAGTAGGTATTGAAAATTTGAATTTCTGAAATAGTACCTTGTTCGCCAAGTGCTTTGATTTCATCCCCTACTTTAAAAGGCTTCAATACGAGAATCATGATCCCGCCAGCAAAATTGGAAAGCGTTCCGGAAAAAGCCATACCTACAGCTATGCCGGCTGCACCGAGCAAAGTAAGAAATGAGGTCATTTGAACACCCAATTGGGTAATTGCGGTAATGACCACCATTATCTTTAAGGCCATCGATAGAAAACTCGACAAAAACGAGGTCAAGCCAGCATCGGTGTCACTTTTTTGAAGCATGCGATTGACAAAGCGTGTCAGGATGCCTGTCAGCCAGAAACCTACAACCGTGATAACAATCGCCAAAATGACGTTGGTTAGAAAGCCAAAAATAACTTTGCTGAAATCACCAGTTTTGAGATCAAATAAAGATTCAATGAAATGCATGTTGTACTTTTAAGCTACAAAAATAGGAATGTTTACCGACTACGAAAATTCAAGCCCTCATGCGCTCGTTATTGAAGACGGTCAGCTCGATTTTTTTCCGAATTTCTTGGATCAAAAGCGCGCGGATGATTTATTTCAACGAATTAAGAAAGAACTTCCATTTCAAGAAAATCAGATCGTTATTTTCGGAAAACAGTTGAAAGTGCCAAGACTCGAGGCTTACTTCTCTTTGAATGGTGAAAATTATGGTTATTCCGGACAAACTCTCATTAACAACCCATTTCCAAAATTTTTGGACGACTTGCGTCTTCAAATAGAAGCCACCACAGGTTGTCAGTACAATGCCTTGCTGATCAATTATTACCGAGATGGTCAGGATTCAAATGGTTGGCATGCCGACAACGAAAAAAGCTTAGGTAAAAATCCGAGCATCGCCTCTTTAAGCCTTGGAGCCGAGCGCAACTTTGAACTCCGTCATATGGAAAGTAAAAAGAAAATCAAACTGAAGTTAACGCAGGGTAGTCTTTTGCATATGCATGGTGCTTTACAACATCATTGGAAGCACCAATTGCCAAAAGTCAAAGATTTAAAAGCAGCCCGAATCAATTTAACTTTTCGATTGATCCTCGCTTCAAGTTGAATTGCTTAACTTTGACTATGCGCCACGAAGATTTTATGCATCGCTGTTTAGACCTCGCTCGGTTGGGTGGTATTGCTGTTGCCCCTAACCCGATGGTTGGTTGTGTACTCGTGAAAAACGGACTCATCATTGGCGAAGGATATCATCAAAAATTTGGTGAAGCACATGCAGAAGTAAATGCTATAGCATCGGTTCAAGATGCTGCAGCAATTGAGGGTGCAACCGCTTATGTCAGCCTTGAGCCCTGTTCTCATTTTGGAAAAACACCACCTTGCAGCAACTTACTCATCGAGAAAAAAGTGGCTCATGTCGTTATTGCCACCAAAGATCCAAACCCCAAGGTTGCCGGAAAAGGTATTGAAAGGCTTCAAAAAGCGGGTATTCAGGTCACTGTTGGCGTCCTTGAGGATGCAGCGCGCGAACTCAATAAACGATTCTTTAGTTTTCATGAAAAGCAGCGCCCTTATGTCACACTCAAGTGGGCCCAGACCAAAGATGGCTTTTTAGACAAACTGCGCGGAGACAACGAAAAAGGTATCAACTGGATTACCGGCGAAGAAGCTCGGGCGCTTGTTCACCATTGGCGCAGCCAAGAAATGAGCATTTTGGTCGGTAAACACACCGCCCTCAATGACAACCCCTCTTTAACCGTTCGTGATGTCGCCGGGCAAAATCCGATTCGCATCCTAATTGATAGCCAACTTCAAGTGAAGAACGACCTCAGTTTATTTTCAGAGGCGGCACCCACTCTTATTTTCAATCGGATCAAAAACGATCAAATTGATGGCATTGAATGGATCAAAATCAAAGAAACTTCTACGAAATTAATCCTAGAGGAGCTTTACAAACGCGGCATTCATTCAGTCATGGTTGAAGGCGGCAGCAGAACCTTGCAGTATTTCATCATAGACAACGTTTGGGACGAAGCGTTTGTTTTAGTCGGAGACCTCAAATTTGAACAGGGCGTAAAAGCACCTGTTCTTAATAAAATACCCGTAAAATCTCATTATTTCGGCACAGATCAAGTCTTTTATTTCAAACGTCGTTCATGAAGAATTTACTTTTTGTTTTCAGTATCCTGTTGAGCCCCTATTTGGTAGCGCAATCCACGTATCAATTGGCTGTTTTGAAATACCACGGTGGTGGCGACTACTATGCCAATCCAACTGCCCTACCCAATCTCATTGCTTTTTGTAATTCAGAATTACATACCAAAATCTCAAAAGAGGTCCCGTATGTAGAGGTGGGTAGCAAAGACCTCATGCAGTACCCGTTTGTTCACATGACAGGGCATGGTAACGTGGTTTTTTCAAAGGCGGAGGCTCAAAATCTGCGCAATTACCTAATGGCAGGCGGCTTTCTACATATCGATGACAACTACGGCATGGACGGTTTCGTAAGAGCTGAACTCAAAAAAGTTTTTCCTGAATACCCACTTGTAGAACTTCCTTCGGATCACCCCATTTTCAAAGCGCGTTATTCCTTTCCTAACGGACTACCCAAAATACACGAACACGACGGCAAAAAACCGCAAGCCTTTGGCATCATCATCGATGGACGCCTGGTTTGTCTTTATACCTACGAAACTGATCTTTCAGACGGCTGGGAAGACCCTCAAGTCCATAACGACACCCCTGAAAAACGCAAACAAGCGCTACAAATGGGTGCTAATATGCTGCAATACGTATTCACAAATTAAACGCATAAAAAAACCCTGATGACTTCAGGGTTTTTTCTTGATTGTTTTTCAATTAATGCTGGTGGCCGTCATTTTCACCGTGTGGGTGATCATGTGGCTCGGCTGCAGCCTTCAGTAATTCTATTTCGAATACGAGGTCAGCGTATGGCGGGATTGCACCCGGACGGCCCTGTTTGCCATAAGCGTTGTAATACGGAATGAATAGCAAAATCTTTCCTCCTTCTTGAATGTAAGTGATGCCTTCTTCAAAACCTGGAATCATGCGTTGCACTTTGTATTCAAATTCAAGTGGCATATTGCGGTCTTTGGAAGAATCGAATTTCTTGCCATCACGTCTAAACGTACCTGTATAGTGTAAGCTCACTTTTTTACCTTGCTCAACATTAGCACCGGCACCTTTGTCCAGGATAACGTAAACCAAACCTGTTTCACTTTGAACCGCCTTCGGATACTTTTGCTGTACCTCTTTGAACATATAGGCCTTGTATTCTTCTTGTGACATTGCCGCAACTTTGGCCATTTCTGCTTCTTGTGCTGCCTCTAGTGCTTTTTTGGCAACATAAACCTCATCAAAAGCTGCTTGGGCATTCCATTTTTGCGCTTCTTTACCCACGCGAATGATATCTACTTTTTTCATGGTGTCGTTCTGAGCAATCGCATTGACTACCTCCTGACCCAATATGACATGACCAAATACGGCATGCTTGCCATCTAGCCAAGGCGTTTCTTTGTGCGTAATGAAGAATTGAGAACCATTGGTATTTGGTCCAGAATTGGCCATTGATAAAATACCAGGGCCAATGTGCTTGAGCGTTGGGTCAATTTCATCATAAAATTTATAACCAGGGTCTCCAGAGCCATTACCTAGTGGGTCACCACCTTGAATCATGAAATCTGCTATGACGCGATGAAAAAGTAAACCATCGAAAAAAGGCTTGTCAATGACTTTATCGTTGACTTTGAGTTTTCCTTCCGCTAGGCCCACAAAGTTACCTACGGTCATGGGTACTTTTTTGTATTCAAGCTGACAAACGATGATACCTTTATTGGTTGTAAATCGTGCATAGATGCCATCGGCCATTTCTGTGGCGCGTTGGGCATTGACGAGACCTGATAATGGTAAAAATAAGAGTGCAAAAATTAATTTTCTCATGGTGTTATTTTTCGATGTCTAGTAATTGAACCTCAAAGATAAGGACAGAATAAGGAGGAATCAAGGCAGTGGGTGAATTTTGCCCATAAGCCAATTCTTGGGGAATATAAAAGCGGTATTTCGCGCCTACATTCATCAATTGTACGCCTTCTGTCCATCCTGGAATGACTGCATTCAAAGGAAAAGAAATAGGTTCGTTGCGCTCTACTGAACTGTCAAAAATTTCACCGTTAATGGTGGTGCCCGTATAATGCACTTTAACAGTAGAACTAGCCGTTGGATGTTCGCCACGACCCTTTTTGATGACTTCATACTGTAAGCCACTTGCCGTTACTTTTATTCCATTTTTCTTGGCGTTCTCCAGTAAAAAGGCTTCACCTTTTTCACGGTTGATGCGGGCCGCTTCCAATTCTTGAGCTAAAGCCTCTTGATCGACGGCTTGTTCTGCTTGCTGAATTGCGCCCATTTTTTCTTGGAAATAGGTCATGACGCATTTGTTGTCTGGGTCTTGTAAAATGCTTGGTCTTTGCAATAGTGCATCGCTGAGCCCTTGCACCAGTAAATTGACATTGGCCTCAGGAAAATCTTTAAGGACACTTTGCGCAATATTTTGACCTGCTAAATAACTAACGGAGTCAATGCGGCTTTTGATTTGTGCATCTTGTGCTTGTGCCTGGTGCGCTAGACTCCCGAGTAAGAATAAATAAACTTGTTTTCTCATGGTTGGGTTATAAATCGTTACGTGTATCACTGCCCCACAACATTTTATTGCGGATGGTGTCTAAAAAGTTGTTGTCTTCAAATTTGACAACATTGATCATGAATTCGGCTTTAGTTATTTTCACCTTTTCTCCTTGCTTGATCTGACGCGAATGTCCGTCTAGAGATAGCAAATAAGAGCGGTCTCGGCCTTCAATTTGTAAGGAAATCGGCATGTGGTCAGGAACTACCACAGGGCGCACATTGAGATTATGCGCAGCAATTGGCGTTAACATGTGTACCTGACAACCTGGTGTGATAATTGGCCCACCACAGCTCAAACTGTAGGCAGTTGAACCTGTCGGTGTCGAAACTATAAGGCCATCGGCCCAATAGGTATTTAAGTATTTGTCGTCGAGGTAGGCATGCACCTTCACCATCGAAGACGTATCTTTCTTCTGAAGGGTAAGCTCGTTGAGTGCAAAATTTTCGTCACCGAAGAGTTGGTCGTCGGTTTCTACACGCAGTAAGGAGCGTTTTTGAAATTCAAATTGACCTTTTTCAAAACGGTCAAGGGTTTGTTGAATTTGGGTTTTGGCAATATTGGAAAGAAAACCCAAACGACCCGTATTAATACCTAAAATTGGAACACCAGAATCTCGGATAAAAGACACTGACTTCAAAAATGTGCCGTCGCCACCCAAACTAATTAATAAGTCATAGCCTTGTTTGAGGTCTTGGTGCGTTTCGAAGGTCTGCGGATTTGCCGGATATTGAAACTTACTTTGCAGCATTTGAGACAATTCCAATTCGAGCACGGCGGTCCAACCTTTTTCTTGAATACCAGAAAGCAAAGCTTCGAGTATGAGCAGGTCAGATTTATAAAGTTTTTTGGCGTAAATCGCGATACGTTTCATTACATGTTTAAATAGAGCATGAGCTCGTCATAGCGCTCTTGCAATTCGTTGTGTTGATCTTCTGCTTGATAACTTGCCAACACCTTGTAATCATAGCGTTCAAAGGTACGGATTATTGAACTAAGATTTTGCTGATTGATTTTTAAACTCACTTGTATTTTAGTGCTGTCAGGCTCACTATTGACAAATAAATTCAGAATTTTTGCCTGGTTACTTTCTACAATTTGAGCAATTTGAGAAAGCGCATAATTGTTCGCATCCATTTCTAATACTAAAACAGAACCAATTTCTTTAACTCCTGTCGACTGCGCTAAAAGCTGCAATAGGTCTTGTGAGGAAATGACGCCTAAATATTGCTCTTGACGATCAAGAACCGGTAGTGCCGTTAATTTGAATAAAGAAAAGTGCTTCAGGATATCAAAAAGATGTGCGTCGGCAAATACGAAAGGACGAGGCAAATGCTGAAAAAGCGCATCAAGGGTAGGCTTTAGATCTACTTGATCAAGTAACTCAGACTCGGACAGCACCCCGACAAAATTGCCATTTTTGAGCACTGGCAGGTGATTGACTTGAAATTCATCCATCCATAAAAGTGCTTTTTCACCGCTGTCGGTGTGCACCAAAGGTGGGATAACTTCAGAAATGATTTCGCTTGCTTTCATAGTGATGGCCAAAATACTAAAAACCTTGAATGTTTCGTACTTTTGTGTTTCAATTATTGTGCCATGACCAGACTCAGTGTCAATATAAATAAAATTGCCACCCTCAGAAATGCCCGAGGTGGAACCCTACCAAATGTCATTCAATTTGCCATTGACGCCGAACGCTTCGGTGCACAAGGAATTACGGTACACCCTAGACCAGATGAAAGGCACATTACTACAGCAGATTGTTATGGATTAAAAGAGGTCGTAACTACTGAGTTCAATATTGAAGGATACCCTGATGCGCGTTACCTCCAACTCATCGCAGATTTAAGACCCGCCCAAGCTACGCTGGTACCAGACCCACCTGGAGTACTCACGTCTAATGCTGGCTGGAATTGCATCGATAATGAAGTCTTTTTAGCGCCTATCATTGATCAAATCAAAAAACTAGGCGTAAGGGTTTCTTTATTTATGGAAACTGATGCACAACAAATAGAGAAAGCTGCAGCGCTAGGTGCTGATCGGATAGAGTTTTATACAGGGCCTTATGCTGAACATTTTCATGACAATAAGGAAATAGCAATAGAACCTTATGTAAAAGCTGCCAAAGTTGCGCAAGCGCTTGGTTTAGGCATCAATGCTGGCCACGACCTCAGCCTAGAAAATTTAGCCTACTTAAAAAAGCACTTGTGTCAGTTAGATGAGGTTTCGATTGGGCATGCACTTATTTCTGATGCGCTTTATTTAGGCATCGAAAATACCATACAACGCTATCTTTACGAGTTGCGCTGAGGCGCCTGATGCATGACTCTTTGAGGATACGGGATTTCTATTTGGTATGCTCTAAACAAGCGGTCAATTTCATAGCGAATTTCTGACTTGTAGTTGTTGATGTCCCAACTTTGATCGGCCCAGAAAATCAGTTCTAAGTTAATCCCAGAATCACCAAAGTCTGCAAAACGAACGATTACCGGTTGATTTTTCTTGACCTTCGGATGTGCCAAGGCTGCTTGTTTTAACAGGCGTTGAATGAGCTCGAGGTCTGCACCAAAGGCCACCGTTACTTGAATGGTAAAGCGCGTGAGTTCGGAGCCATGGCTCCAGTTTTCAATTCTATCTTGGGTTAAGTGCGTGTTAGGAATGATCAAGACATTGCCTTCGCGGGTTTGAATTTGGGTAGTTCGTATATTGATCTTGACAATTTTGGCAACCATGCCATCCTGTGTGGTTCCGTTTTTATTTTTACCTGCAATTTCGACGATATCCCCTACCCTCAGGTTACCTTCAAAAAGCAAAACCATTCCGGCGATCATGTCTTTGAAAACATCTTGTAAACCCAAGCCCAAACCAACAAGTAAACCCACTGAACTCGTGAGCAAGATCATGAGGTCGATATCGAGCAATTTGAGACCTAGAATGATCGAAAAAACATAAATAAAATACCGAGCTAATTGGATGTAAACGAATTCTGTACCCGGATCATAGTGCGCACTGCGTTTAAAGCGTTTGGCAATGTACAGTCTAGAAAGGTTGACTGCGATTTTAGCACCAAAGAATACAGAAATGAGCACCAGGATGTCTGCAAAGTCTATACTAAATTGACTAAAGGACAATAACTTAAAATTGAGAAAATCATCAAAAGTAACCCGACCATTGTTGTATCTTAAACTCAGGACTGCAATATAAATGGCTAGTAAATATACACTTTGACTCACTAAACGCAGACGAGCCATTTGTTTGGCTTCAAGCTGAATGTTGGCACTTTTTACATAACCCTTTAACCCTCTGTGAATCAGTCGTCTTAAAATGGCGGCAACCAAAAAGATCAGCAGCAGAAAAATCAGGTTCCAAAAACAGATCTTGTAAGGGCCTATATAAAAGAGCGTTTCTGAAAACATACTTAACGAATTACGGTAATGCCAATTTGCTCAGAGAGCAGCATTTTGACCTTTTCTAAACTAACAATTTCACCCAAAGCCAACAGCATATCGTCAGATTCAAGTGTATTTTGAGCAATTTCTTTGCGCAGCTCTGAAATGCGTTTTTCTACGTGCGCCAATTTAAAGCGATAGATGGTTTGGAGTACAGTTTGATATAAATCGTCGGATTCTGACTTGGTTTGAATTTTGTACTTGGCCACCCAATTATGACTGAGGTCTTGCTCTTGCGCTTCAAAGTTGGTGGCTAACTGAACGATTTGCTGATTCTCATGACGCAAAAAGTAACTACCGGCATAAAGTGTTTGATCTTGATGAACGCCTTGAGCAAAGATTTGGTAAATTTCTTGATGTAAAGGATCTGTGAAACTGAGCTCATCATTTTGAAGCTCATGGATGACCAATTCAATGACGCTTGTTTGTATATTTTCAGCGCCCTGTTGCTGAAATTCAAGGGCACGTGTACCATACTTGAGCAAAAGCCTAATTAATTCAGCTTCATAAATTGAAGTGTCATTTTGTTCATTGGGAACCTCGGCTGTTTGTGCTTGTTCAGCTGCATGTTTGGGTAGCACGATATCATTGATGGCAGGATCTTGCAACTGCTTACTAAGACCTTGCTTGCGTAATTGCAATAATTCTGATTGCACAATGGCTTCAGAAATATCAAATTGTTGTGCCAATTGTTGCGCATAAACTGTTCGCATAATTTGATCCGGAATGAGAGAAACCGAATGCACGATATCTTTAATGAGACTCGCCCTTTGAATGGGGTCTGAATTGCCATCAGAGAGCAATACACCTGCCTTAAACGAAATAAAATCTTGTTTGTGGGTTTTGATGTAGGCTTCAAGCTCGGAATGACTTCTTGATTTTGCGAAAGAGTCTGGGTCTTCGCCATCCGGGAAAAGCACGACTTTCACGTTCATCCCTTCCTCTAAAATGAGGTCTATTCCTCTGAAGCTTGCTTTGATGCCGGCGGCATCCCCGTCATAGAGAATGGTGAGGTTTTTAGTGTAACGGCTTACCAACTTCACCTGTTCTTTGGTCAAGGATGTACCCGAAGAGGAAACCACATTTTGAATACCCGCCTGATGCATACTGATGACATCGGTGTAGCCTTCGCAAAGTAAACATTCGTCGTATTTAACGATGTCCCCTTTGGCAAAATAAAGGCCGTAAAGAATTTCACTTTTGTTATAAATGATGCTCTCGGGAGAGTTGAAATATTTGGCAACTTTTTTATCGGATAACAAAGTTCTGCCACCAAAGCCCAAGACGCGCCCGGAAATACTATGAATGGGGAACATCACTCTGCCTTTAAAGAAGTCAAAGACGCGTTCCTCTTTGGATTTCGTGAGGCCAATATTTTCGAGGTAAGCCTGATTATAGCCTTTTTCTAGCGCGAGTTGCGTGAAGGCAGCACCTGTATTGAGACAGTAACCTAGTTGAAATTTTTCAATGGTGGCTTTACTAAAGCCGCGTTCTTCAAAATAGGATAAACCAATGGCTTTGCCCTCTTCTGACTCGAGTAACATATTTGCAAAAGTATTTTTTGCAAATTCATTGATGATCAGGTAGCTCTCGCGTTCATTGAGCACAGCGAGCTCTTCAGCAGTAGCTTCGCGTTCTTCAGGAACTTCAATTTGATATTTTTTAGCCAACCAACGCAGCGCTTCTGGGTAAGAAAAATGCTCTTTTTCCATGAGGAAGCTCGCTGCATTTCCGCCCTTGCCAGTTGAGAAGCACTTGAAAATTTGCTTGGCCGGAGAAACGACAAACGAAGGTGTTTTTTCGTCGGTAAATGGACTTAGGCCTTTGAGATTGGAACCGGCGCGTTTCAATTGCACAAATTCTCCGATAACCTCCTCGATTCGAGCGGTCTGAAGAATTAGGTCAACGATATGCGGCGGAATTTTACTCATTTATTCATAAATCTTGACCGATTTATTGCCTTGTTGGTCATAGCTTACCCACGCTCCGACCATTTGGTCGTTGTGGTACTCGCCGTAATAATGGATTTTGCCATTTGGATACTTTACAACAGAATAACCTTCTTTTTTACCGTCAATGTACATCGTAAAGGACTGCAGATTGCCGCTTTCGGAGAAGAAATCCCATTTGCCTTCGCGGTTGCCCGCTTTATTGAGATTGCCTTGATATTTGATTTGTTTGCGTCCAGGGTACCATTCGGTGTAATGACCATCTTTGAGGTCTACTAAATTTTCTTTTTTGACTGGCGCTACAGGTTCTTCCTTTTTAGTTTCTGAACATGCAGTTAAGAAAAAAGTGAGGGTAAGAAATAGACAAATTTTAAAGAGTTGCATCGGATTATTTTTCACGGGTCATGGTGTAGTTAACTAAGGCAAGTAACGAAGTTTTAGCAGCATTGTTGGGGTAGGCTGCTAACATTTCAATGGCTTCTTGCGCGAGTGCTTCCATCTTTTTTTGCGCGTATTGTACGCCGCCTGATTCCCAGACGAGTTGAATGGCACGCTGTACACTTTTGCTGTCGTCAAATTTATTTTTGATGATGTACTTGAGTTCTTTTTGAATGGCGGCGGGTGCATTTTGCATAGCGTAAATGAGCGGAAGCGTCATTTTTTGTTCGCGGATATCGATACCCGTTGGTTTGCCAATTTGCTCTCCGGTGCCGTAATCAAAGATGTCGTCTTTGACTTGAAAAGCCAAGCCAATGAGTTCTCCGAAACGGCGCATGTTGGCCCTTTCAGTGTCTGCACCAACACTTAGGGCGCCTGCCTCACAACAAGTAGCGATTAAAGAGGCTGTTTTTTTACGGATAACCTCGTAGTAAATTTCTTCAGTGATATCAAGGTGGCGGGCTTTTTCGATTTGCAAGAGCTCACCTTCAGACATTTCTTGAACCGCGCGTGCCACAATTTCTAAAAGATCTAGGTTGCGCTTTTCAATAGAAAGCAATAAGATTCTAGATAACATGTAATCGCCAACTAACACGGCAATTTTGTTTTTCCAGAGTGCATTTACAGAGAAAAAGCCACGGCGCTCAGCGGCGTCGTCGACGACGTCATCATGGACAAGTGTCGCTGTATGCAACAACTCAACAAGCGTGGTGGCATCAAAGGTAGTTGGGCCAACTTCGCCGAGCATTTTGGCGCTCAGAAAGACAAACATAGGGCGCAACTGCTTGCCCTTGCGTTTGACAATATAGTTGGTTACTTTGTCTAGGAGCGCAACCTCAGAATGCATCGTATTTTGAAAATGCTTTTCAAAATCAAGCAATTCTTGTTGAATTGGAGCCGTGATGTCATCGAGTCGGTGCATCCAACAAATATAATAAATTGAGCGCCCTTTTAAAAGGAAACTTCGCTAAATCTTAGCGCGATAAATGCATGTTTCTTTCCGAGTAAACTTTGGTAAAGAAAGGGTCTTTGAGGTCCTTGATAAAACGGATCGCTTCACCTGTAGACTTCATTTCAGGCCCGAGTTCTTTTTTCACGTCAGGGAATTTCTCGTAAGAGAAAACTGGGATTTTAATGGCGTAACCTTCTTTGCGCGGCTGGAAATTAAAATCAGTAACCTTATTGTGGCCCAACATGACTTTTGTCGCGTAATTGACATACGGTTCGTCATAGGCCTTGGCAATAAATGGCACAGTTCGAGATGCTCTTGGATTTGCTTCTATGACGTACACTTTGTCGTCTTTGATGGCAAATTGGATATTGAGCAAACCAACGGTTTTGAGTTCTATAGCGATTTTCTTGGTGATGTCTTCAATTTGCGTCATGACGAAATCACCGAGGTTGTAAGGAGGTAGCACCGCGTAGGAGTCACCGGAGTGAATACCGGCAGGCTCGATGTGTTGCATGATTCCGATGATGTATACGTTTTCGCCATCACAGATAGCGTCGGCTTCAGCCTCAATAGCGCCACCCAAGAAGTGGTCGAGCAAGATCTGATTGCTACCCATTTCATTGATGATGTCAACGACGTGGTGCTCGAGTTCTTCTTTATTGATGACAATTTTCATCTTTTGCCCACCAAGTACATAAGAAGGACGAACTAATAATGGAAAGCCTAAGTCATCGGCAAGTTCTAGGGCTTGTTCAGCACTTTCTACGACGCCATATTGCGGGAAAGGCACGTTGTTCTTCTCGAGTAGTTTCGAGAAACGACCGCGATCTTCAGCGAGGTCAAGCGCTTCATAGCTTGTCCCGAGAATTGGAATGCCATAGCGACTTAATTTCTCAGCGAGTTTAAGTGCCGTTTGGCCTCCCAACTGTACAATAACACCGATAGGCTTTTCGTGTTGAATGATATCGTAAATGTGCTCCCAGAATACCGGCTCAAAATAAAGTTTGTCGGCGGTATCAAAGTCTGTGGATACAGTTTCTGGGTTACAGTTGATCATGATGGTTTCGTAGCCACATTCTTTGGCTGCAAGAACACCGTGTACGCAAGAGTAGTCAAATTCAATACCTTGACCAATGCGGTTTGGGCCAGAACCTAAAACAACAACTTTTGGCCTGTCCGTGACAACACTTTCGTTCTCGTATTCAAAAGTTGAATAGTAGTAAGGTGTTTGTGCTTCAAATTCAGCGGCACAAGTATCAACTAATTTGTACACGCGATTGATGCCGTATTCTTTGCGTTTGGCAGAAACTTCTGATTCAAGGCAACGCAAGAGGTGAGCAATCTGACGATCTGCGTATCCTTTTTGTTTGGCCTCAAAGAGTAAATCTTGTGGCAAGTTTTCGAGGTGAAACTTTTCAATTTTGCGCTCGAGTTTAATAAGATCCTCAATTTGTTTGAGGAACCAAATGTCAATTTTGGTTTTCTCGACGATAGTTTTAAATGGAATACCCAACTTAATGGCATCGTAGATATGGAACAAGCGGTTCCAGCTAGCAAACTCTAGAGAGTGTAAGATTTCGTTTTGATTGGTGAGCTCTTTACCGTCTGCTCCTAGCCCATTGCGGTTGATTTCTAAAGACTGACAAGCTTTTTGAAGCGCTTCTTGAAAACTACGACCAATACCCATTACCTCACCCACTGACTTCATTTGAAGACCCAACTGACGATTGGTGCCTGGGAATTTATTGAAGTTCCAACGCGGAATTTTAACAATGACGTAGTCGAGGGTTGGTTCAAAGAGCGCAGAAGTTGTTTTGGTGATTTGGTTGCTGAGCTCATCGAGGTGATAACCAATAGCTAATTTAGAAGCGATTTTGGCAATTGGGTAACCCGTTGCTTTAGAAGCCAAAGCAGAAGATCTTGAAACGCGAGGGTTAATTTCAATGGCAATGATATCTTCTTGATTATCTGGAGATACCGCAAACTGCACATTGCAGCCACCTGCAAAATTCCCGATTGAGCGCATCATGTTGATGGCCATATCGCGCATTTTTTGAAAGGTAGTATCAGAGAGGGTCATGGCAGGTGCCACTGTAATTGAGTCTCCGGTGTGGATACCCATCGGGTCAAAGTTCTCGATAGAACAAATAATGACCACGTTGTCATTGGCATCGCGCAAAAGCTCGAGCTCGTATTCTTTCCAACCCAAAAGTGCTTTGTCAATCATGACCTCATGAATAGGAGATAATTGCAAACCACGCTCGAGGAGATTATCAAATTCTTTGGGCTCGTGCAAAATACTTGCCCCTGAGCCACCCAGTGTATAGGAAGGTCTAATACATAAAGGGAAGCCAAATTCTTGAGCAATTTCCTTACCTTCTAGAAAAGATTTAGCTGTTTTTTGTGGCGCCATTGGTACGCCAATTTTTCCCATTAATTCACGAAATGCCTCGCGGTTTTCAGTGATTTCAATGGCATTGATATCTACACCAATAATACGAACACCATGTTGTTCCCAGATGCCCATTTCGTCGCATTCAATGCACAAATTAAGTGCAGTTTGACCACCCATTGTCGGCAAAACGGCATCGATTTGATGGTTTTCGAGAATTTTGACAATACTGGCAGGTTCAAGTGGTTGTAGATAGACGTTATCTGCAACAACTTTGTCGGTCATGATGGTAGCCGGATTCGAGTTGATGAGGGTTACTTCAATACCTTCTTCGCGGAGAGAGCGAGCGGCTTGAGAACCAGAGTAGTCAAATTCACAGGCTTGACCAATTACAATAGGACCACTACCAATAATGAGGACAGATTTGATCGACTGATCTTTAGGCATAAGAGCTTCAATTTACAAGTTTCTTTGAGCGAAACCTTCGCTGCAAATTGAGCACAAATTTAAGTTAAATTCGGTCGGTAACGGCAAGTATGGCCGAGAGTTTTTTAACAAAATGCCTTGAGGCTGTTAATTAAATGGAATTAGGCGCAATGACGCGAGATAAATTGCAGTGCCAAGTGGTTAAAAGTCTCGGCCTTTTCGTAATTTACTACATGCCCACAAGCGGGGACAACCCTGAGTTCTGAAGCAAAATCTTGGTCGACCAAAATTCTTACCGGATTCAAAAACATGTGATCTTGCTCTCCCATTACATATAGCGTTGGGATGGTTTCGGGTTTTGAATTGATATTGGTGAGATAAGCCGTTAAGCGAGCGGTCAACTTAAACCAGCGCTGAAATTCTTTGTCAACTACTTTTTTGGCCTCATTCACGAAGAGCGACCTTGATTCTTTGTGATTGGCCCTCGGCATCATGATACGAGCCATGAGTTTGTACAGCGACATTTGTGGCAAAAAACTGTACAGCATGCGCCCCATTCTCAAAATAAAGCGAGAACGCACATTGAGTTTGGTAACTGCACCAGCAAAAACCATGCTTTTGACAAGGTCCGGACGCTGGGCTCTTAAGGCCTTGATGACAATAGAACCCAAAGAAACGCCTACAAAATGAGCCTTGTCGATTTGCTTTTGCTCGAGTAATTCAATGACATCTTTAGCAATCAATTCAAATGAGTACTTCTTGTCATGAGCACTAATTTTCTGACTCTTGCCGTGCCCTCGTAAATCTAAGACCAAGACGTTATGGCGCTCACAAAAATCTTTGAGTTGCTTGTGCCAAATAGAAGAACTACCCCCTGCCCCGTGTACAAACACGACCCACTCATTAGAGCTGCGGTGTAAAAAGGATTTAGAGTAGAGCATTGTCAAATATAGGAAAAAGCGGGTTATGGTGAGTGTTACAATATTGCAATTACAAAAAAAGGGCTGCAAAAGCAGCCCTTTTCACTAAATCTATGTTTACTTATTTGTCTTTTACTTCTTCGAAGTCGACATCAGTAACCTCATCTTGAGGAGATCCTGCTCCGGCGTCTGAGCCAGGTTCAGCACCACCTTGTGTATTAGCTGCATTGTACATTTCTTGAGACGCTGCACCAAAAACCTCATTGAGCTTGTCCATAGCCGCTTGAAGGTTAGCCATGTTTTTCGCTTCAAATTCTTTTTTCAATTCAGTTAAAGCATCTTCAATTGGTTGCTTTTTGTCTGCAGGAATTTTATCACCGTACTCTTTCAATTGACGCTCTGTTTGGAAAATCAAAGAATCGGCCTTGTTGATCAATTCAGCTTCTTCACGACGCTTGTTATCGGCATCTGCATTGGCTTCTGCCTCAGCTTTCATGCGTTGGATTTCTTCGTCAGATAAACCGCTAGATGCCTCAATTTTAATAGATTGTTGCTTGCCGGTACCTTTGTCTTTCGCAGAAATATTCATGATCCCGTTCGCATCGATATCGAAGGTTACTTCAATTTGTGGTACTCCTCTTGGTGCAGGCGGAATGTCAGACAACTGAAAACGCCCTAAGGTTTTGTTGTCATTGGCCATTGCGCGCTCTCCTTGAAGCACATGGATATCAACAGAAGGTTGATTGTCTGATGCCGTAGAGAAGACTTCTGATTTCTTAGTTGGAATCGTTGTATTGGCGTCAATAAGTTTAGTAAATACACCACCCATTGTTTCAATTCCTAATGAAAGTGGAATAACGTCTAATAAGAGAACGTCTTTTACTTCACCAGTGAGTACTCCACCTTGAATGGCAGCACCAACAGCAACTACTTCATCAGGATTTACACCTTTTGATGGCGCTTTACCAAAGAAACGCTCAACTGCTTCTTGAATAACAGGAATACGCGTTGAACCACCTACTAAGATGACTTCGTCGATGTCAGATGGTTGTAAGCCAGCATTTGAAAGCGCTGAACGACAAGGAGCAATAGTGCGCTCAACAATAGAAGCAATTAATTGCTCAAATTTGGCGCGCTGAAGTGTTCTAACTAAGTGCTTTGGAATACCGTTAACCGGCATAATGTATGGCAAGTTGATTTCAGAAGCTGTTGTTGAAGAAAGCTCAATTTTAGCTTTTTCAGCTGCTTCTTTTAAACGCTGAAGTGCCATTGGATCTTGACGCAAATCTAGACCTTCTTCTGCTTTGAATTCTTCAGCTAACCAGTTGATGATTGCGTCGTCGACGTCGTCACCACCAAGGTGAGTGTCACCATCTGTGGCTAATACTTCAAATACGCCATCTCCGAGTTCGAGTACAGAAACGTCATGCGTTCCTCCACCGAAGTCAAAAACAACAATTTTTTGATCAACACCCTTTTTGTCAAGGCCATAAGCCAACGCTGCTGCTGTAGGCTCGTTGATGATTCTTTTAATTGTTAAACCAGCGATTTCACCAGCTTCTTTTGTAGCTTGACGTTGTGCATCATTGAAGTATGCAGGTACAGTAACGACCGCTTCTGTGACTTCTTGACCAAGATAATCTTCAGCGGTCTTCTTCATTTTTTGAAGAATAATTGCTGAAATTTCTTGTGCAGTGTACAGACGATCGTCAATTTTTACGCGTGGTGTATTGTTGTCACCTTTAACTACTTCATAAGGTACACGAGCAACTTCTTTTGAAGATTCTTCAAAACTTGTACCCATGAAACGCTTAATTGAATAGATCGTTTTTGTAGGATTGGTGATGGCTTGACGCTTCGCAGGATCACCTACTTTACGCTCTCCACCCTCGACAAATGCAACAACAGACGGCGTAGTACGCTTGCCTTCTGAGTTGGCAATGACGACAGGCTCATTTCCTTCCATAACCGAAACACATGAATTTGTGGTTCCGAGGTCAATTCCGATAATTTTTCCCATTTTAAATTAATTTTTGATACCTGACCTAGTCAAGGATTATGCCAGCAACAAAAACAAGTTAAATACTGACATTTTGAGTCCAAATGCTCGAAGAGAAATGCCTTTTTGTCAGTTTTGCTGACATTCGTAACTTAGGTTACTTTCAAACCGCCGGCAATAATGTAACTTTGATGTATGATTTTTGGAAAAGGAACAAAGATGTATAGCATTTCTAAGATGAAATGCCCACAGTGTCAAGAAGGACAATTTCTGATTTCACACCCATATGACTTAAAACATTTAGGGGATGTGCGTATCAAATGTGATGTCTGTGATTTGAAATACGAAAAGGAACCCGGATTCTTTTACGGAGCGATGTATGTCTCTTACGCCTTGGGCGTGGCCTTGTTTGTAACTATCTGGACTTCTTGTAATTTATGGTTTCCGTGGTTATCTGCCTGGTGGCAAATTGGCTTAGTTGTCTTCTTTACAATTGTGCTTTCACCCTATTTATTTGCGCTATCTAAAATAATTTGGGCAAATTTCTTTACTAGTTTCGACCCCGATGCTAAGATCAGAAAATAAGCTACAAATGCTCCAAGATCATTTGGGGTACCTACTCGAGGCTGAGTTACTCGAGCAGATGGCACAAGTGGCAAAAATTCGCGAAACTACCACAGATGAAATCATTGTCCATGTCGGAGATCACCTTCAAATGATACCTATCGTCATTGAAGGTTCTATAAAGATTTCAAGGGAAAATGAAAATGGAGAAGAATTATTGCTTTACTATATTGAAGGTGGTGACACTTGCGCGATGTCTTTGCAATGTTGTACAAGAAAAATAGACAGCCAGATCAAAGCAACTTCAATGGAGCCTTCCTTGCTTTTGATGTTCCCAGCTGAATACATGGAAAATTGGCTCGATCAATTTAAAAGTTGGCGACAATATATTTTGAATAGTTATCATACCAGGATGCTGGAATTGATGGAAAGTATCGATGCCATTGCATTCATGAATCTAGACCAACGACTATTGCGATATTTATCCGATCAAGCAAAAATTTTAGGGAGCACAGAGATTAACCTAACACATCAACAAGTTGCCGATGATTTGCACTCATCTAGGGTCGTCATTTCACGGCTACTCAAACAACTTGAAACCAAGGGTGAAATCAAGCTTTTACGCAACAAAATAATTTTAATCAACTTCTAAACCTTTTTGATAATAATTTGTTAACTTGGGGTCTATAAACCTAAAAAACAACTTATTATGAAGAAAACCTTACGCTTACTCTACGCCGCTTTAGCGCTAGTTGTAGGGTGGCAGGCTCAGGCTCAAGGCCTCACCTGTGCTACCGCCTTGCCGGTTACACCCGGCACCTTTACGGCAAGTACGCTTGTCGGAACTCCATCAACGCCAGGTCTTAATGGGAACGGTGTTGCGCTCACAGCAGGATGGTATGCTTATACCCCAACCTCCAATGGTATTTTGAACATCAACTCTTGTGGTGGTGGTTCAGATACCCGTTTGTGGGTTTGGTCTGGAAGCTGCGGAGCCCTTACTCCAGTAGCCAACAACGATGACTTTGCGGGTTGTATTTCAACGGGTACAACTGCCTACGCTTCAAAAATTGAAAACATCATCGTAACTACAGGTAACACTTATTATTTCGAATGGGACAACCAATGGGAAGCGACAGGATTTACCTGGAACTTTACATTTACCGCGTTACCAATGAATAATGATGCCGGAATTACCTACGTAACAAACCGTTACACCCGAATTCCGATCACGCAAGCAAGTGCTGGTATTCCATTTGGCGCAACCATCAATAACTTCAGTGGTTCTGCACTAACTAACGTGGTACTTACCACAGAAATCTATGAATTACCAAATACTACCACACCTGTTCAAACACTTGCAAGCACAGCTACTAACTTAGCAATTGGTGCATCCCAAGTTATTTCTTGTGGAACTTGGTCGCCGGTGTTAACTGCTTCTAAGTCTTATTTAGTAAAGTATATCAAAACGCAAACTCAGGTAGATGGTGTCACTTCAAATGATATCACTACACAGAACCTCACACTTGATTACAACTACTACGCCCGTGATAACAACGTTTATCTTACAGGCTATAACTGGAGTTCGACAAACTTTACTTGGAAACAAGGGAATTACTACAATTTCTATGGTGCCGATAACGTTACTGGTGTTTCTTATTATGTAGCCAGTACTTCAACTACTCAGGCGTATAATATTTTGGTTTATTCAGTAACCAATGGTGTCCCTAGTACCAACCCAGTTTACACAGGCCCAAGCATCACTGCAAATGGTGCCGGTTGGAAATTCCACACCTTTACAACGCCACTTCCTGTCACAGCCGGATCTGAATTTTTATTTGTTGTGAACCATGCTGGTACAGCTGGCTTTGCACTTGGTGTAAGTTCTGCTACACATACAGCAGGAAAAAGCGTCATTAAAGTCGGTACGGGTGCTTGGACAAGTACTGAAACCTATGGTGTCAATGTAGTATTTATGATGCGTCCTAAGTTTGGATCAGATCCAACAAGTGAAATTGCCTTCTTAAACAATCGCAACCCTGGTGGAGAGAACACCAAAATTCATACGCGCCAATCTTTATCAGGAAATGATTTGCAGTTTTGGGCGCGTGCTATTAACCAAGGATCAGCAACTGTAACTGGCGTTACCATGACAGCTACAGTTAAAGATGCTGCAAACAACACAGTTTACACTGCTACTTCAGCAGCTCAAGACCTCATTGCTGGGCAAATTGACACCTTCACAGTGGCTAACTTTAATGTCACTGCACTTGGGGCGTATACGATTGATTACGTTTTCAATAACGCTGGTGATCAGGTACCTCAGAACAATAGCAAAACCACATCATTTGTGCGTACTACAGGTGAGATGTCAAGAACAGTAGGTGTTACTGGATCTTTAGGTTTAAATGCAACAACCGTTGCTAACAATATCGTTTTTGGTAATAACTACACCCTTACTCAAAATGATTTCCTTGATTCAGTTCAGTTTGTATTGAATGCCGGCACTCCTGTTGGCTATGTAGCAAGCGTAAATATTTACGGAACGACACTCAACGCTACGACTGGCGCTATGGTACCTAACGCTACGCCAATTGCATCAACTGTTACTTACACTACAACAGCTGCAGATAACTTAAATGGCGCTGTCATTAAATTACCTGTGTCTGGAGGTTCTTTAAGCCTTACACCTGGAACTTACTTTATCGGTGTTTACCAAGCCTCTTCAAGTATTGGTAATATTCGCTTGGCTACCTCTACAGATTATTCCACTCCAAACATGGTTTATTACCGTTGGGATCAATCAAACGGAGGAAACTGGCAATCACCAGCATCTATAAATTACTCATTCCTTGTTAATCCAATCTTTAAATCTTGTGTTGCCTACAACCAGACGGTTTCAACAACAGCTGCTTCATGTGGTGCTAACGACGGCGCTGCTACCGTAAGCACAACAGGAGGGACAGGAACCATTAACTTTGCTTGGGCTAATGGAAACACAACAGCAACGATCAGTAACGTAGCTGCAGGTCAATATAGTCTTACACTTTCAGATGTAAACGGTTGCCCACTTACCTTTAACGTAGTTGTACCGAGTCAGTCTAACCTAACGGTTTCAGCAACAACACAAGATGTAACTTGTGGTGGACAGTCAACAGGAGGCATTGCTTTAAATGCTACACAAGGTGTTACTCCTTATGTTTATTCATGGGCAAATAACCTTGGTTCTTCAGCAACATTAGCTAATATTCCTGCCGGAGCTTACCAAGTAACGGTTACCGATGCTACTGGATGTGTGGTTATTTACAATGATACAATTGTTGAGTTATCTAACTTGAATGGTACCATGAGTGGCACCGATGTACTTTGTAACAATGCACAAACAGGAAACCTCGAAATCAGTGCTGCAAGCGGTGTTGCTCCTTATACATTCCAGTGGTTAGGAACAAACAACACATCAACCTATGTTACTTCTGTAGGCCCTGGTACTTACACTTGTGTGGTTACCGATGGCTTAGGTTGTACTGACACCGTTGTTACGGTTTTAGCCGTGAGCAATATTGCTGCTACTGCAAGTGCCTCTAATCCACTTTGCTACGGAACAAACACAGGAAGTGTAACTGTAAGTGCAACAGGTGGTACTGGCCCATACAGCTATGACTGGGCAGGTTCAAGTGTGAGCACAGCTACACTTTCAGGACTTGGCGAAGGCGCTTACTCATGTGTTGTTACCGATTCATATGGTTGTAGTACAAGTGCTTCTGCAAGCGTTGCAGAGCCGGCAGCTTGGTCTGTAAGTGCGGCGGTTACACCTGCAATTTGGGGAACTGACGGTGCAATAGATTTAAGTGTAAACGGAGCAACTGAACCTTACACCTATAACTGGAGTAATGGTGCTACCACAGAAGACCTCAACAACCTCGAAGGAAACGACTACATTGTTACGATCACTGATGCTTCTGGCTGTACTTACACTGATACAATTACTGTAGAATCTTTAGTAGGGCTTGATGCACAAGAATTAGCACAAACCGTTGTTTACCCGAACCCAAGTAGAGGTAACGTGTTTGTAGTAGGTGCTGCTGTAGAGCAAATTATCATGTTCAATCAAATGGGCCAAGCGGTTGCCATTGAAGTACAGACACTTGGTAACGGCGCATTTGAAGTCCTTACAAACAATGTCGCTACAGGATCTTACATCCTCGAATTACGCGGCGCACAAGATATCACCAGAAAGGCACTGCAAATTATCAAATAAGCAGCAGCGTTTCTTTTGCATTGAAAGGCCGGCTTTTGCCGGCCTTTTTTGTTATTTTTAAAAAATGAAAATCAATCTAGCTCAATTTCTCCTCAAGATTTTTATCTGCTTACTTCCGCTGTTTTCAAATGCACAAATCAAAATCAACGAAGGCTGCAATAAAAATGGGAATGTCGAACAAGACGAAAATGGAGATTTCCCAGATTGGATTGAGCTCTATAATGAGTCTAATACGGCTGTAAATTTAGGGCAATGGAAATTAGCTGAGCAACTCAATGGGCTAAATGCGTGGGCCCTGCCCAATATTCAACTTGCGCCACAGTCTTTTTTAAGGGTATTCTGTAGCGGAAAAGATAAATTAGGGACCCCACCCTTCACACAAGCAGGATCTACGCTCAATTTTCAACCATCAACAGGATGGAATACGCATGTACTCAACCAAAATTTTATCTGGGATGGCAGCTCCAACCTTCTCATTAATATTTGTTCCTACAATAGTACTGGCTACACTGAAAATTCTGTCTTTTTTCAGAGCGCAACGCCATATGCATCTTGCATGGCTAGTTTTGCCGATGGTTCACCTGCGGCGTGTTCAAGTAATGCGGGGCAAGTATATAATCAAAGACCAAACATAAAAATCAATAATGCCATCATTGGAACGGGAAACATTACGAATGGAAACACTGACTACCCGGCACCATATGGTAATTGGTATTGGGGTGCCAGACATCAATTATTGATAAGGGCGTCAGAACTGCAAGCAGCTGGCCTAACAGCTGGCCCTATCAATTCTTTGTCTTTTCAGGTAGCAAGTACAATTGGTGAGTTTTATGACTACATCGAGATTTCATTCAATCAAACCCTTGCCAATGAATTAAGTACCGAATTCTACCCTCTTCAAGGCGAACAGCTACACTCTAATTTTAAACTCAATGCCAATGGCGAAACCGTTTATTTATTTGATGCCAATAGCGTGCTAAAAGACCAACTAGAAATCAACTGCCCCCAACCCAATATATCAGTAGGGCGTTATCCGAATGGCTCTGCCAATATTTCTTGGATGCAACCAACCGTGGCACAAAGCAATAATGGAACAATTGTTTTTTCAGATACACTCACAAGGCCGAGCATCTCGCTACAAGGAGGTTTATATTCGGGTAGCCAAAGTGTCAGCATTTCAGCAAATTTTGATGCCAATCTTGCCAAACTGGTTTACACCCTCAACGGACAAGACCCTACGTTGAGCTCCATGGAATATGCGGGCCCGATTCTAATAACTTCAAATAAAGTACTCAGGGCGCGTGTTGTTCCACTTAATGGCAACAGTACACTTCTACCCAGCGAGCAAGCCGTTGCAACCTATGTGTTCAACATCTCACACAGCACTCCAATTTTGTTAGTATCTACACCAAACACAAACCTATTCGGGGCTACTGGCATTTTTGACAATTGGTCCATGGATTGGCTCCGACCTGCCCATGCCATTTTACTCGATACCGGTGCCACGCATCCGCTTTTAATGCAAGGAAAAGCTGCAATTAGGGTTGATGGCGGAGCTGGAGGCAGTAGGTCTCAACCCCAACACTCATTTCGCTTGATTTTTGACCACGGCATTTATGGCGACAAATCTTGGCATTTAGGCTTACTGCCCGATCGCCCAAATCGCAATAAATACAGCGAAATCTATTTAAGGAACGGCTCCAATCAATACCTGAGATTGCCCTACAAAGACGCGTCTCAGGTTCGCATGATGAGCGAAGGCACTCAAAACTACTATTCAAGCTACAGACCTGTTAGCGTTTACATCAACGGTTCGTATTTTGGTTTATATGAACTTCGCGAGAAGTTTAATCCAGAGTATTTTGAACAACACGATCAGGCCAATAAAGACTCTGTAGAACTACTTTCTTTAAGTTATTGGTACAACCTTATTCTTCGAGCCGTTGAAGGCGATGTGGACAATTTTTGGGCTGCGTATCAATCTTTTAATTCCTTGGATGTGCAAAGCCCGACTTATTGGCAAGCTGCAGACCAATACTTCGACCTCAAACATTACACTGATTATATCATTGCGGAGTCTTGGATGGGTAATGTCGATTGGCCAGGCAATAATATCAAAATATACAGATCAGACAAAAGTAACCAGCGTTGGCGCTTTGCCCTTATTGATCTTGAACTTTCTTTGCAACCGAACGGTTGGACAAATTGCACAGATAACCATATCAATTATATGCTGGGGCAGCCCGAAAGCAACCCCTACATCAATATCTGGAAACAGAGCATGCAGAATTTGCAATACCGCAATTACTTCATCAATCGCTTTGCGGATCTCATGAACACAAGTTATCGACAGGAAATCCTTATAGAAACGGAGAACCGTTTTTACGAATCCATGCTGCCTGAAATGCCAAAGCAATTTGCGCGCTGGGGTGATCCAAATAACATCGCTGCACAAATGGCGGGGTTCACCGCAGACCACGAAATGTTCAGAGATCAATTGCTGTGCAGGTCTACTTTTGTTTTTAACCAATTGCGCGCTGCCTTCAACCTGACCAAAAAAGTGCAGGTACAATTGGAGGTCTTTCCAGCCGATGCTGGAACCATACAGCTCAACACCATCGAACCGCAAGATTTACCTTGGAGCGGTACTTATTTTGACGGCGTACCAATTACTTTAAAAGCAAAAGCGAAACCTGGCTATATCTTCTCTCATTGGATATCAGCCGCTAATATCACGGATACGCTAATCGATTCTTTAGAAATCAACGTAAACACTGCATCTCAAACCTTTACAGCGGTCTTCATGGTAGCTCCACTCCCACCAGATGGCCCAACCATTGAATTTGGAGTAGCTCCAAACCCTACAAACGGCGCCTTTATTTTATCGCATAACAACAAAACACAGGCCCAAGGCTGCACCTATGAAATTTATGACTTAAGTGGTCGAAAAGTACTTTCTGGAATCGTTAATAACACCGAACTAGAAACACCTATTAACCTTTCTGAATCCAGAGCCGCCGTTTATATCTTACGCGTCATCAAGAACAACGAAACGCTGAGTAACTTTAAGTTGGTGAAGTATTAGGATGAGACGCTACCTCACCACCAACTTCTTCACCCATTGTAACTCACCCTGCGAAATGTGCGCAAAGTAAACCCCTGGAGCTTGATCCCTTAAGTCAAACGTATTATCAGAAGAAAGCTCATTGAGTTCAAATTGAGCAACTTGCTTTCCTTGTTGATCTAGCATGGTAATTCGCATGGGTTCAGTGCTGATACTTGACACTTGGAAAATGCCCTCTGAAGGGTTGGGGAAGATGCCAATTTCTGTTTCTGAAGCAGTGATCTCTTGTATCCCGACATATTGCCCATCTGGGTGATAACCATCTGGGCCGGTGCGGTAAGTGAAAAAACTTGTAATACCATCTTTATAGCTTCTGCCCGCAAAGATCAAATCACCATCTTCAAGAATACTCAATGTGAAAATTTTATTGTCTGAACTTTCATCGATTGTGAAGTATTTAATATAGAGCAAGGGCCCATTTTTGCGATATTTTGCCACGAATTGGTTGGCTGCATAGGTATTCATATTAATGCATTGACCAATGACAAAAACTTCACCGGAAATAGGGGAAATTTTAACGTTGTGTATGTCATATCCATACTCGGGCGGTAAGTTTCCAATCTTTTTATCCCAAATAACATTC
>JBEBBE010000015.1:0-6925 GCA_041158525.1 Bacteroidota bacterium | reverse complement strand
TAGATACCTTTGTCAAAAAATTATAAAAAATGGCAACTAAAAGACTTCGTGCGTATCAAGATGTATTGCATCGCGAACCAAAACACATTGATTACAATGGAAAGCTTTCTGATCTTTTTGGTCAAAATGTATTTCACCAAGATGTCATGCGTGAATACCTTCCTGCAGACACTTATAAGTTTATGTTGGAAGCAATTCAGACCGGAACGCGTCTAGATCGCAAATATGCCGATCAAGTGGCTAGTGCCATGAAAGATTGGGCTATTTCTAAAGGAGCCACACATTATACGCACTGGTTTCAGCCTTTGACCGGAACTACAGCAGAAAAGCACGACGCATTTTTAAAGCCAATTGGTCCAGGTAAAGCTATTGAGCGCTTTGATGGCGACATGCTTGTTCAGCAAGAGCCAGACGCTTCTTCTTTTCCAAATGGCGGTATTCGCAATACCTTTGAAGCACGTGGTTACACAGCTTGGGATCCATCTTCGCCAGCTTTCGTTATTGGTAAAACACTTTGTATCCCAACCATTTTTATTTCTTATACAGGTGAGTCTTTAGACTACAAAATGCCTTTATTAAAAGCTTTACATGCGGTTGATTTAGCTGCAGTTGAAGTTTGTCAGTACTTTGACAAAAACGTTAATAAAGTCAATGCAACTTTAGGTTGGGAACAAGAGTATTTCTTAATTGACTCAGCTTTATTCAATGCACGCCCAGATTTAATGTTAACGGGTCGTGCTTTGTTTGGTCATGCGCCAGCAAAAGGTCAGCAATTAGAAGACCACTATTTTGGTTCAATTCCTGAGCGTGTCAATGCATTCATGCGTGAGTTTGAGGTGGAGTCTTTGTTGCTCGGAATTCCGGTTACAACGCGTCACAACGAAGTAGCGCCTAATCAGTTTGAGTGTGCGCCGATCTTTGAAGAGTGTAACTTGGCCAATGACCACAACCTCTTATTGATGGACCTCATGGAAAAAATTGCCCGCAAGCACAACTTCCGTGTATTATTACATGAAAAACCATTTGCAGGTGTCAACGGTTCAGGTAAGCACAACAACTGGTCTTTGAGTACCAACACAGGTGTGAACCTTTTGGCTCCAGGTAAAAATCCGAAGTCAAACCTTCAATTCTTGACTTTCTTCGTGAATACCATTATGGCCATTCATGAAAATGCAGATTTATTGCGCGCAGCTATTGCTTCTGCAGGCAATGACCACCGTTTAGGTGCCAACGAAGCGCCACCGGCTATCATTTCAGCGTTTATCGGTACGCAGCTTTCGCAATTACTCGATGACCTCGAGAAAAACATCAAGGCTGGTAAAATGACACCGCAAGACAAAACCGAATTGAAACTCAATATTGGTAAAATCCCACAAATCTTACTAGATAACACAGATCGTAACCGTACTTCACCGTTTGCCTTTACCGGAAACAAATTTGAATTCCGTGCGGTAGGTTCTTCTGCTAACTGTGGTTCTGCCATGATTGTCTTGAACACCATTATGGCTAAGCAATTGCGTTTATTCAAAATTGCTGTTGACAAGCGCATTGAAAAAGGAGAAGCTAAAGATGAAGCCATCTTGAAAGAACTTCAAGCCATGATCAAGGCCTCTAAGAAAATTCGTTTCGAAGGCAATGGTTACGGTGACGAATGGGTTAAAGAAGCAGAAAAAAGAGGACTCTCTAACTTGAAAGATACCCCACGCGCGCTTAAAGTATGGCACGACAAAAAAGTAGCCAAGCTTTTCGAAGAAATGGAAGTATTGACCCCACGTGAATTAGAAGCGCGCGCTGAAATTGAATACGAAAACTACATTCTTAAAATTCAAATTGAATCTCGTTTGATGGGTGACCTCGTTCAAAACAATTTCATTCCAGCAGCGGTTGAATACCAAAACAAGCTGATTCAAAACGTACAAGGCCTCATCTCTGTCCTCGGTGATAAAGCAGGTAGAGCGGCAGGTAAAGCACAAATTGAATTACTTGAAAAAGTATCGATGCACATCAATAAAATGAAAGAAGCTTCTGACGCCATGTTAGCGCAACGCAAAATCGCCAACAAAATCGAGCACGCAGAAGACAAAGCAATTGCTTACTGTGACCAAGTAAAAGTTCACTTCGATGAAATCAGATATCACGCAGATAAACTAGAGCTCTTAGTTGAAGACGAATTATGGCCATTGCCAAAATTCAGAGAATTGCTCTTTATCCGCTAAACAGTTTGTTTGTAATAGAGTGGAAGGCCCCGTTGTTCAGCAGCGGGGCTTTTTTTATAGCTTATTGCTTCACGAATTTTTGTGTCGTGAAAATTTCTAAGGCATCTTGCACCTTAATAGTATAGCTGCCTGAGGCTAGATTTGAAATGTCAATTGTTGTTTCTTGTTGTTCGGCATTTGAGACAAGTACGGCTTTACCTTGTGTGTCATAAATAAAAAAGTTTCTGTTTGCTGCCGTGTTTTCAAAACCAAGGTGCAGCATTTGCGCTGCAGGATTCGGAAATAAGGTGAATTGGCTAGCATTCAGTTCAGAAACGGAAGCAGTAGGTAAACGATATTCAACGACCAAAGAAGGTTGTTTGGAAGTATTTGAAAATTCGCTACTGCAAAATGAGAGATTTGCCGTAACAACTTCATTGACTAATTCGAGACGGAAACCAAAACTACTATTCGGGTTATCCACCATATCTTGTACAAGCGCCGTTACATTGATGTTGAGGTAATCTTGATTTGGTGCTGCACTTTGGTTCAGTATTGTTTCGTTTAAAGCAGAAACTGTAGGTTGGGTATTCCAGGTTACTGAATTTTCATTCCAACTGGTGGCAATTCTACTGAGTTTACTTTGGTTACTGCCGTAATGTCCATCTTGAAATGGAGCAATAGTAAAATCGGTAAAAGCATAAAGATTGAGTTTAGCTGAAAGCACCGTTGACCCCACTGGTATACTCGATAAATTGAAGGCAATTAAGGCTCTATTTGTATTGTTACCACCCTGCGTTCCGGGCATTTCAAATGCGGCAATAAAAGCTGCGCTACCATAATTTTGATTCTCAGAATTATAGTTGTCGTGGTATACTATGGGGCAATCTGCTGAAGCAGGAAGTGTTGCGAAAAGCTGGCTCCAGACTGTAGAGGAGCTAAAAAGTAGGCTTGCGGAGAGTAAAAATTCATTCATGGCTTGCAATATTAAAACATTGAAAAACAGTGTGTAACAGCAGTAAATGTATGGAAATAAATACTGGAAATATAGTTTACTCAAAAGCTGTTCCGAACAGTTTCAAGAATTCGCCTGCAGCGTAATACTTTGAATGAAGTTGCCAACTGATGGTTTGGTTGTTTGTAGAAACAGATTTAGTGCGGTCGCTGAGGTCATTGAGCGCTCGGTAAATGGGGAATAATTCAAGCACGGCGGCAGCCCAACCAGCGTTGTCTAGTTTGGTCAAAAGTTTGGGGTCTCCGGCACAATAAAGACTCTGGGTTTTAAGCTGTGCAGCAAAATTTCCGCCCTTTAAATATTTTTGCGGTGAGCTACAGACAAACAAGTTATTGCCGTCTTTTTTAAAGGCATAATTGGCATCGTTGATGCGCACGTAGTTCGGGTGCCACTCCCAATCGTTGTCGAGTTTTTGAACCGCACTCAGGAATTCATCAAGTTTAGCGCCCGATTGAAAAGACAACAAAGTTTCGAATGCCAGTTCGAGCCCTTGTTTTTCGTTGAGTTTGGCCCCATAATAATTCATAGAAATGGCAGTGAGACCATTCAGTGGTGTTTGCTCACCCAAGAGGTCATGCAAGGCAAGTGGGCAACTCAAATGAAATCCACTTGGTTGTAACATTGTGTTTTTGTCTTGAATGCTTTCTTTCGGTACATGTAGTGCAAATCCGTGTTTCTGCCATTCTAATAAATAAGGTGCTTTGGATAACTCGAATTTGAGTTTTCGGGCTTCAAATTTTTTGGTGGTCCATTTGGCGGACTTCAAGTTGGCTTCAAAATGTTGTTTGAGAGCTGGCGTGAGCGCTTTATTAAAAAAGAACAGGCCATTCGGATGTGCAAAATACTGATCAGATAACCAACCCGCTTGCTGATTGCTGCCGGCTAAAAAATAGCAAGTATAACGTTGCTGCCCATTGGCCAAGACATACATCCCGACCGCACCAAAGGGATTGTAAATAAAACCTTCAAGCGCGGTATTTTCTTTGAATTGTATTTTTTTACTGAAGTTTTTCAGTGTTTCTTGCACCTCAACATCTTTTGAAACAGACTGCTGTTCTAGAATCCAGGTTTGAACCACTTGGATTGGAATGAGCTGTAAACTAAAGTCTTGGCTACTGAAATCTGGGGCAATGGCGCCTCTAGCTTTGGGCAATACAAGGAAAGGGCTCAACAGCGCAAAAGTGCCGATCAAGGCCAAGATCACGAGTAAAGAAATAACTTCCTTGAAGAACTTCATGGTGTAAAGATAGATGAAAGATGAATTGCTTAACTTTAGGGCATGAAGTTCGTTGCAAAATTTATTTTTTGGCTCATCGGCTGGAAAGTCGATCCGAACCCTCCGGCAGGCATTCCAAAATGTGTAGTTGCCGTGGGTCCGCATACCTCTAACTGGGATTTCATTCTCGGACGCTTGGCCTTTTACCAATATGGTGTAAAAGGGCGTTACCTCATGAAAAAAGAGCTCTTTATTGGCCCGCTTGGTTGGTTTTTAAAAGCCATTGGTGGCATTCCAGTAGACCGCAAAAAGAAGAATAACCTCACGGATACCGCGGTCAAATATTTTGAAGAAAACGAAACGATGTACATGGTATTTTCTCCGGAAGGAACCCGCAGCTACAACCCAGACTGGAAAAAAGGTTTTTATTACGTAGCTGAAAAAGCCAAAGTTCCCATTTATGTGGCCTACATTGATTTTGCAAGTAAAACAGGCGGTTTTCATAGTTTGGTGTGGCCCTCAGGCGACGCCGATGCCGATATTCAAAAAATCAAAGACATCTTGAAAAATTACAAAGGGAAATATCCAGAAAAAGGAATTGATTAATGTTCTTTTTTGGGGCCAACCGTGTGCGTTTTGGCATCATAACCATAGGGGCAATGCTTGCAGCCGCTTTTACAGCAATAACCGCGTTTCAGGTGATAGGCTTCTGTAAAAACAATGTAGCCTTCCTCGCTCAAATAATAATCCTCTTCGTTTAAGTTTCCGCGCTTAGAAAAACTAGAAAAATCTTCGCTCATGGATGTGCAGTTGTCAAGTTGGTTTGCAAATTTAAAAAGTCATTCGCATATAGAAAGCTTTCGCTTACCCTTGCTTAACACAGAGCCCCTGCAATTGTTCGTCAAACGCGACGATTTAATTCACCAAGAAATCTCAGGCAACAAACTCCGCAAACTTCAAGGCAATTTAGAAGCCGCTCGAAAGGCCGGTGTTAAGCAAATACTCACCTTTGGCGGCGCCTATTCAAACCACCTGCTAGCAAGCGCTGCAGTGGCTAACGCACTTGGTTTTCAGATCATTGGAAGGGTGAGAGGAGAAGAGCTCAACGCGCAAAGCAACTCGCTTTTGAAACACTGCGCCCAACTCGGCATGCAACTAGAATTCATCTCCAGATCAAGCTATCAAGCGCAAAAACACCAAAGCGGCCTGCACCACATCCATGACCAAGCAACTTGGGTCATTCCCGAAGGAGGCGCCAACCCCGAAGCACTATTAGGCTGTGCCGAAATTTATCAGGAAGCAGTCACCCAAAACAACAACCAACATTTTGACCTCGTTTGCCTCGCTCAAGGTACCACCACCACAAGTTTAGGCATCCTAACGGCCATACCACCTTCAACCAAACTACTCGTCATCCCTGTCCTCAAAGGTTTCGACTCCATTTCCGAAATGCAAACCCTCGCACACGCCGCCCAACAAAACCCCAATACCACACACCTCCATTTCCCCCTCCAACAAGTCCAAGTCTTAGACAACTTCCACCACGGCGGCTACGCCAAAACCACCCCCGAACTCCTCAATTTCACCGAGCAATTCAACGCCACCAATCAATTCCCAATAGAACCCGTTTACACAGCTAAAGCGCTTTTTGCGTTGCAAGATTTTCTAATCGAATCTCACAAGAAAGCTGATATCACTCCCCAATCAAAAAAGATCCTTTTCATCCATACGGGTGGGGTACTATCGTGAATCCAATTTTCAAAAAATCAACAATTTAAATTGTGCATAACTCATTTTTCATTGTCGAAAACTGCCTTGACTTTTGGTTGACAAAACAATAACAGTGGCATAATTTAGAGCACACTAAACTAAACGACCTTTGCTTTAAAACTACGCTTATGAAATCTTTGAATTTTACAAGGAATTTATTGTCAATTTTTGTGCTCGCTTTCACTTTTTTGATTGTGGGGAGCGTTGAGGGGCAGGCTACTTTGCCTGTAAATGCAACTTTTGCCTCAGCAACATCCTCAACTTATACTTTGCCTACAGGATTTTCTCAAACAGGTGTAGCAAGTTACAATGGTGCATTAAAGTTTGATACTCAAGGTGATCAATTAATCTTATTTTTTACAGGTATACCAAATACATTGTCATTTGATTTAGGTGTTAACAATAGTTTTTCGGGTACGTTACCGTCAGGCTTAACATTTTCGGTTTTTGAGTCAGAAAATGGAATTTCCTGGAATTTAATTTCAACATACAGTGCAGGAAATTCATTAGGGACGAAATCAATTCAAATAAATGGCCTAAGCAGATACATTCAATGGACCTTCACACTTAAACCTTCAGGTTATAATGTTGCAATTAAAAATATTAATGTCAGTAAAGCTCTGGAATGGACAGGCGGTTTAAACAATATTTGGTCAAACACTTCGAATTGGTCAACTGGAGTTATTCCACCTACTACATCAAATATTGTGATTCCAGGAAATTTAGCTA
>JBEBBE010000014.1:0-25736 GCA_041158525.1 Bacteroidota bacterium | reverse complement strand
CAATTATAAGTATGTATTTCATATATTTTTATTTGAAACAAATTTAAGTTTTTATTTCATTCAGTTTTTACCTTAGGAATGTACCAAATGAATTAATTCCTGATTCATTCTATCCACAATTTCTTGGTCAAATTGCTCCAGGTATATACCTGTTACCGCATTACCATATTCATGCCCTAATGCTTCCGCAATGATGTCCTTAGAATAACCCAAATGTTTTGCAAGATTTGCATAGCTGTACCTGAACACATAGGTGGTTAGTTTTTCCTCTAAGCTGAGCATGTGGCCCAGTTTTTCTAAGTGTTTATTTATTACCTTGATGCGCTGGTTAAAATACTCTTTTCTTCTCTTGCTATTAATCTGTTCTGTGGTCACCAATCCAAGTAGGGTTTCATTGGGTGTGAAGTTGAGCAAAACATTTTCTATAGCTGCATTTAGCTTGATGCTGTAAAATTTACCAGTCTTCGCTCTTTTGTAAATTACCCTGCCATTTCTAATGTTGCTTTTATCCAGAAGTAATAGGTCTGTTATATTGATTCCTCTCAACATGAATATCAACTTGCCTACATTCCAGTAGATATAACTAGGGTGAGATGGATCTATATCCATATTAAAGTAGGAGCAGAGTTCTTTTTTGGAAATTACCCTTGGGGTGGTCTTCTCTTTCTTAACTAAGTATTTCCTAAATGGGTACCATTCAAAAGAGACTAAGTCTTGTTTAATTGCACTATTACATATGGTACGGAAGCATCTTAGGTATACCCCCATGCCATTCACGCTCATACCTGCTAAGTGTAAATTTTGTTCAAGCTGGAGTAGGTCTCTGTAGCTAAACTTTTGGAAGGGGATATGTAGGTTGGTGTGCTTTTCAATGGTGGACTTACTTTGGGTATAGATTTTGGCACCTCCTAATCTTCCCATGTTAATAAGGTCCTTGATAGTTTTATCCCAGAAATCTGCAATGGTTAGCTCATTTGGAGACTTGTTCAGTATGTAATTCTTTAAATCTACAGGGTCTTCATTGCCTTGGTTCTGTATAATGTAGAGCATAAATCTTTCCCTGTAGGTTCTGTCCAGTTTGATGAGCTCCTTGTTCAGATTGGGTGCATTTTTAATTATACCATTTTCTGAGTCAAAATCTTCCTCTAGTATACTGATGCTTGTATTTATCATCACCTGTTTGCGCTTGCAGGTTATTTTAAATACCAAAGGGTAGGTGCCATTTACTTTCTTTCTTCTCCTGTCTAGGTCTAATTGTAGGGTTGCCATTCTAATTGGTTTATGGCATCTAACAGGCAAAAGATTTGCATGCAAATTTGCAAGCAACATGTTGTTTTGGGCTAAAAAATGCCTCTTTCTGTGCATTCTGAATCTTCTTCCAAAACTTCTATCAAATAAAAAACCCAGTAACTCAATAGAATTACTGGGTTTTATTGTGGGGGTTGACGGGTTCGAACCGCCGACCCTCTGCTTGTAAGGCAGATGCTCTGAACCAGCTGAGCTAAACCCCCTTTGTTAGACGAGTGCAAAGATATGAATAAAAACCAATTTGCAATAAAAAATTAATATTTTTTTCATTTTTGTGTCCCGAGAATAAAGAGGAGGGTGCTACTTTGGTAAGGAATGAATAGGTATATATTGCTCACTTCCAAAATGTTGGATACATGTAACTAATTCAAAATCTTTTCGTAAACTTTGACTTATGCACAAAAACGGCATGAGAAATTTATTCTTCACAGCAACACTTGCACTCATCTTACTATCTTGTAAAGACGTCGCAAACCGCCGTGCTTTATCTCGTGATTGGGATCAAATCAAGGCAAAGGGCAAGCTTACAGTTCTTACTGAAAACAGCACGCTTTCTTATTTTGAATTCAGGGGCAAGCAAATGGGATTTGAATACGAAATCCTAGATACATTTTGCAAGGCCAATGGTTTGAAATTGGAAGTAAAGTCACTCAATAAGTTAGAAGATTTTGCGCGTTACCTCAATAAAGGAGAAGGGGATATCGTAGCTGCTAACTTACCGATTGAATTAGGTAAAGAAAATGTATTTGCCTACAGCATGCCTTATTATCAAACCTTTCAGGTACTTGTTCAAAGAAAATCAGACTCTTTGATCAAAGAGCCTGCGCATTTAGCTGGCAAAAAAGTATATGTTCGTAAAAATTCGGCTTTTGAAAAGCGCTTGATTGCCTTACAAGAGGAGGTCGGTTCTGAAATTGATGTCAAGTTTCAGCCACAGTTGCCATTGGCTGAAGATTTAATTGATGAAGTAGTGAGCGGCAGAATCCGTTACACGCTAGCACATGAGAACTTAGCCCGCATTTCCAAAGACATGCATCCATTTTTAGACATTTCAACTCGGATGTCTTTTGAACAGCGCATTGCTTTTGCTTTGCGTCCGAAATCTAAGGTGCTGAAAGAGAAACTTGATTTGTTTTTGAATGAATTTTTGGCTTCGGAGGCTTTCTCTCAATTGAAAAAACGCTACTTCGATTACATTTCTTCTACACCAACTGAATTCTTCCTGACACCGAAAGGGGCTATTTCGCCTTTTGATAAACTATTCAAAAATGCCGCTAAAAAATACGGCTGGGATTGGAAAATACTTGCTGCTATCGCCTTTAAAGAATCTAGGTTTAATCCCAATGCCCGCGGTTTTGGTGGGGCTTATGGGCTCATGCAATTCATGCCAAATACTGGGCCGCAGTTTGGAGTAGTTCCGGGCTCGAGCCCTGAGGCTCAGATCAATGGAGGCATGCGCTACTTGGTTTCTATGGGAAGGCTTTGGTCTGAAATCCCAGATGAAAATGACCGTTTGTGCTTTGTTTTGGCTTCCTATAATGCAGGTATTTGCCATATTCAAGATGCTAGAAATTTAGCGAAGTCTGCAGGGCTGAATCCGAATAAATGGCTTGGAAACGTAGAATTGATGGTTGATAAACTGGACGATCCACGTTTTTATCGCTCTGAAGTAGTGCGCTGTGGGGCTTATAGGGGGCATGCTACAAGTTATGTAAGAAAGGTAACTGGCATTTACGAGCATTGGAAATAAAATATGCAAGAACCTCTGATTCTCGTAGTGCAGGGCCCAACAGCTTCCGGTAAAACGGCATTGGCCATCGCTTTAGCTCAGCATTACAACACTGAAATCATTTCCTTTGATTCTAGGCAATTTTACAAAGAAATGTCGATCGGAACTGCAGTGCCAAGTACCGAGGAACTAAATGCAGCTACCCATCATTTTATTCAACATGCATCCTTTCAAGACGCGATCAATGCGTCTGAATTTGAGGCCTTAGCCAGACCCGTATTAGAACGCTTACTCTCTGAAAGGGGGGTAGTGGTATTGGTTGGAGGCTCAGCGCTGTTTGCCGATGCCTTAATTTATGGCCTTGACGATTTACCACATGATCCTGAAGTGCAGTTAAAATGGCAGGAATGCTTTAAAGAAAAAGGGCTTGAATTTTTACAAACTGAATTACAAAGGTTAGATCCAGCATATTTCGCTCAAGTCGATATGCACAACGCAAGGCGCCTGATAAGAGCGCTCGAAGTGTTTGAAATTACTGGTGTTTCAAATGCTATTTTGCGCAAAGGTTTAGAAAAGCCATTGGCCCGAACAGAACGCATGGTGATTGATTGGCCGCGCGAACAACTTTATGCACGCATCAATGAGCGCGTAGATATCATGATAGCTGAAGGATTAGAAGCGGAAGCAGCTCAATTTTTCCCGGTGCATACGCAATATAAAACGCTGAATACCGTTGGGTATACCGAGTTTTTTGCCTGTTGGAATGGGGAATTAGACAAAGTGCAAGTTCCAGTATTGATCAAGCAACACACCCGAAACTATGCCAAGCGTCAGCTGACCTGGATGCGCCGTTATGAAAACGTGCATTACCTGAATCCGCTGGCTACTGAATCATTGCTTTTGCAAGCATTGGATCGAATTGGTTAAAGAAATGTTAAATTGATGCGTCGTCGAATAAAAGATGGCAAATTCGTAAGGAAACTATAAAAGATATGAGACACCTACTATTTGCTTTTATCAGCATTATTGCCTTTCAAAGTCAGGCACAAAAAATCATCTTAAAAGTTCAGGATCAAAAAGATACCACTGTTTATCTCATTAAATACTTTGGGTCAAAATTATTTTATGCAGATACTGCTGAAATGAAAAACGGCCTTGTTGTTTTTGATGGCGCGAAGCAAAAACCAGGTATTGTTGGCTTGTTTTTGCCAGGGCAACGCTACTTTGAATTTGTTTACAACAATGAAGATATCCAGATTGAAACCAAAGGCCCAGACTTCATGGCCAATATGGTGATCAAGAAATCTGAAGAAAACAAGGTGTTTATTCCTTACGTGAAGTTTATTTCTTCTAAGAAGGCCGACATCGCTAAGTTATCAGAGCAGCGTGGCAAACTGCAAGCAGAAGATGCGCAGTACAAAGCGCTCAGCACGCAAATCGAAGCACTCAATAAAGAGGTAGATGCCTATCAAGCGAATCTAATTGCCAGTAAACCAACGCGTTTGGTATCCAAAATTGTTAAAATGTCTATGGAAGTTGTTGTTCCGGAGTCTCCGAAAGATGCCAACGGAAAAATCATAGATTCTGCTTTTAATTATAAATACTATTTCGCACACTACTGGGACAACGTAGATTTCAAAACAGATGCGCTCGTTAACAATCCAATTTTTGCCAACAAACTAGAGTTTTATTTTGGCAAGCAAATGATGATTCAGCACTGGGATACCATCATTAAATATGCCTTTCAGTTTTGTGATGCCCTTGATCCGAAATCAAAAATGTACGAGTATTCTGTAGGTTGGATTGCTTCAAACTACGGCAAAAGCGACATCATGGGGATGGATAAGGTGTATTATTACATGCTCAAAAGGTATTTCTGCACCAAAGATGCGTCGGGTAAATCTCCTGCATTTTGGGTAGCCGAAGATAAATTCAAAGACCTCTGTGAAAATCTAGATAACAAGCTCAACACCGTGATGGGTATCGTGCCGCCAAACCTCATTCTCCGCGACACCACAGACACCAAGTGGCTTGACTTCTATAGCTTGAAATCTGAATACACCATTCTTTATTTCTGGGATCCGGAATGTGGCCACTGTAAAAAAGTGACGCCAAAAATCCAGACCCTTTATGCTGAAAAATGGAAAGCACGCAATATTGAGGTGTACGCGATCGGCAAAGGTGTGGGTAAAGATTTTGAAGCCTGGAAAAAATACATTTCTGACAACAAACTAACTTTCATCAATGTGGCAGTAACCAATAGCATCTATGAAATTGCTAAAGTAACTCCTGAGAAATTAGTTCAGCTCTATCCTGGTGAAAAAGGGAAGCCAACTACACTTCAAAGCTTGAACTATCAGCAAACCTACGATATCTATTCGACGCCGAAAGTTTTTGTTCTTGACAAAGACAAGAAAATCATTGCTAAGAATCTATCCATTTCTCAATTAGAGGATTTGCTCGATCGTTTGCAAAATAAATCTGAGTTGCCAAAATTATTTCCGCCAGATCCGGAGGAAGACAAACACATGCAACAAGATTAATACATGACAGCACTCAGAGCGCAGCTTGAAAAAGCCACCAATTGGTTAATTACCACTCATAAAGGCCCTGACGGTGATGCGGTCGGGAGTGTGGTTGCTTGGGCCGCCTTGGCTCAGCAAATGCAAAAGCCTTACCTCATTTTATTTCCTGACCAACCAGCGGCCTATTTATTGCCGTTCTTGAGTCAAGTCAAATGGGAGGTTTATGAGCAAGAAAAAGCGTATCATGCCGATGCCATCTTTTGTCTAGACTACAATGCGCCTTCCAGAGTAGGCGATAAAATGCAAGATTTTGTTGCGAGTTTTCCGGCAACAAAGGTCATGCTCGACCACCATCCGGGCCCTGAAGCATTCTGCGATTTCACCGTTTCAAAGACCACGGTTTGCTCTACTACTCAAGTTATCTATGAATGTCTTGAAGAAATCGGCCTCTTGCAGCACCTGAATTTAGCCATGGCCGAAGGCATCTATTTGGGGCTCATGACTGATACGGGCTCGTTTCGTTTTCCGTCAGTAAATAGCAAAACGCATCAAATTGTGGCACACTTATATGACCTCGGTCTAGAAGCGCACAAAATTCACGAAGCAGTTTACGATGTCAATACAGTAGGGCGCTTGCAATTAAGAGGTTATGCCATTGCAGAAAAACTCCAACTTTTTGAAGATAAAGGCCTTGGTATTATTACACTTTCAAGGGCTGAACTCGAAAAGTTTAATTACCAAAAGGGTGACACCGAAGGTTTGGTGAATGTCATTTTATCGATTGCCAATATGCAAGTGGGTATCTTTATGATGGAAACCGAAGAAGGTGTCAAGTTTTCTTTTCGTTCCAAAGGTGGGCGCTATGTCAATGCTTTTGCCCAGCAGTACTTTTCTGGAGGCGGGCACCAATACGCAGCCGGAGGTTTTTGGCCTTCAACGCTTGAAGTTGCATTAGAACGTCTTCATCAATACATGCACGAGTTATAGGCCATCATGAAAGTTCTGATCGTTTTCTTCTGTGCATTTTTAAGTCTCTCTTTACTGAGTGCTTGTAGAAGACCGCAGCCAAAAACAGCGCCAAAAACAACCTGGAGCAATGCCCATTCCGTTGATTTTAATCAAGAATTGAGCGCCCGAGAAGAACTTAAAATTGCTACGTTTTTGGCTCATTACCGCGAGCTCAGTATGCAAAAAACGAATTCAGGTTTGCGTTACATGATTTATCAAAAAGTAGCACAAACACAGTCGTTAGCTATTGAAGGGCAACGCGCAGCTATTCAAGTAGTGGTCAAGACACTAGATCAAAATATCTGCTACCAAACGCCAAAAGATGAAGTGGAGTGGTTGAGCATTGCGCATTCAGAAAAAGAAACTGGTATCCATGAAGCTTTGTTAATGATGCGCAAAGGAGAGGCTGCCAAATTAATTTTACCTAGTTATTTAGGGCATGGTTTGCTCGGAGATCGCCAGCGCATTCCGCCTCAAAGTATTCTTTATATCGATCTTAAACTTATTGAATTACAATGAAATACATCTTCGGAATACTCCTGAGTACTTTGCTTTTGTGGTCTTGTCAGGATCCTGCAACCAAAAAAACGAATGCTCTGCCCGTAGTAAAAGCCAATACCCAACAAAGCAACGATTTTGATACCAGTGCTTCAGCCTCCAAGCAGAACCTGATCAATTTTGAACGCGGAAAAGTCAGTGCTTCCAAAAAATTACCAAATGGTGTTGTCATCAAATGGATCAAAAGAGGGCAGGGGCCTCGCTTTAAAACAGGTGAAATGGCACTCATTGATTACCGTTTGGCTTTACCCGACGGAAAAATTGTAGACGGCAATAACCGCATTAAAATGCCCTTTATTCCTTTCGTGGTGGGTTACAGCATGCAAACTCCAGGGTGGGATCTCGCCTTTGCTGAACTCAAGGTAGGTGATTTCGTGAAAATTGAAATACCGGCTGCGCTTGCCTATGGCGCTAAAGGCATCAAAAACGTCATCGAACCGAACACCGATAATTGGTTGTTTGTCAAAATCATCTCTAAAGTGAAGCCTAGTATAGATGCTGATGGCATCAGAAGTTGGCGTTTGGCTAAAGGAGAACCCTTTGATTTAGCTCCCGACTCAGAAAAAGAAATTGCCTATGAATTCATAGCGTCAACGCCAAATAAGGCCAATGCCATTAATGCCAGAAAATTCCCTTTGCGTTTTGTGCCAGGTCAAAAAACAGCAGTTCCAGGTCTGAGAAAAATCCTCAAAAATGCACTCAAGGGAGAAAGATATTATATCATTTTGAGTCCGGAACAGGCCTATGGTAAGAAAGGTTACAGTTCGGCAATAGGCCCTAATGAATCGGTTTTCTTTCTAGTGGATATCCTTGGTGTCAGGTCCATTTCATAAGAAATCTGTAAATTTGCACTGAAATTACCGTTTTGCAGAAAGTCGTCCTTCTTCTTAGTATTTGCTTCCTTGTTGCTTCAACCTTGCAAGCCCAACGTGCGCTCGATACCATCGATACCGAAGTTGGTAAAATTGTTTTGTATAGTAACAAAACATGGTCTTTCTTGCAGGTTTCTACTTTTGATGGCATCATGAACCCGCGCATCCATCAAGAAATGTTGGCGCAAGATCCAAGCTTCAAGCACCCTTGGTCTAACGATGTTTGTTTCACCAGTCGCAACGATATGTCAAAGCTGAAAGACACCCTTTGGCTTTGTGTCAACGACGACTACGATCAAAATTTTCATATGCCGGCACCAGGTATTGTTACTTCTCGCTATGGTCCTCGTAATGGAAGAAGCCACAACGGCATAGATATCGATTTGGAAACAGGAGACACCGTATACGCAACTTGGTCAGGAAAAGTACGCTACGCTAAATACAATGACGGCGGCTATGGCAACCTCGTGATCATTCGACACCCAAATGGTCTTGAAACGCTTTATGCACACCTTAGTAAATTTCTAGTTTACCCCGATCAAGATATCGTTGCCGGTGAACCTATCGGTTTAGGTGGCAACACAGGTAGGTCTTACGGTGCTCATTTGCATTATGAAATTCGCTTTTACGATGTCCCAATGAACCCAGAAGAAGTCATTGACTTCTCGAAAAAAGAACTCAAAAACGAGAATTTATTTGTACACAAAGGCTTATTCAGACCAGGTGCAAAACCATCTGATTACTATGAAGACCACCCAACAGAAGTCATTCAAGCGCCTGTTGTAGTGCGTACGCCACAAGTCCGCTATTACAAAGTCAGACCCGGTGATACCCTTACAGAAATTGCATCCCGTAATGGCACTACGGTTTCTCAATTGTGTCAACTAAACGGAATCAAACCCACATCTGTGCTCCAAGTAGGACGCAGTTTAAGAGTCAAGTAACATGAAATATTTATTGATCATCTCTTTCCTTTTTTTAGGACTCAGCGCTTGCTCTGATTACGCCAAAATCTTGAAGGGTGCCGACTACAGTCAGAAATTTGTTACTGCCAACGAGCTCTACGAAAAAAAGGAATACGATAAAGCCATTGTGCTTTATGAGCAAATTTACCAGCATGCCCCAAAATCAGGGGAGGGAGAGGTGGCCTATTACCGCATGGCTACATCTTACTACGCGCTAGAAGATTATTACATGGCGCAATATTACTACAGCTCTTATATGCAGCGCTTTCCATATTCAGATAAAGCGGAAGAAGTCATGTTTATGGTAGCGATGTGTTCGGTAAAAAACTCACCTGAATATAGTCTAGATCAAACCGAAACTGAATTGGCCATTAGCAATGTGCAACAATTTGTTGACCGTTACCCTGGTTCTTACCTCATTGATTCCTGCAACCTCATCATCGATCAGTTGCGTTACAAACTAGAGCTCAAAGAATATGAAGCGGTGGCGCTCTATGACCGCACTGAAAACTACAAAGCCGCAGTTGCTGCTGGTGAAATATTCATGGAGCACTACAGCCGTTCTAAATTTTTAGAAGAGGTACACTACATGGTGGTGAAAAACTCTTATTTCATGACCATCAATAGCATTGAAAGTAAAAAAAGTGAACGCAGTTCCCAAACTATTGAAAGATTCCGTAACTTTGCCATTCGCTACGCTTCTTCGAAGTACCTAAATGAATTAGAAAACTACGCTGCAGCGCTCGAAAAAATTAAATAAAATACACATGAGTTTCAAAAACACAACAGCAGAACGTACAACCGTTACCCGTGATACCATCCTAGTAGAAGAAAAAACAGGTAACATCTACGAATCTTTGGTGGCTATTTCGAAAAGAGCCAATCAAATTTCTACTGAACTCAAAGAGGAATTGACTCAAAAGTTGCAAGAATTTGCTACGCACACAGACAACCTCGAAGAAATTTTTGAAAACCGCGAGCAAATCGAGATCTCTAAGCATTACGAAAAAATGCCTAAGCCAACAGCTATTGCTATGGAAGAGTTGCTCGAGGAAAAAATCTACCTCCGCAAACCTGAGGCCTTGCAATAAGCATGTTTGGTAAGCGCATCCTTCTTGGTATTACAGGAGGTATTGCCGCCTACAAAACTGCCTCCTTGGTTCGCTTGCTCAAAAAGAGCGGCGCTGACGTTCGTTGCGTTTTAACACCTTCTGCTTCTTCCTTTATTAGCCCGCTTGTTCTGGCCACACTTTCTGAAAATCCGGTTCATATCGAATTTTGGAACAAAGAAACAGGTCAATGGAACAACCATGTTGAATTGGCTTTATGGGCAGACCTCATGCTAATCGCACCGGCTACGGCCAATTCAGTCTCGAAAATGGCCAATGGTGCCTGTGACAACCTTTTACTGGCTTGTTATCTTTCCTTGAAGTGTCCGTGCATTATTGCGCCGGCCATGGATCTAGATATGTATCAGCATCCGAGCTTTAAAAGAAATCTCCAAACGCTTATTTCAGATAAGGTAACCGTGATTCCTGCCACCTTTGGCGCTTTAGCCAGTGGCCTAGAAGGCCAGGGCCGAATGGAAGAGCCTGAAAATATCTTGAGCTTTGTTCAAGCGTTTTTCAAGCAAACTGCTTCTGAGCCAACCAACAAGAAGCGCCTGCTCATTACGGCAGGGCCAACCCTAGAGCACCTAGATCCTGTGCGTTATATTTCAAATCATTCAACTGGGGCAATGGGCTTTGCGCTTGCCAAAGCAGCGCTCATGAAAGGTTATGAAGTTTTAATGATTGCAGGGCCAAGTCAATATGAATTACAGCATCCGAACTTTCAAAGAATCGATGTGCAAAGTGCGGAACAAATGCTGTCTGCCGTGCAAGCACATTGGTCTGAAATGGATCTCGGTATATTCACGGCGGCGGTTGCCGATTATCGGGCAGCAACGGTTGCCTCTGATAAAATCAAAAAATCGGCCACTGAATTGAGTCTAGAATTGATCAAAAACCCCGATATTTTGGCTTGGGCTTCCGCAAACAGAAAACAACAACAAGTAGTTGGTTTTGCCCTCGAAACAAATAATCAAGAAGAAAACGCGTTAAAGAAATTACATGACAAAAACCTTGACTTCGTTGTGCTCAATACGCCACAAGAAGGCATTAGCGGTTTTGGGTCAGAAACTAATATTATCACTATCTTCGGAGCTAAAGGTCAAAAGCATGCATTGCCGCTTATGTCAAAGTTTGTAGCAGCCCAGGCTTTGTTAGAATTACTTGATGAAAAGACACATGAAAACTAGTCTAATTGTATTGTTTTTAACTTGTTTAACAAGTTATGTGCAAGCGCAAGAACTCAATTGCCAGGTTAATATTATTGTAGATAACAAAGTTGAAGTCAGTTCTACTGAGCAAGAAATCATCAATCAGATGAAGCAAAGTATCACTGAAATCATGAACAACACAGCCTGGACCAAAGACAAATTCAAGACCGAAGAGCGCATCAATTGCAATATTCAAATTCAGATTCGCGAAATTCCGGCGACAGGAGCCTATAAAGGAGATATCCAAGTATCAAGCGTGCGTCCTGCTTATAACAGCAATTACAATTCAACACTATTTAATTTTCAAGACGAAAATTTCCAGGCGGGTTTCTCTAGGGGGGCGGTCTTGAATTATGTACCTAACCAATATCGCGATAACCTCACTTCCATTTTGGCGTTTTATGCCTATTTCATCATCGGTATGGATTACGATTCTTTTTCACCGAAAGGAGGGACGCCCTATTTTCAAGAAGCGCAGCAAATCGTAACGCTTGCCCAGACGGGTGGGGCACCGGGTTGGAAGTCTTCGGAAAGTAGTAAAAGAAATCGTTTTTATTTGGTAGACAACATGCTGCAACCAGTATTTGAGCCTTACAGAACCTGTATTTATATGTATCATCGTCAAGGGCTAGATCAGCTCTATGATCGCAAAGCAGAAGGAAAAAAATCAATTACGGCAGCACTCAATTTACTGACCCCAATTATGGCCACACGACCAAATACCGTGAATGTCGTGAGTTTTTTATTCGGTAAAACAACTGAGCTCAAAAATATTTTCTCAGATTCCGAACTGAAGGAAAAGCAAGATCTGGTGGCCTTGCTCAAGAAACTAGATCCGGCTAACGCTACTCGTTACAACTCAATTCTAGAATAATGCTGCTTTGGTTGCGCATCCAGCATTTCGCGCTCATCGACGAAGTCACCCTCCATTTTGACAAGGGCTTTAGTGTCTTGACTGGTGAAACAGGCTCAGGTAAATCTATTATTTTAGCCGCTACCAACCTGATTCTTGGTGAAAGAGCCGATTTGAAAATCATTGCACCTGGGGCCAAAAAAGCCATAGTTGAGGCGCAATTTGAAATTCCGACCTCCTTACACGATTTCTTTCGTCTCCACGAACTCGATTTCGAGGCCAAGACGATCATTCGTAGAGAGATTCTTCAGGAAGGAAAATCTAGGGCATTTATCAATGATACGCCTGTTCAGCTTCAAGTTCTCAAGGAATTAACGGCGCAACTCATTCAAATCCATTCGCAATATAACACCCTCGATTTAAAATCTAGGAGTTATCAATTGCATTTACTAGATGTGTTGTTAGGTCTAGACACACAGCGCTTGACCTATGAGCAGCGTTACAAAGCATTCTTGAACCTGAGTGCAGAGCGTCTTCAGAAAGCCCAAGATTTAGCAGGTTTACAGCAGCAACAAGATTTCAATGCTTTTATGCTCAATGAGTTAGAAGCCTTGAATTTGCATGATCCAGCGCTTGAAACCTTAGAGCAGGACCTCGAACGCTTTGAATACAGTGAACAACTGAAGCAAGCTTATGGCAGCATGGAAAGTTTGTTGCAAGACAACGGCGTCTATGAACAACTCTATAGAGTAAATCAAGAACTTGAAAAACCCCGACGCATAGATCCGGTTCTACAGAACTACTACGAGCGCATGTCTGCGATGCTCATTGAGATCAAAGAACTAGCCAGAGATGCAGCAGCTTATTCTGCACATGAACTAGATCAAGCGCAACAACAAAAACTCTTACAGTGGCAAGATCAGCTCAATCATTGCTTATTGAAACACCGCGTTCAAAATGTAAATGAGTTGCGCCAAGTGTTTGCAGATCTTTCTTCTAAAGTGAGTAACCTTCATGAACTCGAACAAGAGCTCAACCGTTTAGACCTCGAACTAGAAAAAGAAAAACTTGCGTTAACACAAGAGGCTCAGCAACTCCATGACCTCAGGTTTAAAGGAGCGCCGTCCGTGAGTGAGCGTTTGCAAAAAATTCTGCATGGGCTTAAATTACCGCATACCACCCTGACTTTTGATTTGACACAAACAGAAAACCTGCAAAGCAACGGATTTACGCAAATTCAGTTGTTGTTTTCTGCCAATTTGGGTCATCAGCCCGTAGCTGTAGAGAAAGCAGCAAGCGGCGGTGAGTTATCTAGACTCATGCTGGCCCTGCAACAAATGGTCTCTGAAAAGAAGGCTTTGCCAACGATTATTTTTGACGAAATTGACACCGGTGTATCTGGTGAAGTGGCCTTGAAAATGGCAAGTTTACTCCAAGAAATGTCCAAAAATGGGCAGTGTTTGGCCATTACACACTTACCGCAGGTTGCTGCTAAAGCCGCACATCATTTCAAAGTGAGTAAAGAAGTTTCGTCAGATCGCATGCTGACTTCAGTACACTTACTTCAATTAGAGGAGCGCCGTCATGAAATTGCAAGGCTCATGAGTGGTGAACAAATCAGCGAGGCGGCCTTGCAACATGCCGACAACTTGCTTTCCAACTAGGCTCATGCTGACGCTTCCCGATAACCCTTGCTTAGATAAAATAGAACACGGCAAACCCTTGCTTTTATTAGGAAGTTGTTTTTCAGATGAAATAGGCTCGCGTCTTCAACAAAATGGCTTCGAAGCTCTTGTGAATCCGGGCGGGACGCTTTTTCATCCTTTAGCCATTGCTAAGGTTTTAACTTGGGCTTTAGATGAATCTAGTACTTTGCGTACTTTTCCAAGAGCTGATGTTTGGCTTTCTTGGGATTTAGCCGGAAGTATCTATGCGATGTCTGAAGCTGCGCTTCATGAAAAACTTGCGCACTTAAAAATACAGCTGAGCAAGGCAATTCTTGAAAGCAGCCATTTGCTCATTACTTTCGGTAGTGCTTGGGCGTATCGTTTACAACAAGACCAAAAACTGGTGGCGAACTGCCACAAGCAGCCAAGCCAACTATTTAGCAAAGAGCAAACAACAGTTCAAACCATCGTCGAGACTTGGAAGGCACTGATAATTTTGATCAAGCAGCACAACCCAACGATAGCTATTGTTTTTACGGTAAGCCCTGTGCGCCATGCCAAAGATGGCCTACATGAAAATAACCTCAGTAAAGCTAGGTTACTATTGGCTGTTGAGGCCTTGGTAGAAGCAACAAATTGTGCGTACTTTCCGGCCTATGAATTGGTGCTTGATCAACTCAGAGATTATGCTTTTTTCAAGGAGGATGGCCTGCACCCCAATGAAAAAGCGACAGCTCATGTTTGGGACTATTTCAAGCGGAACTTTTGTAATGACCAGACCCAGCAAAAATTAAAAGAATGGGAGGCCTTACAGCTAGCGCTGCAGCACAAGCTTTTGTATCCAGAGAGCCAAGAAGCGCAGCAACATAACGCAAGGTTGGCGCAAATGAAAACAGCTTTTAAGGAAAAGTATCCGGAATTTATTGCCACTCAGCTTTGAACTGTTCTAAGAACTCAAGCATGAATTCATGGCGTTGTTGCGCTATTTTTTTGGCGCTTGTCGTTTCCATCCGATCCTTGAGCAAGAGTAGTTTCTCATAAAAATGATTGATGGTATGCCCTTTGTCTTGGGCGTAGGCTTCTTTGCTTTGATGTAGGGTAGGAGCTAGATCCGGATTATAAAGCGCCCTGTTTTTTGATCCGCCGTAAGCGAAGGCCCGAGCAATTCCGATGGCACCGATGGCGTCAAGGCGATCTGCATCTCGTACAATTTGCCCTTCGAGACTTGTTTGTTGATCTGCCACGAGCGCACCCTTATAACTCACTACAGCAATAACTTGGCAAACCCGTTCTTTAATTTGCTCGGGGCAATTCAGTTTTTCTAATAGTTCTTTGGCAACATTGGTACCTGCCTCAAAGTCGCCGCCGTTGTATTTGTGGTCTGAAATGTCGTGGAGTAGGGCTGCTAATTCAATGACGAGGGCATCGCCGCCTTCTTGTTTTTGGAGCAACATAGCCGTTCTTCTGACCCGATCAATGTGCTGCCAATCATGGCTCCCTTCTTGGTCCTTAAATTGTGCCTGGACCGTGCTTTCTACTTGAGCAAGTAGTGCCTGCATTAGATTTTTTGAATCTTTTTTCTGGAAACTTCGCCATTGGAAATGACTTCCAAAATATAAGATCCTGAAATTAAGGATTGTAAATCTAGTTCTTGTTGCGTAGATTGCAGTACAATTTTGCCTGAAAGATCTAAAATTGTGATGAGATCAATTGCCTCTTGACTTTTTACAGTCATGAATTGTGAGGTAGGGTTTGGATACACCTCGAAATTAATTTGTTCAAGTACTTGAACACTTACAGGGTCATCTTTTACAACTTTGATGTCATCGAGGTATAAAATGTAGTTGTCGATGCCACGAAGGACAAAAGCGATGTAAATTGTTGAATCGTTGTAGCCTTGCTCACTTAAATTGACACTTCTGAAGGTCCAGTCGAAGTTTTCTTCATTGACGTTTCCAATGGTGTCGGTAAATGCTGCAGGATCATTGGTAGTCGTAGAAAGTAAAACGAGGTAATCATCTGGGTAAGAGGGGTCATGCGATTTCGCTTCCCAGCTTAGGTAATTACCGAAACTCCCGAGGCTAAGCGCTGGCGTAATGAGCCAACGGTTAGCGGTGTCGGCGTTCAAAAAATAAGAACTTACTGCAGCAACGGTATCTTGCGCATTTTCAGGATCTGTGCTTGTGATCCAGCCGCTTGCAAATTGTTCAAAACCTACAGCTGGTGCTTGGTTGTCAAGATTGAGTAGGGTGTAGTTACTCGGGATGCCTGTCTGAAAAGTAGTATTCAGTAGCTCTGTTTGCGCAAAAGATGGAAAGGTGCAAAAGAGTAAGAGAAGAGGCAAGTAGCGTAAGTTCATATTGTAAAGATAATAAAAGAGTTAGTCTACGAGTGTAATGAGGATTTCATTGAACTCTTGATAAAAGACGTCGAACTCTTGTAGATGTTTCTTGAAGAAGGCTAAAATTTTTGGCCAGTCTGAGCGCTCATAGAAATTGCAGTCTTGGAGGGTCCAGCTAATGCGGCCAATCGTTTGCCCTTCTTTATTGACAAATTGTGGTTCCCAAGAAGTTTGAACGGACATATTGTTCTCTAGAACAACCTTTAATTCAGTGAGTTGCTCCCAGAAAATAGCTTGTATTCCTGGGTCCTTGAATTGAATGTCGTAGCAAATAGAAGCCGTTCTACCCTCACAAATCATGCGCAAGTAAGTATTCTTGACTTGCGTAGGATAACTCGCCCAATTGACGCGTTTTCCGGAAGCAGATAAGCAAGCACGCATGTGGGCTTTGAATTCGGCCCAAAAAGCTTCATTCCAAGCCTTGCGTTCTTCTTTGGGTAGCATGTATTACTTGTTTCCTTTCGCGTGATCCGCTAAGAACTGTTGTAAACCGATGTCTGTCAATGGATGCTTCACCAAAGCCTTGATAGCAGATAAGGGGCCAGTCATGACATCAGCACCGATACTTGCACAATTGATGATATGCATCGGATGACGCACAGATGCGGCTAAAATTTCAGTGTCAAAAGCGTAGTTATCGTAGATGACACGGATTTGCTCAATGAGTTGTAAGCCATCTGTAGAAACGTCATCTAGACGACCTAAAAACGGTGAAATATAAGTTGCACCTGCTTTTGCTGCAACAAGTGCTTGACCTGCTGAAAAGATCAGTGTACAGTTCGTGCGAATTCCTTTCTGGGAAAAATACTTGATGGCCTTGAGACCTTCTGCAAGCATAGGAATTTTAACGACGATATTTTTGTGCAAAGCCGCTAAAACTTCACCTTCTTTTACCATTCCTTCAAAATCGGTGGCAATCACTTCTGCACTAACAGGGCCATCAACGATGTTGCAAATATTGACATAGTGTTGCAAAATATTTTCTTGACCTGTGATGCCTTCTTTGGCCATCAATGATGGATTTGTGGTTACACCATCGAGAATTCCCATGTCGTGGGCTTCTTTGATTTCATTGAGGTTAGCGGTGTCGATAAAAAATTTCATGGGTTTATTTTTTGCGGTTTTTAAGCATTTCTTGTTGTTGACGTTGCATTTCTTCAAGACGTTCTTGGAAACGCGATTTTTTCTTGGCTTTCGGGTTAGCAGCACTATTGGCTTTTCTTTCTGCCATTTTGACTTTGAGTTTTTCTTCATCAACAAAGAATTGCTTGATACCAACCATCATGACAATTGAAAGTAAAGTGGAGATGAAGTAGTAATAGCTCAGACCTGCTGAATAATTGTTAAAGAAGAAAATCATCATGAACGGGAAAATATACATAATGACACGCATGTCAGGCATACCTGGTTGCTGTGGTGTCTGCATATTGCCGCTGTTCATGTAAGTATAGGCTAGGGTAGTACCCGCCATTAATAGTGTGAAAAGGGAAATGTGGTCTCCGTAGAACGGAATATGGAACGAGAAGTCGAGGATAGAGTCGAAGGAACTAAGGTCTTCGGCCCATAAGAAGCCTTTTTGACGCAATTCAAAAGCTGCCGGGAAGAAACGGAACACCGCTAAAAGTATGGGCATCTGTAAGAGCATTGGCAAGCAACCTGCCAAGGGGCTCGCACCAGACTCTCGGTACAAAGACATCATTTCCATTTGCTTTTTCATGGCGTCTTCTTGCTTCGGGTATTTGGCGTTAAGCGCGTCGACCTCTGGTTTGAGGATGCGCATTTTCACGGAGGAAACAAACATTTTCCACTGAACAGGTGCCAAAATTGTTTTGATGATGAGCGTGAGCACCAAAATTGCCCAGCCGATGGCCATGCCGTTGTCTACGAGTAGGTTAAAGATAGGTTGAACCGCGTAAAGGTTGATCCAACGGAACAAGCCCCAACCAAAGTTCAAGATGTCGTCATAGCCGCTGTCGTAGCTTTTTAAGATTTCGTAGTCATTAGGGCCAAAAAACCAATTAAAGCTGGCTTTATTATTTTGGAAATTCAAGGACATATTGGCGCTATAGCCTTTCAAGTGCGTCCAGGCTTGCGGATGCCCTTCTTTAAAGTTTTGGATAAAGAATTTGGTACCTTTTGCATTGAATGCTTTTTCTGGCTTCAAAATAGAGGAGAAGTAGCTTTGCTTAAATGCAACCCACTTGATATCTTCTTCAGCTGCTTTGGCTTCGCTACTTGTTTCAGAAAGGTAGTCTAGGCCATTTTCAGCTTGCTCAAAACAAATAGTTGAAACGCGGCGTTGTTCACTAAACAAACGCTCTGTTTTTCTGAAGTCAGTTTCCCAATTGAGAATGGTGTTTTCCAAGATGAAACCTTTGTTGTCTAGGATTTCGATGTTGTAATCGAGGTCAAAACCTTTGTTGAGTGCGTATGACTGACGAATGGTACCTTGTGGAAACTTGGCTTCGTAAACAGCACTTGTAGGGCTACTGCTTACTAACTCAAACAAGTAATTGCTTGTGTAGATCTTTCCGTTTTTAGTGCTGAGCACCAATTGGTTATAAGCATCACCTTTTTTAAATAAGCAAAGTGCCGCATCTTTATTGGCCGCAAAATCTTTGTATGACTTATATTTTTTGAGGTAGGCTGCCTCAACAATTCCACCTTTAGAATTGAGCGTTAAACGCAATTGCTCGTTTTCGATGCTGGTTTCGGCTCCTTTTTTAACAACGAGTGAATTTGCAGTTGCTGGAATTGGTGCCACCGCAGCTACTTTTTTTGCTTTTACTTTTGAAGCAGCTGCTTTTTGTTGTGTTGCTTCCTTTTTTTGAGCTGCTTTGATTTCAGCTTCAGAAGGCTGGTTCATGACTGAGAAAACAGTAATGATCAAGCCGATGAGCACGAGCCCTATGGTTGAATTGCGATCCATGAATTATTTGTTTTGATTTTTAAGTGCGGCCTTTACAAAACCAACAAAGAGTGGGTGAGGGGCGTCTACTGTACTTTTATATTCTGGGTGAAACTGAACCCCAACAAACCAAGGATGCGTCGGAATTTCAACAACCTCGACAAGGCCTGTTTCTGGATTTTTTCCGGTAGCCATCATGCCCTGTGCTTCGTATTGCGTTAAAAATTCGTTGTTGAATTCATAGCGGTGGCGGTGGCGCTCAGTAATATTGATGGTTTGATACGCTTTGGCAGCGTTAGAATTTGGTTTGAGTTCACATTTGTAAGCGCCAAGTCTCATGGTGCCTCCCATGTTTGAAATGAGCTTTTGTTCTTCCATCATGGAAATTACCGGCGCTTTGGTTTGCTCGGACATTTCAGTAGAGTGGGCGTCTGAGAGCCCAAGTACGTGGCGGGCAAATTCAATGACAGCAATTTGCATTCCTAGACAAATTCCAAGGAAAGGAACGTTGTTTTCACGGGCATAGCGCACTGCGGCAATTTTGCCATCAATACCTCTCGAACCAAAGCCAGGAGCAACCAATATACCATCTAGGCCAGCAAGTTGTTCTGAGACATTGTCTGAATCGATAGATTCAGAATGAATCCAGTTGAGCTCAACTTTTGTTTCGTTGGCAACACCAGCATGGATAAAGGCTTCGGAAATAGATTTATAAGCATCTTTCAATTCGACGTACTTTCCAACTAAACCGATTTTTACGGTGTTTTTTGGATTTTTTAGACGCTCAAGGAAAGCTTTCCAGTTGTCAAGTTTTGGAGCTTGTTTTTTAGAAAGGCCTAGTTTTTCTAAGACAACGGTATCTAGCTCTTCAGTTTGCATCAAGAGCGGAACGTCATAGATAGAGTCAGCATCGCGTGCTTCAATGACAGCGTTGACAGAAACATTACAAAATTTAGCAATTTTCTTTCTGAGACCGAGGTCGAGTTCGTGTTCAGTGCGGCAGCACAAAACATCGGGTTGCACACCTAACTCTAGTAATTGCTTCACAGAGTGCTGCGTTGGCTTTGTTTTAAGCTCTCCAGCCGCAGACAAATAAGGGACAAGCGTTAAATGAACAACGATGCAGTCGTTTTCGTGTTCCCAAAGCATTTGGCGCACAGCCTCTACATAAGGTAAAGATTCGATGTCACCGACAGTTCCACCGATTTCAGTAATAACGATATCGAAAGTACCATTTTTAGCAACTGCCTGAATGCGTTCTTTGATTTCGTCGGTGATGTGCGGAATAACCTGTACGGTTTTCCCGAGATAATCGCCACGGCGTTCTTTTTCAATGACTGACTGATAAATACGACCCGTTGTGACGTTGTTGGCCTGAGAAGTAGGAACGTTTAAGAAACGTTCGTAGTGCCCGAGGTCGAGGTCTGTTTCGGCACCGTCATCGGTGACAAAACACTCGCCGTGCTCATAAGGGTTAAGGGTTCCTGGATCGATATTGATATATGGATCTAGTTTCTGAATGGTGGTGGTGTAACCACGCGCTTGTAAAAGTTTTGCTAATGAGGCAGAAATGATGCCTTTACCTAGAGAAGAAGTGACCCCCCCGGTTACAAAAACATACTTGGTTGAATTGGACATATAACGTTTGTAACTACGGGAAACAAAGGTAATACATTCATTGCCTTTGGCCTAACAATCTTGACAAATTGTTAATATGTTTATTTCTTTTCTTGCCAAGTAAAATAGTTACGCTGCTGCTGCGGTCTATTTTCTTCGGGTGCAGTAAGTGGTTCAACTTCTTTCAGAGTTGCCTGACAATCAGCTGGCAATTGTTGATAGAGTTTGGTGCCTTCAGTTTTCCAAGCCAACATATCGTCGGAAACTTTTTTGATGATTTTAGCCGGATTCCCAACTACCAAACTCCTGGCAGGAATCTGCATCTTAGCAGGCACAAAGCAAAGTGCGCCAATTACTGAACCTGCGCCAACAATGACATCATCCATTAATACAGCATTCATGCCAATCAGGCAATTTTCTTCTAATATTCCACCATGTATAATGGCGCCGTGTCCTACGTGGGCACCAGCTTTTAAATGAACTGTTGTACCTGGGAACATATGGATCACACAATTTTCCTGAACGTTGCAGCCGTCTTCAATAATGATTTGTCCCCAGTCACCGCGTAAAACTGCACCTGGGCCGATGTAAACATTTTCACCAATAATTACATTTCCAGTAACGTTGGCTTGTGGATGCACAAAGCTTGAGGGTTTAACAACTGGGATAAATCCGTTAAATGAGTAGATGGCCATGTTTATTGTTCGAGTTTATAAAATTAAAGATCTCTTGTTAATTAGAGTAGGAATTCTTTCATAATATAGGAACCTAAAATAAATCCCTAATTGATATGATTCTCAAATTCGAATCATTACCTAGATATTCTATTTAACATAATATTAATTATATGACAATTCAACAATTCTGTATTTGAAACGTTGTATATCTTTGCACTGTGTTTAGCACCGACCAACAAACCCTCCACGACCTCGAGTTTGAAGCTATTAAAAACTGGCTTGAAAAATTCTGCATTGGCCCAACAGCATTGCAGCAGGTCAAAACGCTACAACCTAAAAATCAGTTTCAGGTTTTAAGACAAGAACTCAAAAGACTTGACGAACTGCGTCAGGTTCGCGTACACGGCGAAAAATTTCCGTTGCTAGAATTCGAAGAGCTCGAACAAGAAATCAAATTATTAGGGATTCAGCGTTCCGTTATTTCGCTCGAAGGTTTCAGACGCATTTACCAAGCCTCAGAATTGGTCAATGCGGTCGTCTTGTTTTTTGAAAATTCTTTGTTCAAATATCCGCTGCTCGAACAACTGGCTGAAGATGTTTATTATACAAAGGAAATCATCGAGCAAATTGATCAGGTTTTTGACCGCAACGGACAAATCAAAGACGACGCCTCCACAGAGCTTTTTGATATTCGGGCCAGAATTCGGGTCTTGCGCAATCAAATCAATAAGAATTTCGACAAAGAACTAAGGCGCTACAATAAAGATAAAGTACTGGCTGAGACGCTAGAAACCTTTGTGAATGAACGCCGTGTATTAACGGTGTTATCTACTTTTAAGCGCAAAGTTCCGGGCAATATTCATGGTTCGAGTAAAACTGGTAGCCTGACTTTTATTGAGCCTTTAGTGAATGTACCGCTCAATAATGAACTTGAGTTTTTATTTGACGACGAACGCAAAGAAATTCACCGCATTTTACAGGCGCTAACTGCGCTCATGGTACAATACCGCCCATTGATTGGCGCTTATCAAATCTTGCTGACAAGAATCGATTTTTTAAATGCAAAATGTAAGCTGGCACTTGAAATGGAGGCTGTTTTGCCGGCCATTAATCAGCACCCAAGTTTTCAGCTCAAACAGGCGTATCACCCACTCTTGCGCAAAGCAAATAGTGCTGCTGGCAAGAGTACGTTTGCTCAAAATGTCAGCTTATTACAGAAGTCCAGAATGCTGGTTATTTCGGGGCCAAATGCGGGCGGAAAAAGTATTACGCTGAAGACTATTGGCTTATTGCAACTCATGCTGCAAGCTGGCTTGTTGGTGCCCGTTGCACCTGATAGTCAAATGTGTTTTTTCAAGCAAATTTATTCAGACATTGGAGATAATCAATCTATTGAAAATGAACTGAGTACATACTCTTACCGCTTGCAACGCATGAAGTTCTTTTTGGGCCGAGCAAATGCCCAAACACTCTTGTTGCTCGATGAATTTGGAACGGGTTCGGATCCTGAATTGGGGGCGGCCTTAGCAGAAGTGTTTTTTGAGCAAATGTATGCCTTGAAATCTTTTGCAGTGATTACCACGCATTATTCGAATATCAAGCTCAAGGCCGATGAATTACCGCAAGCCTTTAATGGCTGCATGCTGTTCAATGAAAAGGACCTCTCCCCGCTTTATCAGTTCTCTAGTGGGCAACCAGGTAGCTCCTTTACGTTTGAGGTAGCGCAACTCAATGGCATCTCAAAAGAACTGATTAAAGAAGCCAAACTTCGTTTAGATCAGCAAAAAGTGAGGCTCGATAAACTATTGAGTAGCTTACAAAAAGAACGCAACCAGTTGTTGGCTCAAAACAAGCGCCTTGAAGAAGCGGCCAAAGCTGCTGAAAAAGCAGGACAGCAGCACGAACAAGAGATTCAAAAGCTTGTGCACAAACAAACACAGGTAACGCAAGTGCAAGAAAGTAGCCAGCGACAACTTCAAGCGGGCAAGAAAATGCTGGCATTTATTGAAAAATTCAACGTGAGTTCGCGCAAAAAAGATATCAATACCACTCTTTTTCAAGAACTTACGCAATACCTGCGGCTTGAGAAATCAAAGCAAACCATTAAGAAAAAGGCCCCGCTCCCCGCTCCTACTCAAAAGCCCACCAAGAAAGAGGTGCAGCGCGCTGAAAAGTACGAGCAAGAAAGAATAAAAGTAGGTTCACAGGTTCAATTGATCCAGACTAATCGCATAGGCATTGTGGAAGAAATGAAAGGCAGACAACTGACTGTTATCTTCGGACAAGCAAGAATCAAGGTGAGCCTAGAAAAGCTTCGTTTCTTATCTGACTGAAAATTAACATAAGTTACACATGAATCCCCCTTAAATTGCGTAACTTTGCGCTCAATTTTTTAATTTATCATCGTAAAATGAGTACTACTGCACTTGGAAACCACATCTTGGTAGAGTTTATGAATTGTGATCCGCACGTTATGAATGACGTAGCGGCGATCGAACGCGACATGGTCGGAGCAGCCCGAAAGGCAGAAGCTACGGTTATCAATTCGACCTTTCACCATTTTTCTCCGTACGGTGTTTCTGGTGTGGTTGTCATTCAAGAAAGTCACCTTGCTATTCATACCTGGCCTGAATACGGCTATGCTGCAGTTGATGTATTCACTTGCGGCGACATGAATGCCTGGATCGCCTTTGATCACTTAAAAGAGTGTTTTGGCGCTAAGTCTTACTCTGCTATCGAAATGAAACGCGGTTCAGTGAACTTACTGACGCGCAATGATTTTGACATCACTACAGCTCGTGAAAAAGCAGCCGAGTGGCGCAACCCTGATTTTTACACACGCAACGTTTGGTTCACAGATAAAGATGAAGACCAAGCGCTTTCTTTGCGTTTTACCGGAGATGTTTTCTTTGATGTGCAATCGCCATTTCAGCGTGTTCGCATCTTAGAATCAACTAAATATGGAAAAATGTTGGCCCTTGACGATATGGTCATGACCACGATCAAAGACGAATTCCATTACCACGAAATGATTTCACACCCAAGTCTTTTCACCTTGCAGAACGCTAAAAATGTGTTGGTGATCGGCGGTGGAGACGGCGGTACCGTTCGTGAGGTATTACGCCATAGCAATATTGAAAAAGTAACCATGGTTGAAATCGATGGCGAAGTGATCAAAGCGTGTAAAGAGCACCTTCCTGAAATCGCAGCAGCTTTTGACGATCCACGTTTAGAACTCATCGTTGACGACGGAATTGCATTTGTTAAAAATGCACCAGATGCAGTTTACGACTTACTGATCGTTGACGGTTCTGATCCTGTTGGCCCTGCTGAAGGTTTATTCAGTGTAGATTTCTACCAAAATTGTTACCGCACCCTTAAGGCCGATGGTATCTTGGTTGCTCAAGGTGAATCACCTAAGTTCAACGAAAAAGCATTCGCAGAACTCAACCAAACCCTTCAATCAATTTTTGGTGCCAATAACGCACCAGTTGGTTTATTCTTCGTTCCTACCTACCCTACCGGCATGTGGTCTTTCCAATATGGCCTCAAAGGTTCTGTAGACCCAAGAAAAGTAACCAACACCGACGCCATCAAGTCGTTTGTTGCCGAGAAAGGCCTTCGCTACTACAACGAAGACATCCACTTCTCCACTTTCGCCTTGCCTAATTTTGTAAAGCAATTAATTCAGTTTTAGTCAAAAAACTTTAGTATAAAAAAAGGGGAAGTAAAACTTCCCCTTTTTTTGTGTGTATTCCAATAGTCTTTAGTTTAAAAACTGACTAGCAACATCTTTTAGTGTTTTCGTTAAATTGACAATACTATCAATTCCGGAAACTTCGTGTTTTGCATCAAAACCATTTATCTCTAAGAAATATTTCCCTCTATTTGAAGTAATTCGGCAAATGGTTTTCTTTTGGTTATCATCAACAAGCACCATGAAATTATTCTTGTTGTCTCTGTAAGAAATTCGGGAAGGATCGATTTTCTTTAAATTACTAAGAATGATGGTTTTAACAGTATGATATATTTTTAATTCCTCAGCAGTAGTAATTACAATTCCCCCATTTTTTGATTCTAGTTCAATCATTTTAGGCAGCGCTGCTTGTACGGCATTTGAATTAATAGCTTCGCGAATTTTGTTTTTAACTGGTTCAGTCATTCTTTTACCTTCCGACTTGAGCATGCGATTGAAAATTGCTTTTATTAAATCATCAGATGGGTCAGATAATTCATTAACCAATGCCTCTTCAAATCCTTGTAAAAAGAAAAAATCTTGAGCTTCTTCAAGGATATCTTTCAACTCATCTTTGAATGCATTTTTGTGA
>JBEBBE010000013.1:0-63965 GCA_041158525.1 Bacteroidota bacterium | reverse complement strand
CTTTCACCACTGACTTATTAAACCGCCTACGGACCCTTTAAACCCAATGATTCCGGATAACGCTTGGATCCTCCGTATTACCGCGGCTGCTGGCACGGAGTTAGCCGATCCTTATTCTTACAGTACCGTCAAGCTCCCTCACGAGGGAGTGTTTCTTCCTGTACAAAAGCAGTTTACAATCCATAGGACCGTCATCCTGCACGCGGCATGGCTGGATCAGGCTTGCGCCCATTGTCCAATATTCCTCACTGCTGCCTCCCGTAGGAGTCTGGTCCGTGTCTCAGTACCAGTGTGGGGGACCACCCTCTCAGGCCCCCTACCTATCGTAGCCATGGTGAGCCGTTACCTCACCATCTAGCTAATAGGACGCATGCCCATCTTATACCGCAATGCTTTAACTGTTCAACCATGCGATTAAACAGTACTATGGGGGATTAATCCGAATTTCTCCGGGCTATACCCCAGTATAAGGTAGGTTGCATACGCGTTACGCACCCGTGCGCCGGTCGTCAGCAATTAAGCAAGCTTAATCCTGCTACCCCTCGACTTGCATGTGTTAGGCCTGCCGCTAGCGTTCATCCTGAGCCAGGATCAAACTCTCCGTTGTATAATAACTTCGAATTTTAAGAGCTCGAGTATGTTTGTTTTTATTCTTAAAAACGCTGTTTCCTTATTTCTCAATACTTCAAAGAACTTTTTCTTTAGTTAGTTAAAAAAGCTTTCGCTCCTCTTAACCCTTCTTAGCTTTCCGCTTTTCAGTAAGACCGTTGTCTCAATTGCGGGGTGCAAAGATATGTACTCTTTTTGGTTCTGCAACAATTTTTTGAAAGAAATTTTAATTTTTTTTTCGGAAAAAATATAACTGCCTGATTTTAAAGCAACTTAGAATTAAAGATTTTTTAACTTTTCTTTTAATTCATGAAGGGCACTATGTTGCTGCGCTTGTTCAGACGTGCGCATGGAGAATGTAGCTGCGGTGGATAGCTTGATGATCACTTGATTATTTACTACTAATTCACAAGTGCTTTCATTAGCATTAAAATCAAGTAACCAGGCTTGCTTATTAATATAACCAGCTCCCCAACTTGCCAAAACAATTTGAAGTGCTGCATTAAATTTATCTTGTAGTTCGCTTTGACCTGTAAATCGTATTTCCGAGAGAACGATGCCGAGTTGATCTTTAAGAATTTTTTGATCGGCAACTGACCAAGACTTAAATGCAGGTAAAATGCTTTCTAATATATAAAGCTCATTTGTATTTAATAGGTGACGCTCTACCCGATTATTGATTTGACGAGCAACAGTAAACCACTGTTTGAGCGCAACCAGCAAACCTATTAGTGTAACGATTCCGGAAAGTTTGGCAAGAAGAATGAATTCTTGCCATATTAATATTGGAATGAGCAATAATAATATGGCAAAATACGGCAGCCAAAAATTAAAACGGAATTTATTCAGCGATCCATTTGTCATTTCTCATTTCACCTTTAATAGTGACATCTTTGGTTCTAGAGTAGTCTTCGGCAGCCATGAGCATTTGCTCGCGGGTGTCACGTCTGATGAGTATGGCAGAGGATCCTTGTGATTTAACTTCAATATAGAATCCGTTTCTTAAACGAGCGGGTTTTGTTGGTGGTCTTCCCATTTTTAAATTGGTTAAAGTTTGATAAGAGTTGACAATATAACTATTAATTTGGACAATTGTTGTGTTTTTGTCAAAAATCATGCCTAATTCAATTCAAGGCAAAGCACTAACTTTGCAGCATGATTCAATTAGACCGTCTTGGATATTTTTTACCTCAAGGACATTTATTTGCCAACGTTAACCTTCAAATCAATAAAGGCGACAAAGTTGGTTTAGTAGGAAAGAACGGCGCTGGCAAGTCCACCCTACTTCGCATTCTATCTGGTAAAATTCAAGCAACAGAAGGTCAAATTCATCACCCTAAGAATTTGAAATTTGGCTTTCTGACCCAGGACATTCATATAGATGTCCAAAAAAGTGTTTATGACTTTTTGTTTTATTCGAATGAGTTGCTCAATCAAATCAGACAGCGCCTCGATGAGATCAATGAACAACTCATTACACGCACTGACTACGAATCTGAGAGTTATTTGGCTCTACTCGACGAACTCAACGAACTCAACCACAGTTTCAATGTGCACGACGGCTATCAATGGGAAGAAAAAATCAAGGCCACACTCGAAGGACTCGGATTTTCAGAACTTGATCAGCAGAAAAATATTGCACAATGTTCAGGAGGTTGGAAGATGCGTGCAGAACTTGCTAGAATTTTGGTCAATCAGCCAGATATTTTACTACTCGATGAACCTACCAACCACCTCGATATTTTATCGATCAGCTGGCTAGAAACTTATTTGCAACGCTTTGACGGGGCTGTTATATTAATTTCTCACGACCGTTTATTTTTAGATAACGTGAGTACGCGAACTTTAGAAATCTCTAGACAACAAATCTTCGACTTCCCTTATCCTTATACGAAATACAAGGAACTGCGGGCCGAAGAACTAGAGCGCCTAGAACAAGCCAAAAAGCAGCAAGACAAAGACATCAAGCACGCAGAAGAACTCATTGAAAAATTTCGAGCTAAGAAAAATAAAGCGGCTTTCGCACAATCCTTGATCAAAAAACTTGAGAAAACGGATCGCATAGAAATTGAAAAAGATCAAGTTGCAAGGTTGAAGTTACGCTTTCCTTTAGCAGTTCAACCAGGGAAATGGGTTTTAGAAGTTGCTCAATTAGGTAAAAAATATGACGAGCGCCAACTCTTCAAAGAAGTTTCTATTACCGTAGGGCGCGGAGAAAAGATTGCCTTGCTTGGCCCGAATGGTGTCGGTAAGTCTACCCTACTAAAAGCCATCATGGGAAACATTGAACATGAAGGAACCGTAACGCTCGGACACAATGTCAGTATTTCCTATTTTGCCCAAGATCAGGCCGAAAAGCTGGACCCTAAGCTCAGTATTTTCGAAACCGTGGATCAGATTGCCAAAGGAGATTTACGCAAAGATTTGCGCAGTATTCTTGGGGCCTTCCTATTTTCTGGAGAAGATGTTGACAAAAAAGTAGCCGTACTTTCTGGAGGGGAACGAACGCGCTTGGCGCTGTGCTGCTTGCTACTGAGCCCATCTAATTTCCTAATTCTTGATGAACCCACCAATCACCTAGATTTACAAAGTAAGGAAGTACTGAAAGAAGCCCTAGCACATTATGAGGGAACCTTTATTATTGTATCGCATGACCGCGAGTTTGTCGATGGCCTCAGCAATCGTATTTGGGACATCGAAAATCAGAATATCCTGATACATCACTTCAATTTACAAGAATATCTGGACTACAAAATGCAGAAAAACGCAAGTCCGGCAGGTAATAAAGAAAAAGAACAGACAAAAAACACGAGCAAAAAGGAACCCGAAGCACCTGTAAATACCTCACCTGCAAAACCTAAATTTGACAAGGCCAAACAGAAATTAGAACGCGAAATCAGCAACCTCGAGCAACAAATTGAGCAGCAAGAGCGTTTATTGACTGAAATTGAAAACGAATTGGGCGAACTCGATTACGAAGACAAGCAGCGCTACAATCAGGTATTAAATCGTTACGAAACAGAAAAAGCTAATTTGGAGGCACGCTATCAGCAATGGGAGCTCAAACAAAATGAGCTTTTAGAAGCTTAAAACCATTAATTTTAACTCGTGAAGACACTTGTATTTTTACTTTTGGGTATATTATTGCTTTCGGCAAATTGCAAGCCGCAAAATCAAAATCCTGTACCCTTTGTCCCTGTCGATGTAACCATTGACATCCAGTTACCAAGCTACAGCGAATTACAAGGAGTTGGTGGCTGGACCTACATTAATGGCGGCTCGCGAGGCATTATTATTTACCGCCGCGGCATTGAAGACTTTGTGGCTTTTGATCGCCACTCTCCTGCTGACCCTGACGGAACCTGCTCATTACCTTTATTTCCTGATGCACAAAATTTCTTGCAACTGAAAGACACTTGCAACAATGCCGTTTTTTCCTTGTATGACGGCTCACCGGTAAGCAACAGCATTTATGGTTTACGCCAATACGCAACCCAATTTAACGGAAACAACTTATTAAGAATTTACAATTGACATGGCAGACATTAAAGTAACTATCATTGACCGCGAAGGACAAGAACACGTTTTAGAAGGGCCAACAGACATGAACATGAATATCATGGAGTTGTGTAAAGCCTACGAACTTCCGGTGAAAGGAGAATGCGGGGGCATGGCGATGTGCGCCACTTGCCAATGTTATTTAGAATCTGAAACAGACTTGCCAGAACAAAGCGATGCAGAGCTTGACATGCTCGACCAAGCATTTTTCGTGAAGGGAAATAGCCGTTTAGGATGTCAGATTCAGCTCGATGAAAGCATAGACGGCATCGTCTTGAGACTCGCGCCTGAACAAGACTAATTCAATCTTGCAGCAAAAACTTTTCTGAATTTCTCGACCTTAGGGCGAACTACAGCCTGACAATAAGGATTACCTGGATTATTCTCAAAGTAGTTGTGGTGGTAATCTTCTGCCTCAAAATAATTATTGATCTCTACAATTTGAGTGACAATTTTTTGATCCCAAACCTTTTCTGCTTCTAATTTATTCAGATACTTCAAAGCCAATGCTTTTTGTGCTTCAGAATGATAGAAAATGACAGAACGGTATTGCGTCCCGATGTCATTGCCCTGACGATTCAGTTGCGTTGGGTCGTGTACAAACCAAAATACTTCAAGTAATTCCTCGTAGGAAATAACTTTGGGATCAAAAACCACCTGTGCTACTTCTGCGTGCCCTGTCTTTCCTGTACAAACTTCTTGATAGGTAGGATTTTGCTTTTGTCCACCGGCATAACCTGGCACAACAGATATGACGCCTTTCATGTCCTTAAAACAAGCTTCGATGCACCAGAAACATCCGGCGCCAAATGTGGCAATTTGGGTTTGTGTTGTCATGTTGTTTTCTTTTTCTGAAGAATTAACGGCCTTACTTGGTTCGAAATTTAATGCGGCCGAATTTACACAATATCTTAAACCTGTCGGCTTCGGGCCATCTTCAAAAACATGCCCTAAATGTGCCTGACAATTCGCGCATTTAATCTCGGTGCGCACCATGCCGTGAGAGCGATCAAGTTCCTTACTGACATTTCCATTGACTAAAACGTCATAAAAGCTTGGCCAGCCTGAGCCTGAATCATATTTTGTGGTACTTTCAAATAAAGGCGCATCGCAAGCAACACATATGTAGGTGCCTGTTTCGTGGTGATCCCAATATTTTCCGGTGAAAGGCCTTTCTGTGCCGCCATTGACAACATAACAAACATTTTCTGGCAAAGCCCTTCCATTGAAAGAATTGGTGTTCTGCGCATCTTTTTCTTTGTCTCCTTCTTGCCCGCAGGCGTTTAAACTGAATAGCATAAATAGATAAACTAAGTATTTCATGAAAAGATAACAAAAAAGAACCCTAATGGTTTAATCCGACTAATTTTGCGGCGTGATTAAATCCTACCCCAAAGATTTCTGGTTACTCAGCGCAAGCATGTTTTGCTTTATGTTGAGCTTCAATCTGATTTTACCAGAAATGAATGCATTCATAAGCGCACTCGGAGGCGCAGCTTACAAAGGAAGTATTATCTTTCTATTTTCTATAGCGGCAGGCATCTCTAGACCGTTTGCTGGAAAATTAGCCGATGTCATTGGTAGAAAACGCACCATGAATATCGGCTTGGCTATCACCATTCTTGTGAGTTTGGCCTACCCTTTTACAAGAACTATTGGGCTTTTGTTTGCACTTAGATTTATTCATGGCCTGAGTGCTGGCTTTAGCCCAACAAGTGCCACAGCCTTACTAACAGATTTGTTACCCGCCAAGCGCCGCGGTGCAGCTATGGGTATTTGGGGGACTGCAATTTCTCTCGGAATTGGTGTCGGACAATCTTTAGGGTCTTTGATCTATAGCTACAGTAATTACGATACGCTCTTTTTAAGTGCAGCAGCTTTTGGCTTTCTTGCAGTCATTTTTAGTACATTTATCAAAGAAACACTGACTGAAAAACAAGCCTTTAGTTGGTCTTTACTTCGTTTAAAGACCTCAGATGTCATTGAAAAGCCTGTAAAGCCAGCCGCGTTAATTATGTTTCTAACGGCCATCAGTTCAGGTGTCATTTTTGTACTTACCCCAGATGTTTCTGCCTTCTTAAATATTGAAAACAAAGGCTATTTCTTTGGGATCTATGTCCTGACAACTATCGTCATGCGCTTATTTTTCTCGTCGTTATCTGACCGAATTGGTCGGGAACAAACGCTATTTATTGGTTGTATTTTTCTGATTACAAGCATGATTCTTTTGGCGTTAGCAAAAACCCAATTGAGCTACACCATTGCTGCCGGAGTTTTCGGTCTTGCCACAGGTGTTTCAAGCCCCACGCTTTTTGCATGGACAGCAGATTTGAGCTTACCCGAGCGCCGCGGAACAGGTTCTGGCACGATGTTCATTGCGCTTGAAGCTGGAATATTATTTGGTTCCGGAATGACCTTTATATTTTACAATAATACCTTACAAAGCGCGCAAGTGCTATTCTACATCGCAGCTGCATTTGCGCTAGTGGCATTACTCACCCTTGTGTTTCAAATCAAAAGAAAACGACTTATTGGTGCTGATTCAGATATCGCTTCACTAAATAATGCCCCAAATAAATCAATGGGGTCAGCAAAATAGCAATAAGCATTTTGAGGATATAGTTGGTTGGCGCCACCTCAAAATAGGTTTCTAAGGTCATGGCACCAGGTAATACAAAGCCGATATACAAAACGATATAGGAGTCGATGAGTTGAGAAATCATGGTGCTTCCGGTGCTGCGCAACCAAATGAATTTATTGCCGGTACGCTGCTTTATTTTTTCAAACAGAAAAGCATCGAGTAATTGTGAAACCAAGAAGGCAACTATACTTCCTACAATGACTGCCTGTGCTTGTCCGAAAACCAAATTGTAGGCAGCATTGGTTGCCAATTTAGAACCCGGAATTTCATGAGCCGGAATGGACATCGAGATCCCCACAATCAAAAAACAATAAGCAATAAGCGCTGAAGTGATCCAAGACAGACGCCTTACCGCCTTTTGCCCATAAAATTCATTCATGAGGTCTGTTAGAAGAAAAACTACAGGCCAAGGTAAAATACCGATAATTGTGATAAAAGGACCAAACTGCTTGCCCAAAAAGTGCCAAGAAAGCGGGATTTGAATGAGTTTATTACTGATTAATTCTGCAGTAACCGCGTTGGTTATAAACAAACCTGCCAAGGCGATAAACAACCATTGGCGACGTTCATTGAGGTGCGCTTGATCCATAGTCAAAAGTAAGCAAATTATGGCGTGCCGTAATCGAGTCTTTTTGTTTTGATGTAGCGCTGAATATAATACTGTGATGTTTTGAAATTATCGATGCGCACACCTGTATTGGCTGAATGTATGAATTTAATGGCATCGGGCGTAACCTCTATTACTAAAGCCACATGCCCAACGGCGGTAGAATGCACGTTACTTCCTTTGAAAAACATGAGGTCTCCGGGTTGTATATCTGAGAGTTTCACGGTAGTACCTAATTCAGCCAAACCATAGCTTGTGCGCACTAAATCGAAGCCAAAATTGCCAAAAATATAGTTGATAAACCCCGAGCAATCAAAACCAGAAGGTGTCGTACCTCCATAGCGATACGGCACCCCTAAAAAACTTTTTGCGTAGTTGATAATGGCATCAACTTGCGGGTCATTTTTTGGAGTTGGTGTTTGTGCGCTTGCCTGATTCTGGAGTTGAAGCAACAAGAGCAGAAAAAAGATGCGGAGAAATTTCATTTTCTGACGTCTGTTGCAAAAATAATAATTATTTTCGAATGTTCATTCAAGTAAACAGATGCCCAATATTGAAAATCAAGCACTTAACAAATTATACTACAGCATCGGCGAGGTCGCTGAACTCTTACATGTAAATGCTTCATTGCTAAGATTTTGGGAGAAAGAATTTAACCTTGCGGTTTCAAAAAAGAACAAAAAGGGCAATCGCCTTTACACGGTCAAGGAAATTGAAAAAATTCAGCGCATATATCAATTTGTAAAAGTTGAGGGCTACACACTTGAAGGTGCTAAAAAAGCTTTAAAATCTAAGATCAATCATAGTGCTCCAGTAATTGAAGTAAATGAATTCATCGAAGAAAATCAAAGTAAGCAAAACCTTGCTTCAAGTAGCGTTTCCCAAAGTAATATCAATGCGCAAGAGCTGATTTCAAAATTGGAGCACATCAAGAACAGATTGCTAGTGCTCTCTTTTGAAAACGAAAGCCCTTCCGTAATTAAAGATCCAACTGAAGCAGCCGCTGCTTTTCAAGAAACTAAAAATGAACCCATTACAACTTCTGAAGCTGTAAGCGCACCAAAAACTGTTGCGCCGAAACCTAAAGCACCACGCTCTAAACCAGCAAGCAACGAAGGTCCTACGCTTTTTGATTTTTAATCATTTGTGCTAATTGCTGCATGTAAGCAGCTGCCTCTAGCATCCTAGGACCATACCACGAACACATTTCTCCGTCAATCAAAATGATTTGAGAGGCTGGAAAAAGCACTTGAACCTGTTCGATGTGTTTGGATTCAAAAGGATAGGGTTCAGAACTCAAGAAAATATAGGTGGGTGCTTTATCTGCCGTTTCAACATGGTTTTTCCAGTCTTCTAAACTCGGGTATCGTTCCAAAGCACAGGCATTCTTTAAGCCAAAATGACTTAAAAACGAATGGATATAAGTGTCTTTTCCGACCAGAAAATAGGGATCTTTCCAAATAAAATATAGAAAAGTCTGGCCTTTAAAAAGCCCCTTTTGTTGGGAGAAACGCACTTTAATTTCCGCAATTAACTGCTGCGCTTGTTGTTCTTTATCTACTGCCTTTCCGATCGTGCTTAAGGCCTCCAATGCACCTTCGATATCCAGAATATCAGTAAGCACTACCTCAAACTCTTTTTGTAATTGTTCAATAGCATCTTTTGTGTTCTCCTCTTTATTAGCAATAATGAGCTCCGGTTCAAGCTGTTTGATTTTACTAATATTTAGTTGTTTGGTACCACCTACCCTGGTTTTGTTTTCATACCAATCTTTCGGGTGAACACAAAACTTTGTGATTCCTACAACCTCCTCAGTTAGACCTAGCGCCCAGAGGTACTCAGTTAAAGAAGGAACCAACGAGACAATGCGCATAAGGCCCTAGTACTATGATTTAGCAGCAATCACATCGTATCGAGATACAATATGATGCTTTCCATCTGGCAATTCAACAAGGACAGCCGGCGTATTTTTATTGATCAGTTTACAGACGTCTTCAAGCGCTGTGTTGGCTTTAACAATAGGGAAAGCAGGCAACATAATAGAAGAAATTGGCGCATCGCGAAGCGCCGGGTTGTCTACTAACAATTGGTAAACATGGCTGTCATCAATTGAACCTACAAAACCGCCGTCTTTGAGCACAGGTATTTGAGAAATTCCAAAATTACGCATCTTGGAAATCGCATGAGAAACCAACTCTTCGGCATATACCGAAACCAAAGGTTTGTCGGCATGTTTTGCCACTAAATCGGCGGCGGTGAGCACTTCTTCCTCTAAAAAACCGCGTTCGCGCATCCATTCGTCATTGAATATTTTACCAACATAACGACTGCCATGATCGTGAAATAAAACAACTACAAAATCATCTTTAGTCAGGTGGGCTTTCATTTGCAGCACCCCTTTGATGGCCGAACCAGCCGAGTTTCCGACAAAAATCCCTTCTTCACGGGCCAATCGTCGGGTGTAAACCGCAGCATCTTTGTCGGTGACCTTTTCAAAATGATCAATTAAAGAGAAATCAACATTCGCTGGTAAGATATCCTCACCAATTCCTTCGGTGATGTACGGATAGATTTCATTTTCGTCGAAGATTCCTGTTTCTAAATATTTTTTGAAGACAGATCCATAAGTATCAATACCCCAAATTTTGATGTTTGGGTTCTTCTCTTTTAAATATTTTGCTACACCTGATATAGTTCCACCCGTACCTACACCAACCACAAAATGCGTGATTTTTCCGTCGGTTTGTTCCCAAATTTCAGGGCCAGTTTGCTCGTAATGCGCCTGTCTGTTTGACAAATTGTCATATTGGTTAACATACCATGAATTCGGAATTTCAGTAGCGAGTCTTCTAGATACAGAATAATAAGATCTCGGATCTGTGGGCTCTACGGCAGTAGGACACACCACTACTTCTGCTCCAACAGCTCTTAAGATGTCCATTTTTTCTTTGGACTGCTTGTCATTGAGTACACAAATAAGTTTGTATCCTTTAATGATACAAGCCAAGGCCAAGCCCATGCCAGTATTACCTGAAGTTCCTTCAATGACCGTCCCGCCTGGCTTTAAGAGACCTGCTTTTTCAGCATCTTCAATCATTTTGAGGGCCATTCGGTCCTTGACTGAGTTACCCGGGTTTGTGGTTTCTACTTTGGCATAAACTTGGGCCGGAATGTCTTTTGTGATTTTATTGATGCGGACAATTGGCGTATTGCCAATGGTTTCGAGGATATTGTTATAAATTTTCATGTTGGAACTTTGAACAAAGTTAGTCATCTAGTTGAATTCACTAATTTTAAAGCATGTTAAAATATCAGCATTTCCTTTTTTCGATCCTTTTTGTTTGCATGGCAAGTGCCCAAACCAGCACAACAAATAGTCCAATTTTACCGACCCCTGCCGTTTACCAGCGTGTTAATGGTCAATTTGTTTGCAGTGGATCCTTGCTTGTCGACCCTTCTCAAATCAATCCTCAATTAATGCAATCGTTCAAGGACCTTGCATTATGGAGTCATGGTCTGAGCGTCGTACCTCATGTTCAAAATCCAATGTTGAGCTTCAAAAAATTGACTAATGTTAAGCATGATTCTTACAGCATCAATATCTCTGACCGCATTGTTATTTCCTACTCTTCGGACGCCTCGTGTTTTTATGCCATGACCTCGTTGCTACAACTCTGTACGCAATCGGACCAACAATTTGTTTTTCAACAGTGCTTTGTAAAAGACTACCCTCAATTTCAATGGCGCGGGCTACATCTGGATGTTTCTAGACATTTCTTTACGGTTGCTGAAGTCAAGCGTTTTATTGATTTGATGGCTTATTACAAATTCAACACGCTTCATTGGCACCTCACGGATGACCAAGGTTGGCGCATTGAGATTAAAAAATACCCTTTACTGACAGAGGTTGGTGCTTTTCGAGATTCTACCGTGAATCAGCACTATACTACAATGCCTCGTACTTATGACAAAACCCGATACGGCGGTTTCTATACGCAAGAAGAAGTCAAAGATGTAGTCGCTTATGCCCAAGCAAAGTTCATTGAAATTATACCCGAAATTGAAATGCCCGGGCATGCGCGCGCGGCCTTAGCTGCTTATCCGCAGTATTCTTGTACTGGTGAAAAACACGGTGTAGAAGGTCTTTGGGGCATTTTCGATGATATTTTTTGCGCCAAAGAAGAAAGCATTCTGTTTTTGCAAGATATCTTAACAGAGGTCATACCGTTGTTTCCGTCAAGCTACGTGCATGTAGGAGGAGACGAAGCGCCCAAAACGCGCTGGAAAAGTTGCCCCAATTGTCAGGCGATTATCAAAGAAAAAGGGCTTCATGACGAGCACGAACTGCAAAGTTATTTCATTGGCAGAATGGATGCTTTTTTGACACAAAAAGGTAAAAAACTCATTGGTTGGGATGAAATTTTGGAAGGCGGGCTGTCGCCAAATGCAACCGTGATGTCTTGGCGCGGTTACGACGGGGGTATGGCTGCAGCAGCCCAAGGGCACGATGTTGTGATGTGCCCCGGCTCACATTGTTATTTTGATCATTATCAAGGTCGTGGTGCAGAAGAACCATTGGCCATTGGTGGCTACACTTCTTTAGAAAAAGTACTTTCGTTTAACCCGATTCCACCAGACATGACAACAGCCCAAGCTGCCTACGTTTTAGGAGCACAAGGCAACCTCTGGACTGAATATATCCCAAATATGGCTCAATTGGAATACATGGCCTACCCAAGAGCCATTGCCTTGAGCACTGCCCTTTGGTCCGAGACCAAGGTTTCTTACGAAGATTTTTTAGCGGTATTAATCAAGCATCATTTTCCTTTTCTTGATGCTCACCAAGTGAATTATTCGAAGTCTGCACTCAAGCCCGAAATCAAAACAATTAGGGCCGACAATGGGATTTCTATCAAAAAAAATGCCCCGAAAGGCATATTGGCTTACACCGAAGTGTTGGCCAACATTAGTGCCGCAAAACGCAAGACCAAAACTGTCCATTTAAAAATTGAACAAGGAGCAAACCTTCCTACCAAGGAGCTCAACATTATTGCACACAAAGGGCTTGGGGCACAAGTTAAATTCATTACTGACCCAAGCCCCAAATACGACAACGGTGGCCTCACCATTGTTGATGGTCAACTTGGTGCAAGACCCTGGAAAGGCAATGAATGGTTGGGCTTTGACTCGAACTCAGTGGTATTCGATATCGTGTTGCCAAAAGCAAAGAAAATCAAAGAAATCAGGATACACACCTTACACGACCCAAATTCTTGGATTTGGGCCGCACAAGGCTACGAAATTTCACTTGAACACTTTGGTGTCGGAAACGGAATTGCAGATGGCTACAGTACTGATGAAATACTCGTGGTCAAAATGCCCAAAGATCGAAAAACAAATACCATTCATGTCAAACTATATGGTATGGGCACTATCCCTGAAGGTGAGGCCGGCGCCGGAAATAGGCCTTGGCTTTTCCTAGACGAAATTGAAATTCGATGATTAAATAAATAACTTAAGCTTATTCAAGGAAAAAGCATTAAAAATTCATCTATTCAATTTATGGAATAATGCCTAATCTGACCGCATGCACAATAATACCAGCGGTATTGCGCACATCGAGTTTTTCAATGATCCTTAATTTATGTGTCTCAACGGTTCTAGGTGAAATGTGCAGTTCAAGCGCAATTTCCCGACAGGTTTTTTCCTGACAAATGCCTCGGATGACCTCAATTTCTCGGGCAGTGATGCGCTCTAGCGTTTGAATGGTTTTCTTTTCAGCATCTAGCAAGCGCTTTGTATGCGGATGCATATAGGCCTGCTGAAAAAAAACCTGCCGAAAAGCCACCACGGCTTCTTCTTGAATTTGCATTTTGTTGACCACCCCATGAAATCCCCATTTTAAATAAAGCGGAATCATGGCTGACTTGAAATTCTTGACTGCCAAAAGAAACTTAGCGTGAGGAAAAGTAGCCATCCAGAAATTCATGTAAGCTTGATCGAGTTCTTGTAAAAGATCGGCATCTATCATGATAACTTGAAAAGCAGTGCCTGCATAGCGGGCTCGGAAATCACTGAGATTAGGAGCCTCTCCTACCCATTCGAAATCATTGCGCTGCTCAAGCATGGCGCGTAATCCTGTTCTGAAAATGACATTTGAATCAATAAAACCCACGCGAATGCGTGCACCCAAATAATTACTCATACGACTTGCATTTTAATAGGCCAAAGCCCGGTTAGGTTAATACAAGTAGAATTGTTTCATGATGTAAAATTAAAGCTCCTCCACGAAAGTGGATTCCGTAGATTGACGGAATACCTCCAAATAAAGTTGCACGCAGCTCTTAACTTAAGTCAAGTATACAAGAAAATCGCTTGCCTATATTTGTTGAATGAAACGCCGGGATTTCACGACCTTACTTACTTTAAGCGCTATGGCTATGCCAATTGGAAATTTAAAAAGTTTAGAAAAATGGAGTCAATCGTTACAAGGTAGTAGCCTGACACCTAGCCTTTTTATTGGACACGGCTCACCTATGAATGCCATCGAAGAAAATGAATTTGTTCAAGGCTTCAGGACAGCAGCTGCCAAGCTACCCGAAATCCAAGCCATATTGGTAATCTCTGCACACTGGCTCACGAACGGAACCGCGGTTACCGCCATGGATAAACCCAAAACCATTCACGACTTTGGCGGATTTCCAGCTGAACTATTTGCCCAGCAATACCCAGCCCCTGGAAGCCCTACTTTGGCTCAAGAAATCAAAGACCTGATGCACGAAACACCAGTTCACCTTGACAACGATTGGGGTCTGGACCACGGCACCTGGACCGTCTTAAAACATTTGTATCCTGAAGCAAACATTCCTGTAGTACAATTTTCCATCGACTATAAGCAACCGCTGAGTTATCATTTTGAATTGGCGCAAGCGCTCCAAGCTCTTCGAAAAAAAGGAGTGCTCATTATCGGTTCTGGTAATATCGTTCATAACCTACGCGCCGTTGATTTCAGTAAAATCAATGAAGTTGGCTATGGATACGAATGGGCGCACGAAGCGAGGGCTTTTGTCAATCAGGCTATAAGAACCGGGAATTTCAAAGCCCTTATGAATTTGGAAGCGGCGCCTATTGCCATGAAAATGGCTGTCCCAACCCCTGATCATTACATCCCACTACTCTATATTCTCGGTTTAAAAAATGAAAAGGAAGAACTCAGCTTTTTCAATGACAAGCTCTTGGCCGGAAGTTTGAGCATGACTTCACTACAGATTGGCTAGATTTTCCTAAAAATAAACTTCTTGGTCGGGTCGGATGTTCTATCTTTGTATCTGAAATAAAAAGCATATGTCACAAAGAAATTGGCAATCCATCAAATCCTATGAAGACATCAAATTTGAGTTCTTTGAAGGAATCGGAAAAATTACCATCAACAGACCAAAAGTTTACAACGCATTTAGACCTGAGACTAACTTTGAAATGCTAGACGCCATGGCTATTTGCCGCGAGCGTCCGGACATCAATGTGGTTGTTTTGACAGGTGAAGGCGACAAAGCCTTTTGTTCAGGCGGAGATCAAAACGTAAAAGGTGTTGGTGGCTATATTTCAGAAAATGGCGTTCCAAGACTCAATGTACTCGATTTGCACAAAGCCATTCGCTCTTTACCTAAGCCAGTGATTGCTATGGTTAATGGCTATGCCATTGGTGGAGGCCACGTTTTGCACGTTGTCTGCGACCTCACTATTGCTTCAGAAAATGCGCGCTTTGGCCAAACAGGTCCTAAAGTGGGTAGCTTCGATGGCGGTTTTGGTTCTTCTTATTTGGCTCGTCACGTAGGTCAAAAGAAAGCTCGTGAGATTTGGTTCTTGTGTAATCAATACACTGCTGAAGAAGCCGAAAAGATGGGCATGGTCAATAAAGTTGTTCCGCTTGCAGACCTTGAAGATACAGTTGTAGAATGGTCAAAAATCATCATGAAAAGAAGCCCTTTGGCGATCCGCATGATCAAAAGAGCCATGAATGCTGAACTCGATGGTCAACACGGTCTAATGGAGCTAGCCGGTGACGCCACCCTACTCTATTACCTGACTGAAGAAGCGCAAGAGGGCAAACACGCCTTTTTAGAAAAAAGAGATCCTAATTTCCAACAATATCCAAAATTCCCTTAATGTCTATATCAGCTTTAGAACCACAAGCACTTTGGCAACATTTCGCAGCGCTCAATGCAGTGCCGCGCCCCTCTAAAAAAGAAGCGCGTGTCATTGCCTTCATGAAAGCCTTTGGCGAAGGCCTTGGTCTTGAAACACTCGTTGACAAAGCCGGAAACGTCATTATTAAAAAACCTGCCACGGCTGGTATGGAAAGTCGCCAAACAGTGATTTTGCAGTCGCACCTAGACATGGTGCACCAAAAAAATGCTAGTACTGTTTTTGATTTTGAGCAGCAAGGCATTGAGATGTTTATTGATGCTGATTGGGTAAAAGCCAAAGGAACCACCTTAGGTGCCGACAACGGTATTGGCGTAGCTGCTATCATGGCCGTTCTTTCAAGCACCACAATTGCCCACCCAGCGTTAGAAGCGTTTTTCACTATTGATGAAGAAACCGGCATGACCGGCGCCAAAGAAATGGAAGCTCACTTACTAAGCGGCACCGTTCTTCTGAACCTTGACACCGAAGATGACGACGAATTGTCTGTAGGTTGTGCAGGAGGCATCGATACCAACACCAACTACAATTACAATGAAGTAGCTGCAAATACAGCTAACCCTTGTTTTGAAATCAACATCAAGGGCTTGCTTGGCGGGCACTCTGGCATGGATATCGACAAAGGTCGTGGCAACGCTAACAAATGGATGGCACGCATCATTTGGGAACTCATGCAGCAACAAGAACTCCACCTGCATGCATTTGACGGCGGCAGTTTAAGAAATGCCATTCCAAGAGAAGCGGTAGCCATTGTGAGTTGCCCGGATAAATCATTATTTGAAGTTAAACTTGAAGCAATTGTCGCTGACTTAAAAAACGAATACCATAGCGTAGAACCTCATTTTGAAATCAGTGCAACTGCAATAGCTTGCCCTGAAAAGGCGATGAGTACTTTAGATCTCAAAAAGATCATTCAAACACTGTGCTCAGTGCACAACGGTGTTTTCAGAATGAGCCCAGCAATTGAAGGGCTTGTTGAAGCTTCTTCTTCTTTGGCACGCGTCATCATTAAAGATGGTGTTTTCATAACGCAATCTTTGCAAAGAAGTTCTGTAGAAAGTACCAAAAGAGAAGTCAGTATGGCTTTGGCTTGTGCTTTTGAAAATATGGGAGCAACTGTTGAACAATCTGGAGATTACCCTGGTTGGCAACCCAACATGCAATCTCCCATTTTAAATACCATGACCAATCTTTATCGTTCGCTCTTTCATGAAGAGCCTAAAGTGAAAGCGTGTCATGCTGGTCTAGAATGTGGCTTACTCGGTGAAAAACTACCAGGTGTGGACATGATTTCTTTTGGCCCAAATATCCGAGCTGCACACTCGCCAGACGAGAAAGTACAGATTTCTTCGGTTCAAAAATTTTGGCAGTATTTCTTAGCCAGTCTTCAACAAATTCCAAACGCTTAATTCCACAACATGACCCAACAACTCAATACCATTGAAGAAGCCATCTACGAGATCCAACAAGGACGCGTAGTTATTGTGGTGGACGACGAAGACCGCGAAAATGAAGGAGACTTTCTTACGGCTGCTCGCAATGCGAGTCCTGAGCTCATCAACTTTATGGCCACACATGGCCGAGGCCTCATTTGCGCTCCAATTTCCGAAGACCGCTGTGATCAACTTGGTCTAGAATTAATGGTTCGCAATAACTCTGCAGCCTACGAAACACCCTTTACCATCAGCGTCGACCTCATTGGACACGGCTGTACCACTGGTATTTCGGCATCGGATCGCGCAAAAACTATTTTGGCCATGATTGACCCAGCCATCAGACCAGAAGAACTCGGCAAACCTGGGCACATCTTTCCTTTGCGCGCCAAAAAAGGTGGTGTACTCCGTAGAGCTGGCCATACTGAAGCAGCCATCGATTTATCTCGTCTAGCTGGTTTTGAAGAAGCAGGAATCATCGTGGAAATCTTAAACGAAGATGGCACCATGGCCCGATTGCCACAACTACTAGAAATTGCCAAAAAATTCGATTTAAAAATTGTGAGCATTGCAGATCTTATCAAATACCGCATTGCCCATGAGTCTTTGGTTGTTGAGCAAGTTGAAGTCGAAATGCCAACTGTTTACGGCGATTTCAAGCTTCGTGCATTCAAAGATCAAAGCAATGATCAAGATCATTTGGTACTTACCAAAGGCACCTGGACCGAAGACGAACCCGTTTTAGTGCGCGTGCATTCTTCTTGTCTAACTGGCGATATTTTTGGCAGCTGTCGTTGTGACTGCGGCCCACAATTGCACAAAGCCATGGAGCTCATTAATGAAGCCGGAAAAGGTGCTATTGTATACATGAATCAAGAAGGCCGTGGGATTGGCCTACTCAACAAACTCAAGGCTTATAAATTACAAGAAGAAGGCCTCGACACCTATGAAGCCAATGAAAAATTAGGCTTCAAAGCAGACGAACGCGACTACGGTATTGGCGCTCAAATTTTGCGCTCTGTAGGTATTCGCAAAATGAAATTGATGTCCAATAATCCGAAGAAGCGCACTGGCCTCATTGGTTACGGTCTAGAGATTATCGAAAATATTCCGCTAGAGATTCAAAGTAATGCCCACAACGAGCACTATTTGAAAACTAAAAGAGATAAAGCCGGACACACTTTAAAGCTTGACCACTAATGCTACAAGCCTCCGGAATTCATAAAAATTACGAGCAGCTCGCCATTTTAAAGGGGGTTGACCTTTATGTAGCACCTTCCGAAATCATTTCTATTGTTGGATCATCGGGGGCAGGAAAAACTACTTTATTGCAAATCCTTGGTACGCTGGATCAGCCAAGTTCCGGAAGACTGCACATTGAGAATAAAGATCCATTTGCTCTTTCTGAAAAAGAACGCTCATTTTTTCGCAACCAACGACTCGGTTTCATTTTTCAGTTTCATCAGCTTTTACCTGAATTTTCTGCGCTTGAAAATGTTGCTTTACCTGCCATGATTGGCGGAAAAAACCAGACAGACGCATTCAAAGATGCACAGGTCCTTTTAGAAAGATTAAATGTCGCCCATCGTGCATCGCATCGCCCCAACGAACTTTCAGGTGGCGAGCAGCAGCGCATGGCGGTGGCCAGAGCGCTCATTAACAAGCCTGCACTCGTGTTTGCCGACGAACCATCAGGCAACCTCGACACTGAAAATGCAACCGCTTTGCATCAGTTGTTCTTTGAACTGCGTTCAGAGTTCAAGCAATCATTTGTCATCGTGACTCACAATGAAGGTTTTGCGCAAATGGCAGACCGCTGCTTAAGAATGAAAGATGGACAATTCATCTGATTTATCTTTTTCTGAGCTCAAAGAATTCCTGGATTTAAAGGCAGCGCAGTACGAGCAAGCTGCTTTTATTCAAGAAGATCCAATATTACTCCCTCACCGTTTTCAAAAAAAGGAAGACATCGAAATTGTGGCCTTTTTAGTAGCTACAATCTCTTGGGGCAAACGCCAAAGTATCATTAAAAGTGGTGAGCGTTTACTTGAAATTTTAGGCCCTGAACCGCTCAGTTATGTCTTAACGTATCAAGACGGCACTTGCCCACAATTTGTACACAGAACCTTTAACACGATAGACTTAAATGGATTTTTATTGGGCCTGAAACATTGTTACCAAAATGGTGGGCTCGAGGCTGCCTTTGCTAATAGCTCTCCATTATTAGAAATGCGCATTTTGAGTTTCCGTGAAAAATTCATTCCTTTTTTGAACCCAAGGACTTTGAAGCATGTAGCTAACCCGAGTACTGGTTCAGCCTCAAAAAGACTCATCATGTTTTTAAGGTGGATGTGTAGACCTGCAAAAAATGGTGTTGATTTCGGACTCTGGACTGCAATTAGCCCAGCACAGCTTATGATTCCTTTAGACGTGCATACCGGAAACATTTCTCGAAAACTCGGGATTTTGAAACGCACGCAAAACGATTGGAAAGCCAATGAAGAACTACAAGCATTTTGCCAAAAACTTGACCCCAAAGACCCAGCTAAATACGATTTTGCTCTTTTTGGCTTAGGTATTTATGAAAACTTTTAATTTGAATGTGGCTCGGTCAGCGGGACCAAGTGTAGGAACTTACTGATGTTTTTACCTTTTTTTGTTTTAAGCCATAGCCCATCATGGTTATCTATACTGAGTCCAAAAAGTAAAGTTTCACCATTGATCTGCATTTGTAGCTCTTGTTTTTGCGCTTTATACTGATAGACTCCGGCATCAAATTTATGTTGGGCAAGGTCTTCAAGAGAACCAACAAGCACTTTGCCCGATTCATAAAACACAAAGACTACATCGGCCCAGTTTTGTTTTCCAACCGAGAGATTCACAGCATCTTCTTGGGCAAGCTCCCAGACTTTACTATTGCCTCCGTTGAGTAAATCGGTGTAATCTACCTTGTAAGTTTGCTCGCCGTTGATGCAACTTCCCAGCAGTAAAAAGAAAAGCAATTTAAAATGCCAGTTGTTTTTCATAGAGAATTTTCCAAATTTCAGCAGATACCTCCTTTTGCTTCTCTGGTTTGATGTCGGCATCGTTAATTTGCTCACAGCAAACATATTGATAGCGATGTTGTTTCCAAGTGAACAAGCAATTATAAAAGTACTTCTCGCCTTGATAGCGCTCAAAGAAGCGAATCACAATATCATCGTAGCCGTTAGCATTTGGCCGAAGTTCAATTGGGTAGCCAATGAAACCATTCGCTTGTACAAGTTGTGTGCCCTCGCGCTCGTATATCACAAAACGACGCACCGGGAAATGGTTTACGCCAGCTTTCATGAGCACCATACAGCCTTGCGAAAGATCAAGGCCTTTTTTCAAAGGAAAAACCCTGAAAAAGTTCGGTGTACATGAGGGTCTGTTTTCATCTTCGCTCCATTGCAGCGTGGAATCGCAGAGTCTTAATTGTTTTAAGAGTAACGGTTCTTTTTTGCTTTTAAAGGTATTGATATTGAAATCTGTAGAAATTTCTTGACCTTTGGTCGGAGCAGACAACTTGGTTTTCTCTATTGAATCTACCTGATTAGCAAGCTCTTGCTTCTTAAAAATAAACCAAGCAGCCAAAGCTAAACCAATCAAACCTACTAGATATAAAGCTCTTTTCTTTTGCATTAGATAAATATAGTTTGAGAAATGATACGCGCTTTTTCAAAAGCATTGATGTCCAGATGACATTCAATTTGCTGCGTTTGCATAAAAGCAAGTAAGGACTCGGTTGAAAGATTGCCTGTGAGTTCGTCCTTAGCCATTGGACAACCGCCAAAACCACCTATTGCAGTGTCAAAATATTGACAACCTGCTTCATAAGCGGCTTGAATTAGCTTTTGTTCTTGACCCGGCACGACATGAAAATGAGCTGAAAATGTTTGCTTCGGAAAATGCTTAAATAACGAATGAAACAAAGTGCTGCATTGTGCATCTGTAGCCACGGCAATGGTGTCTGAAAGTGCGAAATCATGGATAGGGAAATGAGTGTTTAAGCGATTGACCCAAGTACAAAGTAAATCTTCAGACCAAGGATCACCATACGGATTTCCAAAACCCATGGACAAATAAACCCTCAATTGCTTTTTATTTTGCTCACAAATTTTTGAAACTTCTTCCATGAGTTTCATAGAGGCATCTAGGCTATGATTTGTATTGCGCTTTTGAAACGTTTCAGAGATTGAAAATGGATAACCTAATACGGAAATGCGTTCATGAGAACTGGCCTCTTGCGCACCGCGTTCATTGGCAATAATGGCCAATAGTTTAGTATCAGACGGATTCAATTGCGCAAGAACCTCAGCACTGTCTTTGAGTTGAGGAATGGCCTTGGGAGATACAAAACTTCCAAAGTCGAGGTAATCAAAACCGCAAGATAAGAGCGCATTGAGATAATTTACTTTTTGATCAGTAGGAATCCAGCTTTGGATACCTTGCATGGCATCGCGCGGACATTCTGTGATGTATAACTGCTTACTCAATGCTTGTTTTGTTTTTGAAGTAAAGCCTGATTAATTTCCTTGATAAGCCCTGGCCCCTCATAAATAAAACCAGTGTAGAGCTGAACTAAGGATGCACCTGCTTCAAATTTATCAAGTGCGTCTTGAGCGGTATGAATTCCACCGACTGCAATGATTGGAATTTTACCCGTTGATTTTTGATGAATGTAGCGCACCACCTCAGTAGACCTTTTGGTGAGCGGCTTTCCTGAAACACCACCTGCTCCGAGTGCTTCGACCACAGCTTTTGGTGTCTGAAGACCTTCACGGGAAATGGTCGTGTTGCTTGCAATAAGGCCGGCAATTTGTGTTTCAAAAGTAATTTCAATGACTTCATCGAGCTGAGTATCGGTGAGATCTGGTGCAATTTTAAGTAAGATAGGTTTTTGCTTCGGCTTTGCTGTGTTTAAACCTTGCAAAGTGGAGAGCAATTCGAGCAAAGGACCTTTCTCTTGAAGCGCCCTTAGATTCGGGGTGTTTGGTGAAGAAACATTGACCACAAAATAATCAACATAAGGAAATAAAGCTTCGAAACACTGAACGTAATCTTGGGTGGCTTCTTCATTTGGAGTCCATTTATTTTTCCCGATGTTTCCCCCGATGATGATTTGTTTGTTTTTGCGAGCTTTTAATTGTGTAATGGCTTGTTCGACACCATCATTGTTAAAGCCCATGCGATTGAGAATGGCTTGATCTGCCTTCAAGCGGAATAAACGTGGTTTGTCATTACCCGGCTGTGCCTTTGGGGTGATTGTACCGATTTCAATAAAACCAAAGCCGCAATCGGATAGCGGATCAATGTAAGCGGCATTTTTATCAAAACCCGCTGCCAAGCCAACTGGATTTTCAAAATCAAGCCCAAAGAGCTGCACGGCTAATTTTGGATCCTTTTTAATGTAGATGGCCCGAAATAAAGCTCTAAAAGGAAAGATTTGATGGATGAGACGCAGTAAGCCAACCACAAAATAATGAACGCGCTCAGCGTCGAACTGAAAAAGAATAAAACGAAACAGTTTGTACATACACAAATGTACAAACTATTTCTTGTGCAGAAACGCTAGCTCAAGAGCACCAAGCCAAGTATCCATATAGGATAATGCCAATAGCGCCACGGATTCATCACTTTTTTTTGATAGTTATAGGCAGCCAAAATTTGATTGAAATCTTGGTGCTGCTGAACGGTATCTACACTTGGTTCAGGTCGATTGAGTAAAATTTTAAGCATAACTATTCGATTTGATGGAAAAATTGTTTGAGTTTCAAGACGGCGCGAAAAGTTTTCACTTTTGCGTTGTTTTCTGATAATCCAGTAATTTCTCCGATTTCTTTGAAAGAACGCTTTTCGAAAAAACGCATTTCAATGAGTTGGAGTTGATTTTCTTTAAGCAAGCGCAACTTGCTAAGCAAACGATCGACATCTTGCTGACGGTAGTCTTCAGTCCAGTCCTCGATGACTTGCTTCAAGACAACTTTATCAATGCTCACGGTGCGCTTCGCTTTTTGATCGCGGAAGCTTTGGTAAAGTTCACTTTTTGCAATGCGAAACAACCATGAAGAAAAAGGAAGTCCGCGAAATTCATACTTATGAAGCCCTTGAAGGGCCTTGACAAAAACACTTGAGGTGATATCATAAGCTTGTTCTTCTTCGTCTACTCTGCGGTAGATATAACGAAAAATAGCATCGTGATAACGCTCATAAAGCGGTGCGAAATAACGCGGGTTTTCTTGTGCACGTTCGACAAGTTTTCTTTCCTCTTCGAGGAGAAAAGACTGCTGGTGGGCGGAGAGTTGGAGAGCCATAGTCTTTTGGTTTTAAGAAGTTTAACAAGAGTTTAATAGAGGCTTGCAGTCCTCAATTACTGACATAACGCCACATTTTTGTTTTTGGTACATTATTTTTTCAGAATTGCTAAAAATTAATTTTGAGTTGCAGATCAAACTGAAGGTTTCGGCTGCTGTTTTTGTAATTATAACCCAGACTATTGAATTGAAAAACAGCATTTTTACTGATATAAAGACAACGTAAACCGAGCGCTAAATTTTGCTTTAAATGAAGTTCAGAAGTCGTTTGTAAAAAGTAACCCTGCCCGATAAGTTGCATGGTTGTTGACCCAAAACCAATATGGTAATTCATTTGGTAATGAGCTGTACCTTGTTCTGGTATAAAGAAAGCGCCTATATGAGCGTTCATCCGGAGTGGAAAGCCTAACTGATGGTATTGCAGTGTGAGGTGCGCACTGTATGACAACTGCTTAAAACGCTCGTATCCAAACTGTGCTCCGGTATTCAAAGTTAATTCACGTTTGATTTCTGTTGTTGCTTCTACTTTCAGAAAAGTAAGCGCTTGACCTATTTGCTTTTGAAGGTTTAATTGGAAGAGAACGGTTTTTTTAGGGACATAACTTAAAACGGTTCTGAACTGCGTGCTTTGAAAAGGAAAAGCGGTGCTCGTGAGTATATATAAAGCATATTGATCGAGGTAGGATTGCCACTTTATTCTTTTTTTTAGCTGATACGTGAGGTTGAGAAAGATTCCTTTTTCATTCTGAGCTAATTTGTTTGCGCGAAAGCCTTGCTCATAAAAAGCACTATAGGTCGGGCCATAGTAGCGCAACTGACAGCCCAATTGAATTTTGGAGTGCAAATGAAATAAAGCGCCACAAACAAGTGCATTTGACTCAATAATAGGCTGTTTTTCTTGATACAATTGTGTAGTCTCGAAGTAATAATAACCGTTTTTGAAGGTACCTGAGAATTGAAAACCAAGACTCAATAGAAATGGCGGGCTATATTTTAAAAAAGTAGCGCCCAAAGAATCGGTAAACTGATTACTTGTGTACTGCTGAAACAATAGCATTGACCCCATTTTAAATTGAGCACCATGTCTTTGCCAAGCAATTGCCGCTATCTTTTCTTGCAGTTGTTTTTGACGCTGTAGCTCAAGATCGGTTCGATGCAATCCGGTAGAACTAGAAATGAAATGAGCTCGCTCAAGTGTATCAACTTGAGTCGGAACATCGATTTGTTTTACTGAAAACAATCCATAATATTCATGTTTTGCATGGTTGTATTGTATGGCAAACCCTTTGAGATATCGTTGCTCATCTGTGCCATTATAACTTTTTAAGCCCTGGGCTACGCGAACACTTTGCAATAGGTCAATGGATCGGCCCATCCCTCTGGATGTCCATAATTGCAAACCTTGCCCCCACTGAAATTGATAGGCACCAATGGCAATTTTTGTAAGTGGAGCCTGTGCTTTATAGAACAAACCGCAAGTAATAAAATCCGGACCTCTTTGCCGCTCAGACCAAGACAGTACTTCACCCCTATCTTTGGCGCTATTTAAAATAAATTGCAGTTGATCAGAGAGCTGGAGCTTCAGTTTTTGTTGGATGGCAAAATCGTTACCTAAATAACTTTGATTTGAAGTGGTATCCAATTCTTGACCTTGCCATACCAGCCCTGGAAAAGAAACTCTGAGTAAAAAACTGCCTTGAAAGGCCTGCGCCTGATAAAATTGATCAGGGAAAGAAGAACCAGCTTCAGAGGGAAGTAAGGTATACAAAAGTAGACGTTCATAGGTCTGAGCATCAAAACAACCCAAGCCTTGCAACTGATAATAAGACTTGAAATGTGCTTCATGAATACATGCTAATAAAACATCTGCCTGACAAGAATCAAGAACTCCTTCTTGCTCAAGGAGCAGTAAATTGACCTCGTTTAACAACAAAGGATGTTCTTTCCAATCTTCAAGTAACAAGTGCTGTTCTATTTGTGCTTGACATTCAGATGAAAATAAACAGAGTACAATATAGTTTAGCAAACGAAAAGTTAACCGAGTTTTCATTTGTGCTCGATTTGAATATTCCATAGTAGGCTCGGTCCAATTTTCGCTTGCCATTGTAAGCCCAAAGACCAATGCAATTGCTGCATTTGTTTTTTATCAATAGAGAAGCCGAAATGCTGTGGCTGAATGGCACCAAAAAAACAAAGGCGATAATTTTCTAGTTGTTGGATATACCCCATTTGTAAGGTTGGGGGCAAATACAAGGCCCAATTTAAGTTTGCGAAAACTTCAAGACCTGAACTTAATTGATGATGGTATGCCCAAGTCATGGTGTTTTTTATGGGCACCGAATGGATTTGTAAGGTGTAAGCAAACCAGTCATGTGAAGCACATTTAAGTTGCAGCCCTACCCGAGCCGTAGCACCCCACTTTTGACCATAAAAAGCAGGTTGAAAAAGCGTCTGAAAACCCACACCGATACCTACTTTTAAATAAGAATTGAGTTCGAGCCCAAGATTTGTAGAACTCTGTAAGGCTTGAAACGAGCGGATACCTTGAATTGAAAGGTGTTGATCAAGGTAGATTTTATTCAGACATCTTTTGGCATCTAGCGCCAAGCTTTGTAATGCAGGCATTTGTGTGTAAAACACACCTTGAACTTGCAGCCAAGTGTGATCGTCCTCATCAAAGGCCGCCGGATTTTGTTGCTGCCTGTTCTGTTGAATGCCTTGTGGAAGCATATTCAACATTACTTGGGCATTGGCTTTTTCTAGAGGAAAAAAGAAATGTCGAGATAAAAAAAGTAGCAACAAGTATCGTTTTATTTTCATGCTCCAAAAGTAACCCGAGCAACAGCAGCTCTTTTCAGGAAATTCTGCAGAAATAACCTAGATTCCGTATATTTGGGGACACATTTATATATGCTAAAAACAGCACTTCCTTTCCCTCCTACTGAGCAAGCTCAATGGATTGCTCAGCTGCACAAAGAGTTGCAACACCAGACCGATTTACTGCATTTTAAAGATCCTATTGAAGGTCTAGAAATCGACCTTACAAGCATACCCGAGGCCTTGGCCATTCCGCCCAAAAGAAAAGAGACCTGGAGCAATCTTTTTCGTTATGAAATCAAAGAAGAAAAAGAGGCCAACCGTATTTTACTGGCGGCTCTGATGGAAGGTGCTTCTGCCTTATTATTAACGTGCCATAAGGCAAGCTGCAACTGGGAGCAAGTATTAGAAAACATTGAGGTCGCGTACATTGATTGTTGGATTCAATTAAATGATGTTGCTCATTTACAGCAATTTGAACAACCCGCATTAGCAGCTAAAAAAGTGCATATTCAATTTGTTTATAGTGAAGGTGTGGCACGCAATTTTTTCTCGGCCTTTGATCTACAGCAAATAGGCGCGAGTATCAGTACCCAATTGAGTGCCTTACTTTGGCAACTGCACCGCGACTTAGAAAACAACGCGCTCAAAAGTCACTACATTTTTGAATTAGGAATAGGTAGTCAGTACTTTTTAGAAGTAGCTAAATTCAGAACATTCAGACAACTCATTTCTAGACTAGAAGCTATTCATCAGGTTACTATTTCTTATGAGCTATTGGCCTGCACTGGTTTTTCAAATAAGAGTCTGAAAGATCCTTTTACCAATCTTTTACGTCAGGCAACAGAGGCTTTAAGTGCAGTTATTGGCACTTGTGATGCCATTGCCGTACAACCTTATGATGCACTCAGCACAGATGGTCCTGATGATTTTTCCAGAAGAATGGCCCTCAACATTGGCAACTTAATCCAAGAAGAAGCACAGCTCAAAACCACAGCAGATCCTTTAAAAGATGCACACGTCGTGGAAGCACTTACTGCGGCATTAACGACGCAATCATGGGAAGCCTTAATTCTTGCCGATCAATACGATGAATTAACTGCCTTTACGCCATTGATTGCGCAGACAAGAGAAGCGCGCATAGAAAGACACCATACAGGGCAACAACTCCTGATTGGCGTCAATCAATTTGAAAACACATTTGAAACCAAAATATTGCAATGGGCAAACATCCCGACTTATTTAGGTTTTCCTTATCTCATTTACGAACTCGTTTAGTATGTCAAGAATTCAGCTCCAGGCCCATCAAAATGAGAAAGGCTATCAAGGCCCCAATCAAGTTGCACATCCTTTAACGCAGTTTCGCTCCGGTATAACACCATTTTTAGGTGGCCCTTACGCCTCCATGTATTTAGCCAAACCCTGGACCATCAGGCAATATGCCGGCTTCTCTACGGCTGAGGCTTCCAATGCTTTTTATAGAAGAAATTTAGCCGCTGGTCAAAAAGGCTTAAGCGTCGCTTTTGATTTAGCCACACATCGTGGCTATGACTCCGATCACGAAAGAGTACTTGGCGATGTAGGCAAAGCAGGTGTAGCCATTGATTCTATCGAAGACATGAAAATTCTGTTTGACCAAATACCTTTGGATCAAATGTCTGTTTCGATGACGATGAATGGTGCAGTGCTACCCATTATGGCATTTTACATCGCGAGTGCGTTGGAACAAGGCGTGAGTCAAGCGCAACTCAGCGGCACCATTCAAAATGACATTCTGAAAGAATTCATGGTGCGCAACACCTATATTTATCCGCCTGCTCCTTCCATGCGCATCATTGCTGACATCTTTGCCTATACTTCAGCGCACATGCCAAAATTCAACTCGATTTCTATTTCGGGTTATCATATGCATGAAGCAGGTGCTACAGCGGCCATCGAATTGGCCTATACACTAGCTGACGGACTCGAATATGTCAGAACGGGTATTCAATCTGGTCTAGATATCGACCATTTTGCACCGCGACTTTCCTTTTTCTGGGCCATTGGCATGGACCACCAGACCGAAGTTGCAAAACTTAGAGCTGGCCGTGTTTTGTGGGCGAAAATGCTCCAGGAATTCGCACCTAAATCTAGTAAATCATTGATGCTCAGAACGCATTGCCAAACATCAGGTTGGTCATTGACTGCACAAGATCCGTTTAACAATGTGGCCCGAACTTGCCTAGAAGCACTTTCAGCGGCACTTGGCGGCACACAGTCTTTACACACGAACGCACTTGACGAAGCCATTGCATTGCCCACAGATTTTTCGGCGAGAATTGCCCGAAACACGCAAATTTTCTTGCAAAAAGAAACAGGCATTACTCAATTTATTGACCCATATGCGGGCAGTATCGAAATTGAAAAAAGAACAGCAGAACTCATTGATGAAGCATTGGCTTTGATTTCAGAGATTGAAGAACTGGGCGGCATGGCAAAAGCCATTGAAACAGGTCTTCCTAAATTGCGCATTGAAGAAGCAGCTGCCAAAAAACAAGCACGAATTGATGCTGGAATCGATGTCATCGTTGGCGTCAATCGATTTGAAACGGAAGAAGCATCCGATATTGATATTTTAGAGGTTGACAACACGCAAGTTCGAGACGCACAGATTGCCAGACTGCAAACGCTGAAAAATAACCGCGATGCAAAATTAGTTGCTCAACTTTTGGAAGAACTCAAAAGCGCAGCTGCTAACGAACAAAACTTGTTAGAAATTTGCGTGCGTTGTGCACAAGCGCGTTGTACCTTAGGTGAAATTTCTGCTACCTTAGAAGAAGTATTTGGTCGCTATAAAGCAACCATACAAACCATTAGCGGAGTGTACGCAAAAGAAATTATGCAAGATCAAGATTTTATCAAAGCCAAAGATTTACTCGAAGAATTCAGGGTACTTGAGGGCAGAAGACCGCGGATCATGATTGCTAAAATGGGCCAAGACGGCCATGACCGCGGCGCAAAAATTATTGCCAGTTCTTTTGCAGATCTTGGTTTTGATGTGGATATGGGGCCGCTTTTCCAAACGCCAGAAGAAGCTGCCAAACAAGCTATTGAAAACGACGTGCATGTTTTGGGTGTCTCTTCTTTAGCCGCCGGGCATAAAACGCTGGTGCCTGCAGTCATAGCGGCGCTCAAGCACTTAGGCCGCCCGGATATCATGGTTGTTGCTGGCGGTGTGATTCCGGCCCAAGATTACGCTTATCTGTACGACGCTGGTGTTTTCGGTATTTACGGACCTGGCACTAAAATTGCGTTAGCGGCTCAGGAAATCTTAAATCTTTTGATCAAGAGCCATCAATAAATTTTATTAACTTCGAACAGAATTGATCATTTCATGAGAACAACTATGAAAAACTTACTAAAATCCTTATTTGTCCTAAGCGCGTTCCTTACACTATTTACCACCAACGCTTTTGGTCAAAAACCTACCTTAGATATCATTTCTTCTAAACGCGTTATCACACTCGACGACGAAAAACTAGAGGAAACAAATACCGGTAAAAAACCAGATGCAAATAAGGCAAAAGAACTTCAAGAAGCCAAAACCAAAGTTGCACTCAAATCTAATTTTGTCAAGAATGGCGTCCAGCAAAGATCTTTGGAATGGGCTATTTCTGGAATTCAAGGTCAGGACTGGGAAATCACCAAGGGTGACCTCACAAAAGGAGAACTCGAACTCGATTTCAAAAGAGTTGGTAACTACTCTGTTTCTTTGTCTGTTACCTACATTGACCCAAACCAAAAGTTGAAAAAAGGACAAGAAGAGCCCGATGAACTCGATCTCTCTGTTGACTACGACAACTACATCACAGTAACCAACAACCTCGATGAACTTACACAGCTCCACGCAGACTCTAACTTCATCAAATTGGTAAAAAGAGCTGGTGACTACTCAGTGAAAGAAAAATATGCCAATGACCCTACTCCTTATATTTTCTTAGCAAAAGGCTTATTTGGCGTATACCGTAAGCAACTCAAAGATCCAATGATTCAAGATCCGTTTGAAGAAGCATTAACCGCTTGTGCCACTGCCATTGAAAGAGATGCCAACGGTGTATTTGAAATGCCTATTCACAAAATGTGGCTCAATGGTATTCAACAAGAATTGCTCAATAACGGTGTTCGCTTCTTACTTGAAGCTGAAGACGACTACCCTATTCTGTACAGCAACGACAACAAAGAAAAAACCGCTGAAACTTTAGGTGGCATGCTAGAGGCCTGTGAATCTTACAGTACCATTTCAAAAAATCCCGTTGCCATTAAATTTGTTGAAGCCGCTATCCGCTACAACAACAAAGATGCTAAAACAGCCAACCTGATCTGGAAAACAGAAGTTCCCAACCTACTAAACATCAAAGACAAGGACTTCGAAAACTGGACACAATCTGACAAAGACGCCTTGCGTGTCGGCCTTATTCTCAGTACACAAGCCTTGCTTGCACAAGCAGAAGCCAAAAAAGATACCTCTGCTGCTACAGCCCGTAAAATCATGCAGAAAGCTGAAAAATGGTTTGAGTACGACAAAGAGTGGATTTCATACTATGAAGTGAAGCTCAAAAGATTTGAAGGTCAATAGTTCAACGCACTAGCATGCTGAAAAAAATCCCCAGTTGGCTCAAGAACAAATACATACTCACGAGTATTATTTTTGCCGTTTATTTTCTCTTCCTTGACGATTGGGATATCTTCACTTTGGTGCGTCAAAAACGCAAACTTTCCCAAATTGAACAGCAAGACGAACAAATGCACCAGCAACTCAAAGACACCAAAAAAACACTCAGAAAATTACATCGTCTAGATGAACTTGAGGCCTATGCCCGTTCTGAAAAGTTCTTTAAAAGAGACGACGAAGAGATTTTTGTAATTACCAAAGAGTAAGCCATCAAAGTCTTTGGCGCATTACTTCGTTAGTCTGGCACCCGGATAATAATATTGTAAGATTTGGTCAAACGAGTAACCTTTTTTGGCCATTTGCATCGCGCCTTCTTGGCAAAGCCCCACACCGTGCCCAAAGCCCTTTCCGTAGAGCATCACTTCACTTCCTACCACAACTGCATCAAAAAACGTCGATTTGAGCTTAAATTGCTCGCGTAAGTCGCGCAGCGGAATACCGTACACCGGATGTAAGTAAAAAGCCATTCTTTGTGGCTGCACAAAAGATTGAAGCAGGGCAACACTCATGGAATCTGTTAGCGGAAAGTTGTATTTTTTGACTAAAAAATTGGTCCAATCTTGTAAAGGAACGCTCTTGACCCAAGTTGCCTGTTTGGTATGGATACAAAATGTATCTTGGAATGTTGTTAATCCGTTGATTTGCTCGTTCCAAATATATTGGGGCTCACAAGTTTGTCCACCGCAATTGGCATGAAAAAAGGTTGGATAATAATGTGCATTTGCATCAAGTAAAACGTAGCCTTTGGTATGTTGAACCGCGGTATCAATTAAGGCTGTGCCTGTTCTTTTATTGAGATACGCCTGACAATGCACGCGCTCACAAAGTGCAAAATTTTCATTTTGATGCCTGTTTATATTATTAAGTGCATAGGTTCTCGAAATAACCGCTTGCGCCTCATAATAAGACAAACGATGCCCCGAACCCCCTTCAGAACTTACTACTCCTTCTAAATAGGTTTCAATATCCAGCACATTGATGAGTTTCAACTCGCCTTTCGATACGGTAAGTTCGAAATCGCCTTCATACGCTCTCATTTTTGAGGATGGGTTCAAGACTGTCCAATTGCAGAAATCCTCTTGTTGTTTTTGACTAAGTATGATTTGACTACCCTGCAAGAACAATTGCCCTTTGGAATAAACCTGAACCAAACCATTGTAAATTCTAAATTGGTAGGTTTCTGAAGCATTCAAAACTTTCAATGCACTCAATTCTTGATCTGTTTCCTTGCTTTGAAGAAAATAAGTACCATGACCTACTTGCAATTGTAGTTCTTTGATTTTGGTCCCGGTAAAAATACCGATACGCACGTTTTGTGCTGCCAAATGATTAGAGAGCATCCAAACCAACCCAAGAATCATTATTCTTATCATAGGTACTCATTCATCGATTTAGCAATCAAGTGACTTGGCGCTTCTTGTAAAGTCAATAACGATTTGAGCGCTTGATAGTGCTCGAGCTGCACCGCCCTACCTTGCGTCTGAGGAGCAATCTTCTTGAGTTCAAGTGTCATGTGTTCCACTGTACAAGTCTCTTGAATGAGTTCTGTTACAACAAGTTTATCTAGGATGAGATTGACTAAAGAAATATACTTGATGTTGACAATCTTTTTAGCCAACCAAATTGACAATCCGGAGCTTTTATAGCAAACAACCTGTGGCACCTCAAAAAGCGCTGTTTCGAGCGTAGCCGTACCGGAGGTAACGAGCGCCATATCTGCTCTTTGTAAGGTATCATAAGTATGGCTTTGCGCACAAACTAGTTCTGGACTTAACTCAAAAGACTGATAATATGACAAGGGAATGTGTGGCGCACAAACCAAAACAATTTGATGGCTTTTTTCAAAAGCTTTGGAAGCCTGAAGCATGATGGGTAAAATGCGCTCAAGTTCTTGTTTTCTAGAACCAGGAAGCAAGGCCAGAACAGGCTTATCTGAATCTTTAGCTACACTTGCACGAGATTGATGTCGCTTGATTTCGTCCAGTAAGGGGTGTCCAAAATATTTTACCGAAACACCAAATTTTGCATAAAAAGCAGGCTCAAAAGGCAAAATACAAAAAAGTTGATCGACGTTTTTCTGAATTTGGTAGACTCTTTTTTGTTTCCAAGCCCAAACCGTTGGTGAAATATAGTAAAGCACACGAATGCCGTGATCTTTGGCCCATTTGGCCATGCGCAAGTTAAAGCCCGGGTAATCGACCAAAACAAGTAGGTCTGGTTTTTGCGAAAGCAACTGGTTTTGAATGGTTTTAAATTGCTTGCGGATCAGTGGCAAATTTTTAAAAACCTCCCAGAAACCCATAAAGCTGAGTTCTCGGATATGTTTATCGATTTGCACCCCTTCTGCCTGCAACCTATCACCGCCCCAAGCACGAAAAGAAATATCAGGATTCAGTTGCTTCCACGCAGCTACTAAATTGGCAGCATGCAGATCGCCTGAAGCTTCTCCGCATAATAGATAAACATTTGGGGCTGTTTTCAATCTTGGTTAAAAAAGGTGTTCAAAATTGACATAAACCATAAAAGGTGCATAGAGCAGCATTCCAAAAACAATGCCTCTTGTGTGGAAATACTTTTCTCGGTTTAAGAAATAATAAAACCAAGCTAAGTTTCCGATCAGACCCAAGGAAAGATAACGACTTAAAAAATCGGGGAAACTGAGCGTTTGGTGCCACAAGTACTGAAAACTTTGCCCGTAAGATTGTGACAAAATAAATACGATGATCGGCAAGCAGAGCAACGGCGAAAGTGCACCAATTGCCAGCCCCGTAAAGAAAGACTTATTAAGATTTTGCTTCATGTTCCCAAGTTTTTAGAGATTGAATGTGTGCGTAGGCAGTGAGGTCAAATTGCGTAGGCACAATGCTGACATAACCCGATTTTAAAGCGTGTAAATCGGTGTCTGGTCGTTGATCGAGGTCTGAGAATTCACCGGTAAGCCAAAAATAGGTGCGGCCATATTGATCTTGTCTTTTTTCGAAACGGTCGGCCCAATAAGCATGTGCTTGCTTCACAACCCGAATTCCTTTGATTTGATCAAGTGGAAGATCAGGGATGTTGACATTCAGACAAGTGTTTGGAGCCAAGCCATTTTGAAAAAACAAGGTAAGTACTTGTTCGATATAATATTTAGTAGCACTGAAATCAGCGTCGGGTGCAAAATTTGCTAGTGAAAAACCAATAGCCGGAATACCTTCCATGGCCCCTTCAATTGCGGCAGACATCGTACCCGAATAAAGTACATTCGTGGATGAATTTTCGCCGTGATTGACGCCGGATAGAATAAGATCTGGCTTTTTGTGCAACACTTCATAGATGCCCAACTTGACGCAATCTACTGGCGTACCACTGCACGCATAAGCTGCTGAAGGCGCATGTAAATCAGACTTTGTAAGACGCAGCGGGTCGTGGATGGTGATGGCGTGCCCCATGCCTGACTGCGGTTTGTCGGGTGCTACCACCACTACCTCTCCAAAGCCTTGCGCAACAGCAACCAAAGATGCCAAACCTTTGGCACCTATGCCGTCATCGTTCGTGACTAATATAAGTGGTTTGCTGTCAGATTTCATAAGGTAAAATTAGTCAAATATCGCCTCGAAAATGCTAATTTTGACGCAATGAGTGAGAAAATCAAATGGATAACAGCCAAGCAGCAGTACGCTTTTTGCGCACTTGCCGTCATTCCGGTCAGAACTGAGCCCTCAGATGCTGCAGAGCAGTCTACGCAACTGCTCTTTGGTGAGGCGCTTGAAGTAATCAGCTTGAATATGCCCTGGCTGCAAATCAGAACCCTTCACGATGGCTATGAAGGGTACATCGACTTCAAGCAAGTTTTACCGCTCACAGAAAAAGAGTTGCGTCGCTGGCTAGATGCCAAAACTGCTAACACCAAGCAACTGCTAGAAATTCTAGGCCCGCTAGGTACACAATTACTGCCTGGAGGTGTCTTCATTGGAACAGATGCGCGTTTCCAAATTGGCGCATTCAACTACCAGCTTAAGGATGAAGCGCAAAATTCTATTTTGGAAGCTTACAATCAACAAACCATTTGGCAGTACATTGAAGCATTCTCTAATACGCCCTATTTATGGGGAGGAAGAAGCATCTTTGGGATCGATTGCTCGGGTTTTGTACAAAATGTTTTCAGACTGCTTGACTACAATTTGCCAAGAGACGCGTATCAACAGGCAGAACTTGGTGCTGTAGTAAGCTATCAGGAGCGGCAAGCGCTCGACCTCGCGTTTTTCATCAATGCGAAAGGAAAAATTCATCATGTTGGCATTGTTACCGAAAATGGAGACATCATTCATGCTTCTGGGCAAGTCAGAACCGATGCGCTATTACCAAGTGGTATTTATAATGCCGCTGCTGAACAACAAACGCATCAACTTCATGAAATTCGTCGAATTATTCATGCTTAAAAACGCTATCTAAAGCATTCTTCCCATATTTGTAAAAAAATTTAATTGAACATGAAAGACCAAGCTATTTTTGATTTGATCGCCGCTGAAAAACAGCGTCAATTACACGGTATTGAACTCATCGCATCGGAAAACTTCGTGAGCGATGACGTCATGCAGGCCATGGGTTCTGTACTCACCAATAAATATGCTGAAGGTCTTCCTGGAAAAAGATATTATGGCGGCTGTGAAGTCGTTGACAAAGTGGAGCAATTAGCTATTGATCGCTTGTGCCAACTCTTTGGCGCCACTTGGGCAAACGTTCAGCCTCACTCTGGTGCTCAGGCAAACGCGGCTGTATTCTTGGCTTGTTTACAACCCGGCGACAAAATCTTAGGTTTTGACCTCTCACACGGAGGCCACCTCACGCATGGTTCACCGGTCAATTTCTCTGGTAAATTATACCAACCATTTTTCTATGGTGTTTCTAAAGAAACCGGCTTGGTCGATTACGACCTCATGGAAGAAACTGCCCGACGCGAAAAACCAAAAATGATCATTTGTGGCGCCTCTGCCTACTCCCGTGACTGGGATTACGCGCGCATTCGCAAGGTAGCTGACGAAGTGGGCGCCTTGGTTTTAGCCGACATCTCACACCCGGCTGGTCTTATTGCCGCTGGCTTGCTCAATGATCCACTCGAGCACTGTCATATTGTAACGTCTACAACACACAAAACCTTAAGAGGTCCAAGAGGCGGCATCATCATGTTGCGCCACAACTTCGAAAACCCTTTTGGTTTGCGTTGGAACAATGGAAACCTCAAATCGATGGGCGCCTTGCTAGATGCGGCGGTTTTCCCAGGTATTCAAGGTGGGCCACTAGAACACGTCATTGCAGCCAAAGCAGTTGCTTTTGGTGAAGCACTTGACCCAGCCTACAAAGTGTACATGAAACAAGTAAAAACCAATGCGGCTACCTTTGCAGCAGAACTCGTTAAACTTGGTTACAACATTGTTTCTGGCGGCACCGACAACCACAGCATGCTCATCGATCTTCGTTCAAAAGGCATTACAGGTAAAGATGCAGAAAATGCATTAGTACTTGCCGATATCACCGTGAACAAGAACATGGTGCCATTTGACACTGAATCTCCATTTGTCACTTCCGGAATTCGTGTTGGAACAGCAGCACTCACCTCCAGAGGTGTTAAGGAAAATGAAATCGCTCAAATGGTACAACTCATGGATAAAGTCCTGATGAACGCTAGCAATGAACAAATCATTGCTGAAGTCAGAAAAGAGGTCAACGCACTCATGAGCGACAAACCACTTTTTGCTTGGTAGACCAACACCAGTAAAAATGGTTTTCCATTCCAAAAAAGATGGCTTCCGTTGGGCGATATCTTCTCTTGTATTTGGCATCTATTCCTGCGTAGCTGCTCTGATTTATTTCATAGAGAAAGATTTTACTGCAGTTTTCGGACTAGGGTCTGTTTGGGCTGTATTATCCATTTTTATTGTTTGGATATTGCCCGCCACAACCAAGTACACTTTTTTTGACGATCATCTACTTTGCCAAAGTATCGGATTCAAAAAAAGAATCCCATTTAGCTCATTTAAAAAAATTGAGCAGGCAAATGGATTGTATGCGGGTTGGAAAATGAGCACCTCCTGGAAATGCCTCGTACTTCACTATAACAAATACGACGAACTATTGATTTCACCTGCCAAAGAGGAGGAGTTTATCAAAATGTTTGATGAAAAAAAAGCTCAATTCAGCGAACTAAATTGAGCTTTAAATTTGAGATAGATAGGTTCTTAATTGAACCTACTGAGGTCTTTAATCGATACCAATCTTGGAAGTACTTTGGCCATGGCATGAATTACAAGCGCCACTACTCAAGGCTGAACCCATAGAAACGCTAGCGCCTGAAGGCCCGGTTACTTTTGGATACAAGCCCGTATAATCTATGTTGTCAGTGGTATAGAAATTACCTTTACTGTCAATGGCGATGGTATATTTTAAGGTCCCTTGACCATTTGGCTCGGTGTACAATTCTACTTTACCACTATTGACCGTATTTAGTAAATCAGTCTGATAAATGGTCCCTGCAACATTGAAACAACCCTCGCCATCACCAGATGCCGTATGACACTGCATGCAATTCATGCCTTTATTATGTGAATCGTCGTCACCTGCGCCACTGATGTTATCTTCATGGCAAGCCCATGATTTCTTGCAAGAGCCCAGCATTAAAACGCCACCAAGAAGCGTGATGCCAAGTAAATGTTGGATTTGGATGTTTTTGAAGTTTATTTTCATGGTCTTAAATTATTATTTTGGTTTGATTTAATAGATTGAAAAGTTTTGAATATTTGAATATTTGATTGATTTGAAAAAATTTCTAAAGATCAATTTGCTTGAAATTACTCGACTTCCTTATTGAGCATCGCTAACAAGTCATAAGCTCCTTTGTGAACGATTTTTGCATTTTTGAGTCTTGCATAATTTTTTTCACCAATGGCACTTAAGGTTTCATTAGACAAGATTAAGTCGATTTCAATTGGTAAAAAGTTGTCTCCTTCTTGAATAAAAACAACATCTTTTCCTTTATGCTGAACGATCGCTGCAATTGGCAAGACCCAGTGGTCAGAAACTTCAGCCTGAATTTCAGCTCTTAGATAAGACCCTGGCGTAATCGTTGTTGGCAATTTTTTGAAGTGACAATGTACTTTAACCGTTCTTTCAGCACTGATTTCGCTGCCAATGAGAAAAACCGACGCCTCAACGGGCTTGGTGTCGTCGATGAAATTCAAGATTACCTTTTGATCTTTTTTGAGATAAGCGAGGTATTTTTCGTAAATGACTAATTCTGCATGCGCATGCTTTAAATCAATGATTTCTAATAAGCGGTCTTTGGGCTCAGCAAAGGCTCCAACATTTGCGGTGACTTTTGTAACGACACCATCAAAAGGAGAACGAATTTGTTGCACGCGCTGAATTTTCCCTTCTTTAAGTTGAGTAAGATTTACCTCGGCCATTTCTAATTTCACTTGCAAGCCGCTCATTTGTGCTTTGGCAACGGCATATGCACTTTTGGCTTGTTGATAGCTTTTAGCAGAACCTGCTTCTTTTTCAAAGAGTTGCTTTTGTCTGAGATAATCGGCCTCTAAAAAAGCAATCTCACCAAGTACTTCAAGATAGTCCTGTTGCAACTGAATGATATCCGGATGTTCAACGCTCATGAGCACTTGGCCTTTTCTGACGCGCATGCCATCGAGCACTTTAATTTGCTTGATGTAGCCTCCAAAGGGCATAGAAATGTAAGATTTATTTTGGGGTGGCACTTCAATCTGACCGTTGGCAAAAATACTGAGGCCAAGTTGTTGCTGCTTGAGACCCCCGATTTGTAGACCTAAATCTTTTTGCTGTTTGGCACTGAGAGTAAGCAATTGACTCTTGGACTGCTCGACAGGCGCTTGATGGGTTGTTTCGCTTTGCTCAGAGGAGCAAGCCGCCAAAAGCAACAAACATGTTGTGCTCATGGCAAATAGCTTATTTAAGGTTTTCATTGGTGTACCAGTTATATTGTATGTAAAGCATTTTGAGTTCGTGTTGCCATTGTAATAGTTCTTTTTCTAGAACCAATTTATGGTCTTGTAATTGGATCAATTCAATGAGTGAAATTTCACCACTATCGAACTGAAGTGTTGCATCCGACTGCAACTGTTGTAATTCTGTTTGAATTGGAGCAGACAGCGTTTGATAAACAGCAGTCATTTCGACATATTGCTTGTAAAGTTGCGCTTGCTCCCTTTCAAAAGCCTGACTTTGCTGTTGTTGTTGGAGTTGATTTTGCTCAAGTGCCAACGTTAATGCATTGTTTCGCTGTTGCGCCGCCTTGAAATCTATTGGGATTTGTGTTTGAATAAGTCCTCCTTGAAAACGGACATTCGGACCGAAATAGACATCTTGACCGTTTAAGTTTTGCGTCCCGACAAGCGTTTGATTAAAATATCCGAGTGTTAGGCTGGGTAACTGCCCTACTCTGTTTAGCTTGATGTCTAGCTCCATTTTTTGAGCTGTCTTGTTGTACTGCTCAATCAGTGGATGCGAAATTTTTAGCGGAGGAGCTAGTAAAGGTAAAACATCGAAATGATAACCATCGGCTAATTCAAATACTGGCCCCGTGTAATTGAGCAGCGCATAGAGTTGTGAATAGGTTCTCTGCAAATTTTGTTTTTGCTGTACCAATTGAGCACTAGCTCTTGCTGATCTAGAGTGCACCAAGAGTTGATCCATTTTTGAAATTGCGCCTGTCTCATAGCGAATTTGCATTTTTTGATCGAGTAACTTATAAATGGAGTCTTGCGCTTGCAACAGGTCTAGTTCTTTGGTTTGGAAACGAATGGTTTGCAAAAGTTCTGAAAAAGTTCTTTGCAAGTCCATTTTGAGCAGGGTGAGTTCAAGCTCAGAAAGACTGGCATTTGTTTTTCCTATTTGAATTTGAAGGCGATTTGCACCTGAAATGGGCAAAGACTGACTGAGCGTCAGGTTGTTATCTTTATTGTAGTTCGAATTGAATTGCCCCATCATAAAAGATGCGGAAAGTGGCTGCCACGATGCAGCGCCAGCACCGAGTGCTAACTGCCGCTGTGCTTCTAAACTTCCTGCCTTCACAAAACCATTTTGATCCAGTAATTTGGCAAAAAGCTCAGCATCTGTGTAGCGCTGCTGGGCTTGATAAGCAGGAGCCAATAGCAAGACCAATGATAAGGATATGATTTTCTTCTTTCTCATGCGAAAAGGTTTTTCAAAAATGACATAGAGTACCGGTAAAATAAATAAGGTCAGTAAGGTGGCAGAAATGAGCCCGCCAATGACAACCGTTGCCAATGGCTTTTGAACCTCGGCCCCACTTCCCTGTGAAAGCGCCATTGGTAAAAAGCCCAAAGAAGCCACAAATGCAGTCAAGAGCACTGGCCTGAGGCGATTCGCTGTTCCTTTAACAACCACTTGTAAAAGTGGCGCACCCGTCTTGCGCAAGGTATTGAACTCGGCAATCAAGACAATGCCATTCAGAACCGCTACACCAAACAAGGCAATAAAACCGACACCTGCTGAAATGGAAAAAGGCATCCCTCGGAAATAGAGCGCCAGAATACCACCTATCGAAGCCAAAGGAATCGCCGAATAAATGAGCGCTGCTTGTTTGATTGACTGAAAGGTAAGATACAACAAAAAGAAAATCAACAATAAAGAAACGGGAACAGCGATCAGGAGTCGGTCACGGGCATGTACCAAATTCTCAAAGGTTCCGCCAATTTTTGAGAAATAACCAGTTTCAAATTGCATGGAGTTGTCCATCTTTTGTTGTAATTCCGAAACAATACTTTCGACATCTCGGCCACGGACATTAAAACCGACCAAGATGCGTCTTTTGGCATCGTCTCGTTGAATTTGGTTGGGCCCATTTTCTATTTTGATATCGGCCAATTCTGACAACGGGATCTCTTGCCCCAGGTCATTGGTCACAAACAATTGATTGAGGTCTGAAGGCGCTTGGCGGAAATCTCGTTTGAGTTTGACCACGAGCTCAAATTTGCGTTCACCTTCAAATACAAAACCAGCGCTTTGACCTGCAAAACCAAGATTTACCGCCTGATTCACGGCGGCAATTGACACCTGATAACGGGCCAGAGCTGCGCGGTCATAACGAACAATAAGCTGTGGCAAACCACTGAGTTCTTCTACATAAAGGTCTTGAACACCCTTGATATCTTGTGCAAGGGAACCTACTTTTTGAGCATAACGACTCAGTAGATCGAAGTCTTCACCATATATTTTGACCACAACATCTTGTTTGGCGCCGGTCATGAGCTCATTGAAACGCATTTGAATGGGCTGCTGAAAACCGAAAGAAACACTTGGTAGTCTTTCATCGAGTTTGGCTTGCATTTTAGTAGCCAGCTCTTCTTTGGTTTGTGCACTCACCCATTCCTTTTTGTCTTTTAAGATGATCATGAGGTCACAGGCCTCCATAGGCATTGGGTCAGTTGGGATTTCAGCCGTACCAATTTTTCCGACAACCTGCTTGATTTCTGGGAAATTTTGCAACAAGACCTGAGAAGCAATAGTGGTGGCCTCAATAGTTTTAGACAAACCGGTTCCGGTCATGAGTCGTGTTTCTACAGCGAAATCGCCCTCATCTAAAGAAGGGATAAATTCTGCACCTAGTTTTCCAAACAAGAGGTAAGCGACAACAAATAAAAGCGCCACGATACTGAGTACCCATTTTTGTTGGCGCAGCACCAACATTAAAAGTGGTGTGTAACGCTTGCGGATGGCAGCTACGAGGCGTTCACTGAATCCTTGTTGGTGTTTAATCTGCTTAGATAAAAACAGCGAAGACACCATTGGTACGTATGTCAAGGAGAGTAAAAGCGCACCAAAAATCGCAAAAATGACCGTCTGGGCCATTGGCCTGAACATCTTGCCTTCAATGCCAACCAAGGCGAGAATAGGTAAATAAACCACCAAAATGATGATCTGTCCAAAAACCGCACTCTTACTAAACTTTGAAGCCGATTGATATACTTCGTTATTCATTTCGTCCTGAGATAGTTTGCCGATTTTACGATGCTGTAGGATATGCAGGGTTGATTCAACGATGATCACGGCGCCATCGATGATGAGGCCGAAATCGAGCGCACCCAAAGACATTAGGTTACCCGACACCCCAAAAATATTCATGAGGGCGATGGCAAAGAGCATGGCCAACGGAATGACCGAAGCCACGATGAGTCCTGCACGGAGATTTCCTAAGAGTAAAACGAGTACAAATATGACAATGAGCGCACCTTCAATTAAGTTGGTACTTACGGTATGTATAGCGCGGTCTACTAGATTGGTGCGATCGAGGTAAACATTGAGTTCGACTCCTTCTGGTAGGTTTTGTTCAATTTGGGCCACGCGCTCTTTGACTAAATCTATGACCTCAGAAGAATTTGCCCCTTTTAGCATGAGGACAATACCGCCAACAGCCTCGCCTTTGTCGTCGATGGTGAGGGCGCCGTAGCGGATTTGAGCGCCAAAACTCACTTTAGCGACGTCTCTGATGTAAATTGGCGTCTCGGCACTTGGATGGTTAATTTGGATTTGTTCAATGTCCGACAAACTGGTCAAGAGCCCCTCTGTACGAATGTAAGTTGTCATTTGCTGACGCTCAAGGTAGGCGCCACCTGTGTTTTCGTTATTGGCTTCAACCGCCTTGAAAACTTCATCAAGGGTGATTTCATGAGCCTTGAGCAGCACTGGGTTTATAGCAATTTCATAAGTCTTGAGTTCGCCACCAAAACCACTGACATCGGCCACTCCTTTGACACCAAGTAACTGCCTTCTGATGACCCAATCTTGGATGCTGCGCAGATCTGACGGGCTGAACTTCTTCTCGTAACCAGACTTTGCGCGCAAAGTGTATTGGTAGATTTCTCCGAGACCCGTGCTTAACGGCGCCATAGCAGGGTCTCCAAAACCAGCTGGAATGCTGTTTTTTGCTTCAGACAAGCGCTCTTGTACCTGTTGCCTGGCCCAATAAATATCGGTTTGCTCTGTAAATACTACCGTAACAACACTGAGTCCAAAACGACTAAACGAACGGATTTCTTCGATTCCTGGAATGGTGGCCATGGTTTGCTCTACCGGAAAGGTAACAAAGCGTTCGATGTCTGTGGCGCTGGCTGCTGGCGCCTGGGTTACAATTTGAACCTGATTATTAGTAATATCTGGTACGGCATCGATGGGCAGTTGTTGTAGCGAAAACAAACCCCAAACGATGAGACCAAGTGTCAATACGGCAACAATTAATTTGTTGTGTATCGACCAATGAATGATGCGATTTAACATAAAAATTTCAATTAGAATTAAGAACTATAAGGCAGTGCTTAATTATAATTGAGGAGGATGCCAAAAATGGAAGTAGTCGTTGACTGCAAGATTATGAGGCGCCACATGATTGCGCTCGTGATGCAGGTTGACGACCAATGAAGAAACGGGAGTTTCAATAGGTTGAAGTTCTTGACAAAAAAACTGAACGCTATGCTGAACGGTTGATTTAAAAGGAAGTTCGCGGTGCTCTGAATGCGCTTCAGAAATTTGTTGGATGTAGTGTTCTTGTACGAAGGCCAAAAAACTGGGGTCTTGGGCTTCTTTTTGGTAGGCTTGGTAATGCTTGAGCAAAGCTTCGGTTTTGAAAAATTCAAGCCCTTGCCAGTTTGGTGCTAAAGAAAGCAACAAAAAATAAACTGAAAGTACCAGTGCCCAAAAACGCATATACAAACTTACAAAAAAGAATACATAACTTCGTGCAACGCCCTTATTCAAAACCAGTCTAAATGAAAGCACGCTTCTTCTTCCTAATTCTTTTGCCCTTTGCCTTCATGGCACAACAAACAGCTTATACTTGCCGAGATACCAAGATGAGTAAAACCCAACTGCAAACAAAAAGTGCAAGTTTGACCGTGGCTGAAATTGCTAAAACTGAGTTATACGATGTCCAGTATTACTTTTTGGATCTCAATATGACCAATACGTCCACTTACCTCAGTGGTTCTGTTGAAATACATGCCAAAGCCAAGGTGAATTTGGATACCGCACTTGTAGAGTTATTTGAATCGTTGACCATTTCCCAGATTCAAGTCAATGGCAACAACGTGGTTTATAATCGGGTTGCCAATAAAATCAATATTCCAGTCAACGCAGCAGCGAACAGTACTTTTGTTCTCAAAATTACTTATGCCGGAAACCCTCCTACTGCTCAAACTAATCCTTTAGGTGGTAGTGGTCTAACTGCCGGAACTTCAAATACTTGGGGAAACAAAGTTATTTGGTCGTTATCCGAACCTTTTTCAGCCTATGAATGGTTTGCGGTCAAACAAAGCCTCACCGACAAAGCAGATTCTTGTGCAGTTCATATCACGGTTCCCGATACGTTAATGGCCGGATCCAATGGCCTGCTCGAAAATGTAGTGAGCCTTCCTAGTAACAAAAAAAGATTTGAATGGAAACACAGGCATCCAATTGTCTATTACCTGATTTCGGTTTCGGTAGCGAAATACATCGATTACTCGATCTATGCCAATCCTGTAGGTAGCAGTAGTCCTGTCTTGATTCAAAATTTCATTTATAACAATCCAAACACCCTTCCTTTTTTCATCGATGAAATCAATGAGACCGCTGACTTCATGGAACTTTATGCCCAACTTTTTGGCCCCTATCCTTTTGCCGATGAAAAATATGGACATTGCATGGCGCCGCTTGGAGGTGGCATGGAGCATCAAACCATGACTACTCAAGGCTTATTTGAAAAAACACTCACGTCACATGAACTAGCACATCAGTGGTGGGGCAATAATGTAACTTGCGCATCGTGGTGCGACATCTGGCTCAATGAAGGCTTTGCTTCTTATGCTGAATATCTGATGTTGGCCAATTTGTACCCTGGAGATCAAATCGCTCATATGCAACAAGTGCATCAAAGTGTCATGAACCAAGCTGGCGGCAGTGTTTGGGTACTCGACTCTTTGGATGAAGCACGCATCTTTAATGGTCGTCTTACTTATGACAAGGGTGCGGCAATCATCCATTCGATTCGTTATTTAATCAACAACGACAGCCTCTTTTTTAATGGTTTGCGTGCGTTTCAACAACAATTCAAGGACAGTACCGCCACTGGACTCGACTTCAAAAATTTCATGGCAAGTTATTGCAATACAAATCTTGACAGCTTCTTTGAACAATGGTATTTTGGAGAGGGCTTTCCGACCTATGAAATTGTTTGGAACCAAATTGGAACCGACGTTTTAATAGAAATCAATCATACGGCGTCTATGCCTACCGTAACACCAACCTTCACAAACCCTTTAGAAATCCGTATTTCAAGACAAGCGCAACCCGACACACTTATTTGTTTTGATATCAGTAGCAATTCTATGACGTATTTATTGCCCAATTTAGGAATTGTGCAAGGCGGTATGTTTATTGACCCTGCCAATTGGATCATTAATGGTTTTGGAGGCGTTTTCTTTGACGAAAATCTGAGCGCAAGCAACATTTCAAATGTACAGGAAGAATTGTGGCAAGCTTATCCGAATCCTGCGCAAGATTACATTTATGTAAAGCAAAAAGATCAAACACCGTTAACTTTTATGTTATTTGAAAGTAACGGAAAACTCCTTCAAAAAGGGGTGTTAGAAATAGGGCAAGGAATTGATGCTCATCAACTTAAATCGGGCAGCTATATTTTACGCTTGCAAGACGCTAAAAATATACGAACCCAACTTGTAACAATAAAATAAAGCAAACGTCGTTGTAGGCAACAAAATAATATTTATGAAAAAATTAGTTTTAAGTTTTGGTTTAATTTGCTTCGGAGCTTCCTACGCGCAAGTCAGTGTGGAAGGAATTTATTTACAATCGGGTTCCTTTTTTAGCGCAGGCAAAGGGAGCCTGACTGATTTTCAAGCGTTAGCACCTACCTCTAGCATTCTGCAACAAGATTTAAGCGCCTATAATACGAATCCTGTTTTTAATTTTTCTTTTCCTGGTCAATCTCAATCATTAAGTCTTGGGTTAAATCTTGGCAAAATGCCTAATGCAACTTTGCGCGTTGGGCTCATGCACATCAACCAACGCAATGCGCTTTCAACAGGCGGATCCTATACCGAAACATTTCGTGTAGATACACTTACGAGTTCACAAACCGGTACGCAGTATTTTGTTGACTCTTTTAGCACGCACAGTTATAACGCAACTTATTCTCAAGAACAATTAAGACTTGACGCAGCGCTCATATTCCGCTATAAAGCAGATAAGCGCTGGAGTTTCTATGCCGGAATTGGTATGAATTTTGGCCTTTCCTACAATAGCGTTACCCATATTCGTCATAGCGTTTCTCCTTACGGCGATTCCTATCCTTACGGCTTATTCAACGACATCATTTACAGCAACGGCACAAACGAACATGAAACCTTTGATAACAAAGGAGGCTTTGGCTTTGGTGTATATGCGCCATTAGGTATTGACTTTCAAGTTGGAAAAAAACGCAATTTCTGGAAACCTATGCATTTATACATGGAACTAAGACCTGGCTTTAATGTCAATCAAATCGCAGGCCTCGGAACCAGCTTCAGTGCAGGTAATTTCTCCAATATTGGCTTGCGTTTTCATATTAAGTAATTCATAAGGAATCTAAATTGAAAAGCCGGGAAGATTTTCTCGGCTTTTTTTGTGTTTTCATAAAGGTAAATAGTAAATTTGTGCCGCAATTCGAAACCAAGTTCTGTAACTTTTGTTACGATATTTAAACTAGACCAATGGAAGCAGCATCAAGCGCCAATTATTTGCCATTACTCATGCAAATCGCAGTAGCGGCAGGTTTTGTGATTTTCACACTGTTTGTCACACACAAACTTACCCCAAGAATCACCTCTGTCAAAAAAGACGACAACTTCGAATGTGGTATTGATGCGCAAGGAAATGCGCGTTTTCCTGTTTCGATTCGTTACTTCATGACAGCCATCTTGTTTGTATTGTTTGATGTAGAAGTTATTTTCTTCTACCCATACGCAGTTAACTTCTACGAACTCAAACTAGAAGGATTATTAGCAGTCATTATGTTTGTCGGTTTTTTCTTAACCGGCTTTTACTACATCTATAAAAAAGGAGCATTAGAATGGGAAAAATAGAAGACCTCGAAACCATCAATGGTGAGGGCTATCAGCTCACCACCCTTGACAAAGCCATTGCGCTTGCCCGTGCCAACTCTGTTTGGCCTTTGCCGTTTGCAACCTCTTGCTGTGGTATTGAATTTATGGCAACCATGGGAAGTTCCTATGACCTTTCTCGTTTTGGTATGGAACGCATGTCGTTTACACCGAGACAAGCAGACTTACTCATTGTAGCCGGAACCATTTCTAAAAAACTCGGGCCTGTTCTTAAAAGAGTTTATGAGCAAATGGCTGAGCCAAAATGGGTTTTGTCTGTAGGAGCCTGTGCATCTTCTGGCGGTATTTTTGATACTTACTCCGTTCTTCAAGGTATTGACCGCATTATCCCTGTCGATGTTTACGTTCCGGGGTGCCCACCAAGACCAGAACAAATCATTGAAGGCGTCATGAATATCCATGAATTGGTTAAAAAAGAATCCAACCGCAGACGCTACTCAGAAGAATACAAACATTTGTTAGGTACCTACGAAATCGATATCGATCAACATGGAGAAGCTAAATAATCAAGATTTTCTAGCGGCCATTCAAGCAGAATTTGGCGCTGCCGTTCTTGCTCACGAAGAAGCCTATGGTATGCTCAACATTGAAGCAGTTCCATCAAGTATTCACCAAATGATTGCTTGGTTGCAACAGCATCCTAGCCTCAGTGTGAATTACTTAACCAATATTGCAGGTATTCATTATCCTGAAAACACGAATCGCGAATTTGCAGTGGTGTATCAATTGCATTCTTGGAAAAACAACCTGCGTTTGCGCATCAAAGGTTATTTGGCCAAAGATGCTTTGCAAATTGCCACCATCACAGACTTATTTTCAGGAGCCAACTGGATGGAGCGCGAAACCTATGATTTCTACGGTATTGAATTTACCGGACACCCAGACCTTCGCCGCATCCTCAACATGGACGACATGGATTATTTCCCAATGCGCAAAGAATACGTGTTGGAAGATGGCACCAGAGAAGACAAAGACGACAGATTTTTCGGACGCAATACCAACGAAATATGAGCCAAGACATAAAAGATATATTGCAGAACCCAGACCCTGCAAATATTGCTACCATTAATTTTGGTCCGACCCACCCTTCTACACACGGTATTTTTCAAAATATCCTTAAAGTAGACGGCGAAAAAATCATTTCATCAGAGCAAACGGTTGGTTATATTCACCGTGCTTTTGAAAAATTGGCTGAAAGACGTCCTTACAATCAAATCACCCCGATCACTGACCGCCTAAATTATTGTTCGAGCCCAATCAACAATATCGGTTGGGAAATGACCGTTGAGAAACTCATTGGCGTCGAGATTCCAAAACGCGTTCAATACATGCGCGTGATCATCATGGAATTAGCCCGTATTGCTGACCACCTTATTTGTAACTCTGTAATTGGTGTAGATGCAGGAGCCCTCACCTCCTTCTTTTACCCATTTTCAGAGCGCGAAAAAATCTACGAACTCTACGAAGAGTTAAGTGGAGCTCGCCTCACGACCAACATGGGAAGAATTGGAGGTTTTGAGCGCGACTTCACGCCTGTTTTTCACGAAAAACTCAAGTCTTTCTTGAAAACCTTCCCGAAAGCATTTGAAGAATTTGATAGTATGTTAGCGCGCAACCGCATTTTCATGGACCGCACCAAAGGAGCTGGGCCAATTTCTGCAGAACGCGCACTCTCTTATTCTTTTTCTGGACCAAACTTGCGTGCTGCTGGTGTTGACTACGACGTGCGCGTCATGAGTCCTTATTCTTCTTACGAAGACTTTGACTTTATCATTCCTGTTGGTGTCAATGGCGACACCTATGACCGCTTTATGGTGCGCCAAGAGGAAATTCGTCAAAGTTTGCGCATCATTGAACAAGCCTACAACAATCTCCCAGAAGGAGACTACAAAGCTGACCTTCCTGACTTTTACCTGCCACCTAAGGCAGATGTTTACAACAACATGGAAGCGCTTATTTATCACTTCAAAATTGTCATGGGTGAAACCGAACTGCCTGCCGGTGAAGTTTACCATGCTGTAGAAGGCGGAAATGGTGAACTTGGTTTCTACCTCATTTCTGACGGTGGACGCACCCCATACCGACTACAATTCAGAAGACCTTGTTTTATTTATTACCAAGCATATCCGGAAATGATCAAAGGGATGCCAATTTCTGACGCCGTTCTTACGCTCAGTAGCATCAATGTCATTGCCGGAGAACTAGACGCCTAATATGAAAGCAGAACATCCACAAGCTGTGAATGAAGCACCAATTGACTTGAGTGCACACACCATGACAGAAATTCAACGCGTTATTGATCTGTTTCCGGCTGGCAAACAGAAAAGCGCCATTTTACGCGTCCTTCACCTCGTTCAAGAAGAATTGGGTTGGGTCAGTGTTGGCGCCATGAATCGCGTTGCCCAAATTTTAGATATTCAACCGATCGAGGTTTATGAAGTGGCTACTTTCTATACCATGTTCCACCTTGATCCGGTAGGTAAAAACGTATTAGAAGTGTGCAGAACAGGGCCTTGCCAATTAGTTGGTTCCGATGACCTGATCACTTACATTGAGCAAAAACTAGACATCAAAGTTGGTGAAACGACCAAAGACGGCATGTTTACATTAAAAACTGTAGAGTGCTTAGGCGCTTGTGGTTACGGCCCAATGCTCATGTGTAAATACAAGTTTTACGAGCACCTCACCAAAGAAAAAGTCAACGAATTACTCGACGCCATGCGCGACGCTTCCCAATCTTAAATCAAAATGGCTAAGAAATTACTTTTAGAACACGCTGATGTACCCGGAATAGCTTCTTATGAAGTTTACCGCAAGCATGGTGGCTACGCCTCCGTTGAAAAAGCACTCAAAACCATGAGTCCGGACGAAGTCGTTGAAGAGGTAAAGAAATCAGGTCTGCGCGGACGCGGAGGAGCTGGCTTTCCAACCGGAATGAAATGGTCATTTTTGGCTAAACCTGAAGGTGTTGAAAGACACTTGGTGTGTAATGCCGATGAATCTGAACCGGGGACCTTCAAGGACCGCTACCTCATGGAAAAAATCCCTCACTTATTGATTGAAGGGATGATCACCTCAAGTTATGCACTTGGCGCACGTCGTTCATACATTTATATCCGTGGAGAATTCATGTATGTGCTGCGCATCCTTGAAAAAGCCATTGCCGAAGCTTATGCCAACGGCATGCTCGGAAAAAACATCCTTGGTTCTGGCTATGACCTCGACCTCGTGGTTACGCCTGGTGGAGGCGCCTATATTTGTGGCGAAGAAACTGCCCTACTCGAATCTTTAGAAGGCAAACGCGGAAATCCTAGAATGAAACCACCGTTTCCGGCGGTAAAAGGTCTTTGGGGAAATCCTACGGTTGTCAATAACGTAGAATCTATTGCAGCGGTAGTTCCTATCGTGAATCATGGCGGCGAAGCATATGCCTCTATTGGAATTGAGCGCTCTACAGGTACCAAACTCATTTCAGCAAGTGGAAACTTGGTGCGCCCAGGTGTTTACGAAATTGAATTGGGCCTTTCAGTAGAAGAATTTATTTATGGCGATGACTACTGTCGTGGTGTTGCTAACGGTAAAAAACTCAAAGCGTGTATCCCAGGTGGATCTTCCGTTCCGATTTTACCACACTACCTCGTTACCAAAACGGCCAACAACGAACCACGCCTCATGACCTATGAAAGTTTGGCCGATGGCGGTTTTGCTACTGGCTCTATGCTCGGTTCTGGTGGTTTTGTTGTATTTGACGAAGACCAATGTATTGTCAGAAATACTTGGAATTTTGCCCGTTTCTATGCTCATGAGTCTTGTGGACAATGTTCACCGTGTCGTGAAGGAACTGGTTGGATGGAAAAAGTATTGTACCGTCTTGAGCACGGAACTGGTACCCTTGAAGACATCAGCTTACTTGAAGAAATCAACAAAAAAATAGAAGGCAATACCATCTGTCCACTTGGCGATGCAGCTGCCTGGCCTGTTGCCGCTGCTATTCGACACTTCCGCGACGAATTCGAATGGCACGTGAAGTCTCCACAAGAGGCGCAAACAAGAAATTATGGTTTAATCCAAACACCGCTTGAAGCATAGTCTTATGATAAAAGTAACTATTGACGACGTCGAAATTGAAGTAGCTCCGGGAACCACTATCCTGAACGCTGCCCGACAAGCCGGAGGCGATCTTGTGCCCCCAGCGATGTGTTATTACAGTAAATTACCAGGTACTGGCGGTAAATGCCGTACTTGTTTGGTTGAGGTTGCCGCTGGTTCTGCCGCTGACCCAAGACCCATGCCCAAACTCGTTGCTTCTTGCTCAACGCAAGTGATGGATGGTATGATTGTCAAAAACAAAACATCTCAGCGCGTTCACGATAACCGTGGCGGTGTTGTCGAGTTTTTATTGATCAATCACCCACTTGATTGCCCTGTTTGTGACCAAGCTGGTGAGTGTCACCTCCAAGACCTCGGTTACGAGCACGGTTCGGCTAAAACGCGTTTCCGCGAAGAGCGCCGCACCTATTCACCAATCGATATCGGTAACAAGATCAAATTACACATGAATCGTTGTATTTTGTGTTACCGCTGTGTCCATGTGGCCAACCAACTCACTGACCACCGTGTGCATGGTGTGTTACACCGCGGCGAGCATGCTGAAATTTCAACCTACATTGAAAACGCCATTGACAACGACTTTTCTGGCAACATGATTGACGTTTGTCCGGTGGGTGCACTCACAGACAAAACTTTCCGCTTTAAATCGCGTGTGTGGTTCCTTAAACCTATGGAGGCCGAGTGTGCTTGTGACAAATGTTCAGGCAAAGCCGTTCTTTGGATGTTCGGTAACGAAATTTACCGCGTAACCGCTCGTAAAGACAAATATGGCGAAGTGGAAACCATCGATGATAAAACCGCCTGGATTTGCAACGATTGTCGTTTTGAAAAGAAAGACCCGAGCAAATGGAACATTCTCGGACCAAGAAAAATAGATCGTCATTCGGTAATTTCTCAAGGGAAATACGCGACTAAAAACGATCAAAATCCTAAATTGCTCAGCTAATGGATACTGCCCTACTCATTGAAAAATCGATTCTAGTCGTTTTGCTTTTTCTCGTGTCTTTAGGTGCAGCTGCCTACATGACTTACTTTGAGCGCAAACTTGCAGCCTGGATTCAAGACCGCGTCGGACCAGACCGCGCTGGGCCCTTCGGAATTTTACAACCAATTGCCGATGGTGTCAAGATGTTTCTCAAAGAAGATTTCATTCCGTCTAAAGCCGACAAATGGTTATTTATCATCGGACCAGGTCTAGCCATGTTTACCGCACTCATTACTAGTGCAGTTATTCCTTGGGGGCCTAAATTACATTTATTTGGTCGCGACATCACGCTTCAAGTAGCCGACATCAACATCGGTATTCTTTATGTTTTTGGCGTCATTTCGATTGGCGTTTATGGCATCATGATTGGTGGCTGGGCTTCCAACAACAAATATTCGCTTTACGGTGCCATTCGTGCGAGTTCACAAATGATCTCCTATGAATTAGCGATGGGTGTGTCTGCCATTACAATCGTACTCCTTTCTGGTTCACTTAGCCTCAACGACATCGTCAACGGTCAGCAAGACGTCTGGAATATCTTTTACCAGCCCGTTGCGTTTTTGATTTTCTTCATTTGCGCCCTTGCCGAGCTCAACCGTGCTCCTTTTGACTTACCCGAGTGTGAATCTGAGTTAGTTGGTGGGTACCACACTGAATATAGTTCCATGAAACTCGGTTTATACTTGTTCTCTGAGTACACATCAATGTTTGTGTCCTCTGCGATTATGTCCATCTTGTTTTTTGGTGGTTATAACTTCCCGGGCATGAGCCATTTTAGTGGTAACACATTGGCCATTCTAGGTATCGCAGCATTTGCCATCAAAATTTTCATCTTTATTTTCGTGATCATGTGGATCCGCTGGACCATCCCGCGTTTTCGTTTTGACCAACTCATGCACCTCGGATGGAAATCTTTACTACCCCTTTCACTCATTAACCTATTAATTACAGGTATTGTGATCGCTTACCAAAACGGGTGGTTTTAAATCGAATTGAAATTATGGAAAGTCTTACCAATAGAAAAAAAGTAGTTTCGGACAAGCCCATGACCCTATGGGAGAAACTTTATTTGCCAGCTATCATTAGCGGGATGATCACCACCTTCAAACACATGTTGCGCAAGCGAAAAACCATCAAATATCCGGAAGAAGTCCGTGAGTTTGCACCAGTTTACCGCGGTCAGCACGTACTCAAAAGAGACGAGCAAGGTCGTGAGAATTGCACCGCTTGTGGTCTTTGTGCCGTAGCTTGCCCTGCTGAAGCTATTACCATGACTGCTGCCGAACGCGAAAAAGGAGAAGAAAAACTTTACCGCGAAGAAAAGTATGCCGCTACATACGAAATCAATATGTTGCGCTGTATTTTCTGCGGACTCTGTGAAGAAGCTTGCCCGAAAGAAGCCATTTTCCTCACTGATCGCTTGGTTCCTACCTATTTCGAACGCGATAACTTTATTTATGGCAAAGATGTCCTTGTAGAATCACTCGATGAGCGCATTGACATCACCAAAAGACAACACACCGGAAAACGCTCTCAAATATGAGTTTACAAGTCATTTCAATCATCCTTGGAAGCCTCACTTTGGCTTCAGCCCTGATGGTCATTCTCAGTAAGCACCCTGTTCGCAGTGTGATCTACTTAGTCATTACCTTCTTTTTTATCACTGCGATGTACATCATGATGAATGCCCAATTTTTGGCCATTGTGAACATGATAGTCTATGCCGGAGCCATCATGGTCCTCTTTCTCTTCGTTTTAATGCTACTCAATCTCAACAAAGAAGTAGAACCAGTGACCAAACGCGGTTCGCAACTTGCGGCACTCATTGCAGGTGGTAGTTTATTTTTGGTACTTATAACTGCGTTGAAAGAATCGCTGATTTTGGGTCAAAACTACCGTTCTCAAGATAGCACTATTGGGTTAGTCAAAGAATTAGGTCACCTGCTCTTTTCAAAATATTTAGTGGCCTTTGAAATCACTTCCATTCTATTTATCGCTGCCATGGTTGGTGCTATTTTGCTAGCCAAACGCGAAAAACAAATCATCGAATAATTATGCAAGCAGCTAATAGCATCGGGACTTCCCTCGATTTTTTCTTATTTGTCGCTTTTGCGCTCTTTACAATTGGTGCCATCGGTGCCATGACGCGCAAAAACATGATTGTCTTACTGATGTGTATTGAACTGATGTTAAATGCCGTCAACCTCATGTTAGTGACTTTTTCTACCTACTATAACAGCGGTGATGCACAAATCTTTGTGTTCTTTACCATGGTTGTTGCTGCAGCTGAAGCCACTGTTGGTCTTTCGATCATCATCATGGCTTACCGCAACCTCAAAACCATTGACATCGATATGTTTAACCAATTAAAAAATTAATCATGGCCAAAGACTTGACGCTTATTTTCATTCTAGCCCTGCCCCTGATTGGTTTTGCAATCAATGGTGTATTTGGCAAGAAATTACCAAAGGTACTGGTTGGTGGTTTAGCAACTGCTGCTGTGTTCCTTGCTTTTCTTTTAGCACTGACATTGTTCAACGGCCTTGAAGGTGTTCAAATTGTACGACTTTTTGAGATCTTACATTACGACAACTTCCAAATCAACGCCTCTTTCCAAATTGACGCACTATCTGTATGGATGACGCTCATCATTACCGGAATTGGTTCTTTGATCCATTTGTTTTCAATGGGCTACATGAGCCATGACGAAGGCTACCATAAGTTTTTTACCTATCTGAACCTCTTCATCTTTTCGATGTTGTTGTTGGTTTTAGGTTCTAACTATTTCGTGCTTTTCTTTGGATGGGAAGGTGTCGGAATGTGTTCTTATCTCCTTATTGGCTTTCATTACAACGATGCTGAAAAAGGGATTGCCAACAGTTTGGCTGCGCGTAAGGCCTTCATCATGAACCGCATTGGTGACGCTGGTCTTTTACTCGGCCTATTCATGCTCATTGGCCAGTTTGGTAGCCTAGAATTCTTAGAAATCGGAAAAGCGCTGCAAAGCAATCCAGCGCTGCAAGGTGGTGCCATGTTCTTCATTACCTTGTGCTTGTTCATCGCAGCTACTGGTAAAAGTGCGCAAATTCCACTCTTTACTTGGTTGCCTGACGCCATGGCGGGTCCAACACCGGTTTCGGCACTTATCCATGCCGCTACCATGGTTACAGCAGGTATTTATTTAACAGTGCGTTCCAACTTCCTTTTTGAGTTGGCGCCACTTACTCAAAACATCATTCTTTACGTTGGCCTTGCCACTACTCTTGTTGCCGCTTTTATGGCGCTACGTCAAAACGACATCAAAAAAGTATTGGCTTATTCAACCGTTTCGCAATTGGGCCTCATGTTTGTAGCTCTAGGTTTCGGTGCTTACACCGTTGCGCTTTTTCACGTGACTACACACGCCTTCTTTAAAGCCTTATTATTCTTGGGTTCAGGTTCTGTAATTCACGGAATGCACGAAGAACAAGACATCCGCAAAATGGGTGGTTTGGCTAAACTCATGCCAATTACACACTTCACCTTCTTGATTGGCACCATGGCAATCGCCGGAATTCCGTTCTTATCTGGTTTTTACTCCAAAGATGAAATTCTTGCTCAAGCCCTACATCACAACCCTGTTGTTTATGTTGTTTTGGTTTTAGCCGTTACGCTCACTGCCATTTACATGTTCAGACTATATTTCTTGACTTTCCACGGAACATTTCGCGGTACAGACGCCCTCAAAGCAAAAGTGCACGAAAGTGGTTTGTCCATGACACTGCCGTTAATGGTCTTAGCGGTGCTGTCTGTATTTGGTGGCTTACTGAATCTTCCTGGCTTGTTTTTCCATGGCGCAGCACATTGGTTTGACCATTATTTAAGTCAAGGTACCTTCGGACTTTCAGAAGTTCACAACGCCCACCTTGACTTCAATACAGCAATGGGCCTCATGATTTTTGCAAGTTTCATTGCGATCATTGTTGGCTTCTGGGCTTTCCGCAACTATGCTCAGAAAGGCGCACTTGCTAAATCAGATGAACAAATGAATGCCTGGGAAACCCTCTCGGCTAAAAAATTATACATCGACGAAATTTACAATGCTGTCTTTGTTCAGCCTCTGCTTATGATTTCGCAATTCATAGCTACGGTATTCGATATCCAAATTTTAAGAAATGGTGTCTATGCATTAGCGGATGGTATTTTGAATACGGCAACACAAACACGCAAATGGCAAAATGGCTTCCTGAGTTCATACTTATTCTGGATGGTACTTGGTCTTATTTTATTTGTTAGTTATTACATTTTAAAACTCACGGTTTGGCACTAATTATTTTACTCCCACTCGCATTTAGTTTGCTCGCTTGGTTTATGCCAAGCTCTTTGTCTAGAATTGTTGGGCTCATCGGTAGTGGCCTCTCACTCATTTGGAGTGTAGTACAACTCAGTTCTTTTGATCCTGAAGCTACGCAACACCTTGACCTCGGCCTGCGCTTTGTGCGTTTTTCACTAGATAGCCTTGGCTTTACCATGGTATTGCTTACCAATGCTGTTATCTTTTTGATTTACTTGGCTAATTTTCAAAGAAGCATCGTCAATGAAACACGATTTACAGCACTCACTTTCTTGATGCAATTTGGCCTCATCGGCATCTTTACCAGTAGTACTATTCTCGGTTTTTATATTTTCTGGGAATTGACCCTATTACCAGTATTTCTCATTTTGTATTGGTTCGGAACATTTGAAAAACAAAAAGCGCTATTGCAGTTCTTCTTGTATACCTTACTAGGATCATTAGCTATGTTGCTTTCTGTAATTGGTCTCATGCATGTTACCAACCAACAAACGTATGAAGCACTTTTAGCAGCGGACCTCAGTCAGTTAGGAAATACCGGAATCTTGCTCATGGGTGGCTTTTTATTGGCATTTGCGGTAAAAATTCCTTTATTCCCTTTCCATACTTGGCAAGCAGAAACCTACACCAATGCGCCTACTGCGGGCACCATGTTGCTTTCAGCCCTCATGCTCAAAATGGCCTTGTTTGGTCTCATCAAATGGGTACTTCCTATTTTTGCTGGGCCAGCTGTAGATTTCTGGCGTTGGCCAATTATTGTATTGGGGCTCATCGGCATCATTTACGGTGCAGTGGTCGCGATCAAACAACAAGACCTCAAAACACTTTTTGCATATGCTTCTTTGAGTCACCTTGGTTTAATAGCTGCAGGCATCATGCTTGGTGATCTTGGCACCACCAAAACGGCAATGCTCCAAATTGTTAACCACAGTATTGTTGCGCTTGGCTTATTTTTAGCAGCGGGCATCATCGAACAAAGATTGCGCACCAGAGAAATTGCTGCCTTGGGTGGTATTGCAAAAGTGGCACCTCGCTTTGCTTTCTGGTTTGCTGTACTCACGTTTGTTTCGTTATCAGTTCCATTTACTGCTGGCTTCATTGGCGAGTTCTTCTTGTTAAAATCATTATTCAGTGCACATGCGCTTACCGGAATCTTGGCCAGTTCAACCTTGATTCTTGGTGCGGTTTATATGTTGCGTGCTTATCAAGACACCATGTTTGGACCAACAAAAGTTGCGGTTTTTGCCGATCTACATTGGTCTGAATGGACCGTTTTTGCCATCCTGAGCATCGCTGCAATTTATCTTGGCTTAGCGCCACAATGTCTTACCGATTTCGTAGGCCACAGCCTCGTACAACTCAAACCTTAAGGAAACATCATGGATAGTATTGTTATCATTTTTATCGCTGGTTTAATTGGTCTTTTCGCCGGAATGCGCAAGCAACCTGTGCTTTCGCTTTTGGTAGCTGTTCTTGGACTAATTGGTGCTGGCTTGGCTGCCTACTTCCGCGGAAGTTATACGACTCCGCTTCAAACATACGCTGCACAAGTTCCTACCCCACCTATGGTGATTATTTTACTCTGTGGCGTCACTCTTTTAGCAGTTTTGGGTGGTTTTCAGCGCTACAAGCAAGACCTCGAACACACCTCTGATTACTTTGCACTCATTTTATTCTCTTTGTGTGGAGCTATCTTAATGGCCGTACCTTCAGATTTAATGTTGTTTTTCATCGGTCTTGAAATCCTTTCTATTCCTATCTACGTTTTGGTAGGTATTGAAAAAGGTAGCAGTGTTTCAGCTGAAGCAGCCGTTAAATATTTTTTCACAGGTTCTTTTGCATCTGCCATTATGCTTTTTGGCATTGCCCTTTTGTATGGCGCCACCGGAAGCTTTCAACTTGTAGAAATTCAATCCAATCTTGCCATCGGTATTTGGCAAAGCCCAATGGCCATGATTGGCAGTCTATTCATGCTGGCTGGCTTTGTATTTAAAATCGGAGCTGTTCCTTTTCATTTTTGGGGCCCAGATGTGTATCAAGGAGCTTCTAACGCTGTCTTGATGTACATGTCAACGGTCGTGAAAATTGCAGGAATTTATGCCATCATTTATGTTTTCGCAGCCGTCTTCAGAGATTCTTATTTCTTCTGGATTGACCTCGTGAGCCTTATTATTGTCGCTTCGTTGTTTTATGGTTACATCACCGCCTGGAGACAAACAAGCTTCCGCCGTCTGATGGCCTATTCATCCATTGCCAATGCCGGCCTCATGCTTTTTACACTTGCTGACACCAATAATTCAAATGTCTTCATTTTTATTTTGGCTTATGCAGTTTCGACAATAGCATTAGTTGTTAGCAATCAATCTAACGGTGAAAACGCAGACGAACTCAGTGCATGGGAAGGCCTTGCTTGGAAACACCCACTTCTCGGTATTTCAATTGTTCTGGCCTTGTTTTCATTAGCTGGCATTCCACCAATGGCTGGATTCTTTGGTAAATTCACACTTTTGTGGTCTGCTGCACCGCACTTACCCTACACGGCTGCGCTAGCCTTGATAGCTTCAGTTGTCGGCGCTTTTGTTTATTTACGCTTATTGTTGTTGGCCTTGAAAAAACCAGCTACTAGCATTCGCGTAAGTCTTCCATTAGAGCAAAGCATTGTTTTAGTCATTTGCGCCTTCCTTACTTTAGGAGCTGTTTTCTTGATCTAATTCAAATTAGACACAACCTTTTTTGGTCAATTTCGACTTACTAACAATGACCAAAGACAAGCAAATCTATGACGACCTCATTAGGGCCTGTATCCGCAAGGAAGCACGCGCTCAAAAAGAGTTATATGATTTGTTTGCCCCTGCGATGTTTAAAGTCTGTTTGCGCTATGCCCAGGATGAAGCCGCAGCCCAAGACATCTTTCAAGATGCCTTTGTCAAAATTTTTCAGAATTTAAACCGCATTGACAGCAGCGCGCACCTACCAGGTTGGATCAAAAAGATTGTGGTTTATACGGCCATAGACTTTCTAAGAAGTTCAGCCAAGTATGCCCAACATCAAAATATAGACCAGGCCTACCAATTGGCATCCACAGACCAAACTGTGTTTCAACATTTAGGTGCTGAAGAAATCATGTCATTGGTTCAAAAATTACCACCCCGAGCGCGCATGGTTTTCAACCTTTACGTCATGGAGGGTTATTCCCATAAAGAAATTGGTGCATTACTTCACATCAATGAAGGCACCTCAAAATCACAGCTTTTTGAAGCCAAACGTGCCTTACAAAAAGCCATTGAAAAGAATGAACGCATCCAAATGATCGGCTAATTATGCAAGAACTAGACGCATTTGAAAAATATCTACAAGATCAGCTCAAGGGGCAAGCAGCTCCTCAAGACCTCATGTGGAAACGTTTACATGACGTCATAGGCAAACCCAAAGCGTGGTATGCTAAAAGCATTGTTAAATATGCCCTTACTGCGCTCACTGCAGCATCAATAGGTGCTGGTTCAACCTATGTTTTACTCAATAATAATACTGGTTCGGCAATACCTGAAGTAAAAAACGAGTCGCGTCAAAAAACGATATCTAGTCCTGAACAAGCAAAAACTTATGTCTCAGGGTTAGTCCCAACCGAACAGCAAAATTTAGCGCCTGTTCAACACCAAGTTTCACAAGAAGTACAGGACCAGCATCTTGAACAAAGCACGCTAAAAAATCAACAAGCGCAATATGCTGAAGCAAGAGCCGAAATTCAAGATCTATCTTTAGTTAAAGCGGATGAGATGGTTCAAACAAATGAAATCCAGCATCAGTTGCAGCAACGAGTAGATTCCGATGCACAACAAGTAACTACATCAGAAAACTCACTTCAATATTTAACGCCAACCTCTATTCAACTTGAAAAAAAGACTTTAGTTAAATATCCAAAAGCTCCTCTTTTGTTTACAGGTTTGAGTTTACAACTCTCTAGTTCAAAATCATTCAATTCATTCCAGAGCACACCTTATAGCTTAAACAACTCAGCAAGCTATACACAAGCAGCCAGCACGCAGCAAAAACCGAGCTTGCAAATTCAGTATCACTTCCCAAAATCATGGGTATTGGGTCTAGGTATTGGTCAACAACAAATACAAATCGCAGAACACTTTTACAAAACCAACGTCTATTCCTACGACGACAAAGAACATTATTGGTTTAATTATGCTCTTGGACAGCGCAGCATCTCTGACGAAGAACTAGATAATGGTCCGTGGCCAACATTCCCACCTAATCCCTTCGGATCAGACACCAGTCATGTCCATATCAATTACCAAAGTGATGTCCGGTTAAATATCTGGCAAATTCCTTTGAGTTTTGCCTATGAACGTAGGTTCGGGAATTTTGCATTACAACTGTCTACGGGCCTTACGCTCAATTACATCAAAAATGCTACACAAACCCTAGGTATTCCTGGTTTTACACCAAGTACGATCGATATTGCCAATCAGCTTCAAAAATGGAGTTGGTATCAACAACAAAGTTTGCGTTTTGAATATCTAGCAAATAAACACCTAGGCGTTTACCTAGAACCTAGCTATCTTGTACAAATGCAACGCTTTAAATCTGAATCTGGACAAGGCGTAAAGCTGAATCAAATGCAGCTCCGAACAGGAATTTCTTGGAAATTTTAGTATCTTTGTTGCCTTAACAATTGACTGACTACTACGACTTTTCCTTTCATGAGTAAGCAAGTTTTTATCACCGGTGCCAACGGCATGTTAGGCGCTAGCGTAACCAGAGAAGCACTGAATCAAGGTTTCTCAGTCAAAGCACAAATTTTACCCGGATCTTCCACCCAAGTTCTAGCAGGCTTGCCCATTGAAATTGTCGAAGGCAATATTTTAGACCGTGCGTTCCTCGAGCGTGAAATGGCTTCTTGTCAATATGTCATCAATATTGCAGCACTCACCACCATTTGGCCTCGCCGCTTAGATATCATTCATCAGGTTAATTTTGACGGTGTAAAAAACATCGCTGAAATTGCCATACAAAATGGGTGCACCCGAATGGTACAAATTGGCACTGCCAATTCATTTGACCATGGCCCAAGAAACAATCCCGGCCATGAAAACAATAACTATGAAGGTCATCAGTTCAAGATGGACTACATGGACAGCAAATATCGGGCACAGTGTTACTTACAAGAATTGCATGCCACTCAAAATTTCCCGGTCATTGTCGTCAATCCAACTTACATGATTGGTCCTTTTGATTCCGGACCAACATCGGGTAGAATGCTCATAGAGCTCTATAACAACAAACTTCCTGGTTATGCCGGAGGTGGGAAGAACTTTGTGTATTCCAAAGATGTTGCTGTTGCCACCGTGAATGCCTTACACATGGGGCGTTTAGGAGAATGCTATATTGTGGGCAATGAAAACTTGTATTTTGGCGAAATGTTTAGCAAAGCTTCCAAAGTTTTCAATAAGCCTTTTAAAATCAAGAAGTTTCCTGGTTTTGCCATTAACATGGTTGGCGCCATCAACTCAATAAAAGCCAAAATGACGGGTAAAGCTCCAAAACTAAGCTACTCCATGGCCAAAATGGCTAGTGTCAAACAATTTTACTCACCAGAAAAAGCCAGGGAAGAACTGCTCTTACCAAGTACCCCTATCGAACAAGCCATCACAGATTGCATGACTTGGTATAAAGAAAATGGCTACATCGCTTAAGATATGATTCATTATCTCCCGCTCCCTGATCAAACTCCTACATTGTCTGGAGGTATCGCTCCTATCTATTTAGCCCTTTTTGGTTTTATTATATTTTGGTTTGGCTCGAAATCAGAGCAAATTAAAGGACGCTACTTTAAGCGTTATGACCACGACACCGCATGGCTTCGCTTCATCTACATGACCAAATGGCTGGGCTTTTTCAGTATGGGCCTTGTTCCGCTCTTGATTTTACTCCTACTTGAACCACAGCGTTCTATCGCCTATTATGGGCTCAATTTCAGAACAGATACCTTATTATTTAATACATTGGTCACGTTAGGGTTGTTGGCGTTAGTCATTCCATTAGCCATCTTTTCTGCCAAGAAAGAAAAAAACTTGGTCAATTATCCACAAATCAGGGCCAAGCGTTGGACTAAAAAAACTTATCGGCTGAACCTATTGGGTTGGGCAGTCTATTTATTAGGCTACGAACTGCTCTTCCGAGGTCTGTTGTTGTTTCCGTTAGTAGAAGCATATGGGCTGTGGTTAGCCATTGCAATCAACGTAGCACTCTACTCTGCCACACATATCCCGAAAGGACTCGATGAAACCCTAGGTGCCATTCCTTTGGGCTTTGTCTTGTGTTTACTCACTGTGATGTCTGGCAATATCTGGATTTCCGTCTTGGTGCATATCGGGATGGCCTGGACCAACAGTCTTACTGCACTTAAGTATCACCCCGAAATTCATTACGACCCAACAGCATGAAAGGGTTTAAAAATAAAGTTGCACTCATTACTGGCTCTAGCCAGGGTATCGGTAAAGCTATTGCCCTAGAACTTGCAAAAAAAGGCTGCGTTGTCGTGTTAAACGGGCGCAAGCAAGATAAATTAGAAATCGTAAAGTCAGAGATTGAAAAACTAGGTGGAACGGCACATGCTATAGCTGCTGATGTGAGCAATTTTTCTGAAACACAACAACTCATTGAGCAAACCATTGAGCGTTGTGGCAAACTCGATTTTCTGATCAATAATGTGGGCGTATCAAGCCGAGGTAATATTTCAGAATTACATCCAGATGTACTTCAGCAAGTTTTTGCTAGCAATGTAAACGGTTGTATCTTCCCTACCCAGCTCGCTCTTGCTGAACTGCGCAAAAGCAAAGGAAGTGTCATTTTCATTTCGAGTTTAGCTGCCATTCACGGCCTACCTGGCTTAGCTCCCTATTCTGCTTCCAAAATGGCCCTACAAGCCTTCGCCGAAGCACTACGAATAGAAGAACACGAGCACCACATACATGTAGGTATCCTTCGCGTAGCCAAAACGGCAATTGAACACCAAAAACAAACAGTTGGCGCCAATGGCCAATTACAAACCCTAAAAGCACGCACCAACGAAAAAGTTCTTAGTATGGAACGCGTGGCTCAGGACTGCCTCAAGCTCATTGAAAATCGCCGTTTTACAAACACACAAACCCTTCTAGGTAAAATCAATTTATTGCTCAATCGCATCTCACCACTTCTAGTTGAGCGCATTTTAATAAAAAATATCCACCGTTTTAAAGAAGAAAGCCAATGATCGGACAAGATTTTGAAAAGATCCATTTTGACATTTGGGGTTTTCATTTTCTTGAGCCCAATGCACTTATCGGCGACCTGATTTTATTTAGTATCGCTTTTTACTTTTCGCTTAAGATCAAAAATCTCAATAATCAACATCCATTTTTCAAAAACTGGCAACGCTTTTACTTT
>JBEBBE010000012.1:0-63024 GCA_041158525.1 Bacteroidota bacterium | reverse complement strand
GCATAGCGTTGTAAGTGGTAGGCAATTTCAGAAGAAATACTTGCCAAAGGCCAAGATTCTTCAACAACTACACAACGGTTTGTTTTTTTAATTGATTCAACAACGGTTCCGTAGTCTAGTGGACGAATGGTACGCAAATCGATGATTTCAACACTGATGTTTTCTTTGGCAAGCACTTCAGCTGCTTCTTGTGCAACTTTGATGATTTTACCAAAAGTTACCAAAGTGATATCTGTACCTTTTCTTTTGACATCGGCAACACCGATTGGAATGATATATTCTCCTTCAGGAACTTCTCCTTTGTCTCCGTACATTTTTTCAGACTCTAAGAAAACAACAGGGTCGTTGTCACGGATGGCAGCTTTTAATAAGCCCTTCGCATCTGCTGGGTTGGAAGGTGTAATTACTTTTAGGCCCGGTACGTGTGCATAAAATGCTTCAAAGCTTTGAGAGTGCGTAGCTGCTAATTGGCCCGCAGTTCCGTTCCCGCCACGAAATACGATTGGACAACCGTATTGCCCGCCTGACATCTGAAGCATTTTGGCTGCAGAGTTGATGATCTGGTCTGCTGCTAAAATAGCAAAGTTCCAAGTCATGAATTCTACGATAGGGCGAAGGCCGTTCATGGCAGCACCAACAGCAATACCGGAAAATCCGAGTTCGGCGATTGGCGTATCAATTACGCGCTTTGGTCCAAATTCATCGAGCATGCCTTGTGATACCTTGTAGGCACCATTGTATTCGGCAACTTCTTCTCCGAGTAAAAATACGTTTTCATCGCGACGCATTTCTTCGGACATGGCTTCTCTTAAGGCTTCTCTGAACTGTAGGGTTTTCATAGTGTCATTTTTACAATTAGCAAAATTACAAATAAGTCAGAAACTACAAATGCTTATGCAACTTTAAGTGTTGCTATTTTTGATTTGCTAAATTGTTGGGTAGCGTATTCTAAATTAACGTGTAAGGATTTCTTGTTTGAACCGGGTAATTCGAACATGGCATCTGTAAGGATGGCCTCGCAAATAGAACGAAGACCACGCGCACCTAGACCGAATTCCATGGCTTTTTGAACAATAAAATCCAAGACTTCTTGATCGAGTTCGAGCTTGACGCTGTCCATATCAAAAAGCTTGGTGTATTGTTTGACCAATGCGTTTTTTGGTTCAGTTAAGATTCTTTTGAGGTCGGCTTCTTTGAGTGGCTCTAGATAGGTGAGCACAGGAAAGCGACCAATGAGCTCTGGAATGAGACCGAAAGATCTTACATCTGTAGGCGAAATATATTTAAGCAAAGAGTCTTGCTCTATGCTTTGGTCGTGTTCTGAAGAAAAACCAATGGTCTGACGGTTCACGCGATTGGCAATGAGTTTCTCAATGCCGTCAAATGCTCCTCCACAAATGAAGAGGATATTTTTGGTATCGATTGAAATCATTTTCTGCTCTGGGTGCTTGCGTCCTCCTTGCGGTGGTACATTGACCGTTGCGCCCTCGAGTAACTTTAATAAAGCTTGTTGGACACCTTCGCCCGATACATCGCGGGTAATGCTTGGGTTGTCGTTTTTGCGCGCAATTTTATCGACTTCGTCAATGAAAACAATTCCCATTTGAGCGCTTTCAACGTTGTAATCGGCTGCTTGCAACAAACGAGATAAAATACTCTCGACATCTTCACCGACATAACCTGCTTCGGTGAGTACCGTGGCATCAGCTATACAAAACGGCACATTGAGCAACTTAGCTATGGATTTTGCCAAAAGAGTCTTGCCAGTTCCGGTTCTACCGACGAGCATCACGTTGGATTTCTCAATCTCTACTTCGTTTTCGGAAGTTTTTTGCTTGAGGCGCTTGAAGTGATTGTATACGGCAACAGACAATACTTTTTTAGCGTCTTGTTGACCAATGACGTATTGGTCAAGGTGCGCCTTGATTTCTTGTGGTTTTAATAAGTTTAGCCCTTGTTGAGCGCTTTGGCCAGAAGAGGCAGCGCCGGCTAACTCCTCTTGAACGATTTTGCTTGCCTGACTTGCACAAGAATCACAGATGTGTCCGTTTACACCAGCGATGAGCATGTTTACACTCGATCGTGGTGAGCCACAAAAAGAACAATTTGTTTCTTTTTTTGCCATTACTTATTTCGGGTTGCGTAATAAAACTTCATCAACCATACCGTAAGCCTTTGCTTCTTCGGAGGTCATCCAGTAGTCGCGGTCGGAGTCTGCCCAAACTTTTTCGTAGTCTTGCTTGGTGTGAGTGGCAATGATATCGTAAAGTTCTTTTTTGAGTTTTTGAATTTCACGTGCGGTGATTTCGATATCTGAAGCTTGACCTTGTGCACCTCCTAAGGGTTGATGAATCATGACTCTAGAGTGCTTTAATGCACTGCGTTTTCCTTCGGCACCTGCACAAAGTAAAACAGCTCCCATGGATGCCGCCATCCCTGTACAAATTGTAGCAACGTCAGGGCGGATATATTGCATGGTGTCATAGATACCAAGGCCTGCGTAAACTGAACCTCCTGGTGAATTCAAGTAGATTTGAATATCTTTTTTTGCATCAACAGATTCTAAGAACAAAAGTTGTGCATTAATGATATTGGCAACTTGATCATTGATACCGGTACCCAAGAAAATAATGCGGTCCATCATGAGTCTAGAGAAGACATCCATTTGGGTCATGTTCAAAGGTCGCTCTTCAATGATGTACGGTGTCATGGAAGATTCGATATAATGATCTACAGACATGCTGCTGATGCCCATATGTTTGGTTGCGTATTTGCGAAATTCGTGGCTGTCCATATTTTGTATTTATTTAAGGTCTCAAAATTAACGATAAAGGTTGGCTTTATTGTTGAATATAGCACAAAAAAAAATCCTGAATTTCTCCAGGATTTTTAAATGTGAATTTGAAACTTATTTCACTAAATCGATAAACGCAGCTTCGTTCATGTATTTGATGAATTCGCGGTCTTTAGCGGCTTTTGCTTTGAGTGCTGCATTTTTTGCAATTGCAACTTTTAATGAGGCAACAACTGCATCTACATTACTACCGCTTTTCGCTTCAATGATCGCTTTTAGGTAGGCAAGTTCTGCAGTTTCTTTCAAGTTGGAAGCTGCCTTTTTAGCGAGGTCTGTTTTGTCTTGTAAAACAAGCGCTAAAACTTTATTGTAGCTGTCTTGACTGATGTTTTTCTCAGCAGCGCTATAGTTGCCTTCCATGATGTCAATAATGCCTTGGTTATATCCTGAAACAGTTGTTTTAGAACGCAAAAGTTTTTTAGCTGCAGCGCGATTTCCTTCAAGGATTAGGCTTGCTGCCAAATTGTTATCAGTAACAGCATTTGCTTTAAGCTCATTTGCTTTTTTGAAAGCAGCAGCAGCCTCTTTAGTATTGTTTAATTCAAAAAGCGTTGCACCAAGGTTGGTGTGTGTGCGGTGGTCTTGTGCGTAGTTCGCTGCAGCAATTCCGTAGATAGTAGCTTTTTGATTGAGGTCAGTAGTTAATTTTCCAGCTGTGAAGAGTAATTCTTCTACAGAAAGTGAGTTTGGATTATTTACAACAGCGCTTTTGAGCTCGTCATCAGTAAGGCCGTATTCTGTGTATTTAACCACGACTACTGCACGGCGAATCATAGGGAATACATCGCGCTCAAGCTCTGTGTAGGCTTTTCCGAGGTTGATCATGTCCTTTTCGCGTTGCTCAGGGTCTTTGGTCATTTCGAGGATGCGAATGAACAAGTTTTTATCGGCTTCAGGGATAGAAGCTGTAGCTGCAAGTTGGCTTTTGAAGCCTTCGAAGTCTTCGCCATATTTAGCAAGTTGGTAAGCAGCGGTGTCAGAATAAGCAGTAAGTTTTGCTTTTTTCATGAGCTCAGTTAATGCTTTGCGAGCTGCAACTGTTCGGTCTGAAGAAAGGTTATCGTTTTTAGATACTTCACCGTCTGGTGAGGCATAACCATTGATTTCAATACCGGTAATTTTGATTTTAGGGTTGTTTTGTGCAGCCTGAATCCAAGAAATTAAAGCAGTAATATCTTGATCTTTTAATTCTGTCGGACGAATCGCAGACTTCCCTCTTTCAAAGTTGAAAGTTGCGGTAGTCGTTTTGTCAAACTGACGAACTAAAGCATCTTCTTCAGTTAAGACCTTGAATGTTTTGTCAACCAAATATGGGGTAATGATGGTTGCATCAGCAATTTTGGTTTCAGGTAGGGCACCTTTTTCTTTCGTTTGCTTGTAGAGCTTTCCAGTAATGATGAGGTCTGCAGCTTCCATTTCTGGCGTGTAAGCAATTTTTTGTTCGAAAGTGGCTGTTCCACCAGTTTTGAAATCAATGGTGGTACCGTTGCCGGTAACTTTTGAACCGTTTACATACCATGTTCCGATAGCAGTATTGCCAATTTTAGGAGTAATTTCTGCCTTTGCTTTCTTTTGGATGCCTTTTTCAGGAACATTTACAGTGATAGAAACTTTTACAGAATCCGCATGCATTTCTAACGGATTCGGATTTACAGTGTAAGTAATGTCTTTAACAAGATCACAAGAGTTCAAGAAAAGAACGCTTGATCCGAGGAAAAGGGCTGGCTTGAAATACTTTAAAGTCATGATATCAGTTTTGATAGGACAAAAATAGGAAGAAAAATCAACGAAGCGAAATTCGTGCCAAATCAATCCGTGAAACTCAAATTGAGTTCCATCAGTGGTTTGAGTACAAAATCGCGCTCTTGGTATCGCGGATGCGGAATTTGTAGTCGTTCATCGTGTAGTACCAAGCTCTCATAAAAAATAATATCAAGGTCGATACAGCGATCTTCATAAGTTGCTTTTGTTTTGCTCCGACCCAGCTCAATTTCGATGTTTTGCAGTGTTTCTAAAACTTGATGCGGCGTAAGTTGGGTGGTCAAGAGTAAACAGCCATTGAGGAATTGGTACGCCGATTCAAACCCTTCTGGCGCAGTTTGATGCAAACTTGAAACCTGAAGAACTTTTCCGCAGCGTTCATTGAGCAGTTGAATGGCGCTTTGAATGTGTACTTCGCGCTCACCGAGATTCGAACCAAAAGCAATAACAACCCGATTGGGGCCTACTGACGCCATTTGAAATTCTTAATGAGTTGTTGTAAATCGGTTTTGAGGTATTGTAGGGTAGGTCTGAGGCTATCGTAATTGGGTCTGCAATTGAGTAGCACCTCGCCCCTCACAAAATGTTGGATGGAGTCAGTTAAATAAAATTGAAAGTTGGTGGCTACATTTCCTTTTAGTTCGAAAAAGGTTCCGAATACGCGTTTTTGTGGTGAAATGATTTGTTCAAAGTCAATTTTGTCGGCCATGATTTTATGCTCATCTACTTTATCATTTGCAAAATTGATGATTTCAGGTAGAGAGTCTTTACTTGGAATCTTTAGGTAATAAAGAAAAAGCGTACCATTTAAGGGGCCCAAGTCGATTTCTTGCACCGAGTAATTTTGTTTGGCAAGCTCGAAAGATTTGGATTGGTAAAGGTCTGCGAGGTCAAACTGATAAGCACCTGGGCTGATGTATGGTCTGTAGGTGTGTTCCGGGAATTCGGTTTTTAAAAAAGTACTCGGTTTAGGAATAGGAGCCGAGTCGGAACAGCCCATCAATATAAATAGAACAAAACCTACAATTGCAAAGCGCTTATTTATTTTCATGGATGACAACTTTTACAGATTTCACTCTTTTTTTGTCCGAAGATTCGACAATTAATTTCATGGGGCCAATGACGATGAATTCATTGTTTTTTAAGATGCGTCCGCCCACTTCAATGATGAGCCCTCCAAGGGTTTCAGCCTCTCCACGATACTGCTCAATTGTAGCCTCGTGCTCCTCTCCGATAATTTTGAGTAGGTCGTTTAATGAAGTTCTACCTTCAAAAACGTAGGTGTTTTCAGCTTGTTTGGTATAATTGATTTGCGCGTCGTCAAATTCATCGGTGATGTCACCAACGATTTCTTCTAGAATATCTTCTAGCGTAACGATACCACTTGCTCCACCATATTCATCGACAACAATGGCCATATGCATTTTCATGTTGCGAAACTCTTGAAGCAGGTCGTTGATTTTTTTATTTTCAGGAACAAAATAAGGCTTGCGCAACACAGATTTCCAATCGAAGTCAGCCTCCTTTTCCAAATGATTGAGCAAGTCTTTGATGTAAAGAATTCCGATGATGTTATCTGGGCTTTCTGAAAAAATCGGCATTCTTGAAAATCCGACATCAATGATTTTCTTCAATACTTCGTGAAAATCGCTTTCTGCATCAATATCTTCTACCTCTACGCGTGGGGTCATGATTTCAGAGGCTTCGGTCTTTCCAAACTTCACGATGCCTTCGAGAATCTTGTGCTCTTCTTCAGAGCCGTTTTCTTGTTTGGTAAGCGCTAAGGCCTGCTCGAGTTCATTTTGATCGAGGGTAGTACTTTTTTGCCCGAGTTTTTGAATAAAATTTGTACCCCAAACAAGTGCTGATTTCAACCAAGAAAGGGGTGGGATTCGGTTTAAAAAATGCATCGGATAAGACATCCAGGTACTCACTGTGAGTGCGTTTCGATTGGCGAAAATTTTAGGAATCACCTCTCCAAAAAGCAATAATACAAGTGTAATGCCTACTACCTCTACCAGTAAACGCAGCAATTCTTGACCTTCTTTGACCGGATAAATATCGTTGAGTACAAAAGAGGAGAGAATGACAATCCCGACATTGACAAAATTGTTGAATATCAGTAGGGTAGCGAGTAATTCTTGGGGTTTGGCCAAGAGCTTTAAAATCATTTTAACCCGCGCATTGTTAGAATTTTTAATACTTGCGTTGTCACTTGGTTTCAAAGAGAAAAACGCACTCTCGGAACTAGAGGTCAAGGCCGACAAGGCCAACAGGACTAAAATAATGAGCAGATAAACTAGGGTTGCATCGCTAAAACCAGCTTCGGTTGTATTTAACGATGCGATAAGACTGGGAGGTTCTACTGTGTTTGTCATGACTTAAAATGGTAAATCATCTCCGGGTTCACTGGCTAAGCCACTCATGGGAGAAGGTGAATTAGGTTTTCCTTCATTACCATAAGGGTTGGATCGTTCCGGGTTGTCTGGACGCGTTAGAATGGTGAGGTCATCGCCAACGACTTCTGTTGCATAGCGTTGATGACCTTCTTTATCTGTCCAGGATCTTTTTTTGAGTTTACCCTCGACGTAAATTTTGGTGCCTTTACGCAGGTATTTTTCAGCAACTTCAGCGAGGCCTCTCCAAAGCACGATATCGTGCCAGTCTGTGTTTTCTTTCTTTTCACCACTTTGTTTGTCTGTGTAAATTTCAGACGTAGCGAGTGGAAAAGAGGCAACGATAGAGCCATTTTCAAGACGACGCACATCTGGATCTTTGCCCAAATTGCCGATAAGAATTACTTTATTAACGCTTCCGTTCATATGATTTTTCAATCAATAATAGTTATTTTTTTCGAACTGGACGCTTTTTTGAAGTTTTTGTTCCTTGGTTAGCTGCAATTTCTAGACATGCTTCTAGTGTCAATTCTTCTGGTTGTGAATCTTTCGGAAGTTTGAAGTTGTCTTTGCCAATTTTAAGATAAGCACCGTAACGGCCATTCAATAATTGCACATCAGGTCTTTCCTCAAAAGTTTTGATCAAGGCTTTTGCCGCTTCTTCGAGTTTTAGTGTGTCTAATTCAATGGCACGTTCGAAACTCATAGAGAGTGGATCTTCGTCTTTTGGAATAGAGCTAAAGCGCTTGCCAACCTGTACATAAGGGCCGAATCTGCCGATATTCACCTTGACAGCCTCGCCATTGTGTTCACCTAAAACTCTCGGTAAATCAAATAATTTGAGCGCTTCTTCAAGGGTGATGTTATTGATCGATTGGTTGCCTTGTAAAGAGGCGAATTGTGGTTTGAGGCCATCGGCTTTTTCGTCGCCAATTTGAATCATTGGTCCAAAACGCCCGATTCTGGCAATGACCCTTCTTTGTGATTTTGGATCAATACCGAGTTCGCGTTCACCGGTTGCTCTTTCTGAATGCTCAAGTGTCTGCTCTACATGGTTGTGGAAAGGACCGTAGAATGATTGCAGCATATCGGTCCAGTTCAGGTTTCCTTGTGCAATTTCATCGAATTCAGCCTCTACTTTTGCTGTAAATTGATAATCTAAAATTTGCTCGAAATGCGCGACCAAAAAGTCAGTTACCACAATACCAATGTCGGTTGGAGAAAGTTTGTTGCGCTCTTTACCGGTGGTTTCTGATTTCGTATGTTCTGTAATTACCCCCGATTTTAATTCGAGTTGTGCGTAATTGCGCAGTGCACCTTCGCGTTCCTTTTTTTCGACGTAGTTCCTTTTTTGAATCGTGGAAATAGTTGGTGCATAAGTAGATGGTCGGCCGATGCCAAGTTCTTCTAATTTTTTTACAAGTGTAGCTTCTACATAGCGAGAAGGCGCTCGGCTGAAACGTTCTGTGGCTAGAGCATTTTGAAGTTTCAGTTTTTCATTGACTTGTACTCTTGGAAGTAGCCCTTCTGTTTCTGCATTTTCTTCAGCATCATCGTCTAGGTTGCTTGCCAAATAAACTTTCAAAAAGCCGTCAAAAATGATGACTTCTCCTTTGGCCTGAAAATATTGAGCTTGGTTGAGGCCACCAATTTTAATAGTAGTTCTTTCAAGTTGAGCGTGTGCCATTTGACTGGCAATGGCGCGTTTCCAAATCAATTCATAGAGTCTCACTTCGTCTCTTTCTGCTGAAATGCTTGGCTTGGTGAAATCAGTAGGTCTGATGGCTTCGTGGGCCTCTTGTGCACCCGAGCTTTTCGTACTGTATTTGGTTGGTTTTGAATAGTTGGCGCCAAATTGTGAAGTGATAGCTTCTTGAGCAGCAGCGATAGCTGTTTCAGAAAGATTCACGGAGTCGGTTCTCATGTAAGTGATATTTCCAGACTCGTAAAGTCGCTGGGCAACACTCATGGTTTTGGTTACCGAAAAACCAAGTTTCATGCTTGCCTCTTGTTGTAGTGTTGAGGTTGTGAACGGCGCAGCAGGGCTTTTGGTTGCTGGTTTTTGTTGCACATCTTCTACAAAGAAATCAGCAGTTTTGGCTTGTTCTAAAACTTGTGCCGCAGCCGACTTTTCCTGTAGTTGCTGATTAAGTTCTGCTTTTAGTAGCCCATCCGAGGTTGCAAATTCTGCCTGAACCTTGTAAAAGCTTTCCGTGTTGAATTTCTCAATTTCGCGTTCGCGTTCGACGATTAATCGAACAGCGACAGACTGAACGCGACCAGCAGATAAGCTAGGTCTGACTTTTTTCCAGAGTACCGGAGAAAGCTCAAAACCTACTATTCTATCGAGTACGCGTCTGGCTTGCTGGGCATCTACTAGTTCGCGATTAATGTTTCTTGGACGTTCAATGGCTCGAGTAACCGCAACCTTTGTAATTTCGTTAAAAGTGATCCTTTTGGTATCTTTTTTCTCTAGACCAAGGGTTTCGTAGAGGTGCCAAGAAATGGCTTCTCCTTCGCGGTCCTCATCGGTAGCGAGCCAAACCGTATCGGCTTCCTTTGCTAATTTTTTGAGTTCGGCAACGAGTTGTTTCTTGTCTGGACTCACTTCGTAATTGGGTGCAAATTTTGCATCGATGTCAATGGCTAAGCCTTTTTTAGCGAGGTCTCGGACGTGTCCAAAACTTGATTTCACTATGTAGTCTTTGCCGAGATAACCTTCAATGGTTTTAGCTTTTGCGGGGGACTCGACGATAACAAGATTCTTAGCCATAAGGAAATTTTAGGGGCAAATGTAAAAGTAAAACACAGCAAACAGCAAGATGTTTGTTGCAATTTTATTCGAGAAATTTACTTAACCTATGGTTAAATATTTTAATAAACAATAGTAGGAACAATCATGACAATTTGTCAGTATCTTGAATTTGCCCTATTTTTGCAGTTCAGAACAGAACATGGAATCAGGAAATAAAGTAATAGACGAAGCATTGCAAGGCACAGCCCTTGTTATCGAGCAGCAAGGCGAACAAGCCTCCAAAAAATTATATTTAGAAAGCTACGGCTGTCAGATGAATTTTTCAGATAGTGAGGTCGTTGCATCAATTTTAGCACAAGATGGTTACCAAACCACCAGAAATATTGAAGAGGCCGATGTCATTTTACTGAATACATGCTCTATCAGAGAGAATGCCGAGCAACGCGTTCGCAATCGCCTCACCGAATTTAAAATCAAAAAAGATCGCAACCCCGAATTGGTTGTTGGAATCCTTGGTTGCATGGCCGAGCGCCTCAAAAAGAACTTACTAGACGAAGAAAAACTAGTTGACCTCGTGGCTGGCCCAGATGCCTACCGCGATCTCCCGAACCTCATTGAAGAGGTTGGGACAGGTCAAAAAGCGGTTAATGTATTGTTGTCGCGCGATGAAACTTACGCAGATATCGCTCCTGTTCGCCTTGATCAAGGAGGTATTTCTGCTTTTGTAACCATCATGCGTGGCTGTGACAACATGTGTTCGTTTTGTGTGGTTCCGTTTACCCGTGGTCGTGAGCGTTCTCGCGATCCGAAAACGATTGTTGCCGAGTGCCAAGATCTTTTTGACAAAGGTTACCGCGAAGTAACCCTTCTCGGGCAAAATGTCGATTCATACCGCTGGAACCTCAGTGCAAAGGGTGAAGTGAAAAATGCCGAAGAGCCAACCACTAATTTTGCTCAACTCATGGAAATGGTGGCTTTGGTTTCTCCGTTATTGCGCGTCCGCTTCAGTACGTCGCATCCTAAAGACATGACCAACGATGTGCTCGAAGTGATGGCCAAATACGAAAACATTTGCCCTTATATTCACTTGCCAGTTCAGTCGGGCAACACAGAAGTACTGTACCGCATGAACCGCGGCTATTCACGCGAATGGTATTTGGAAAGAATAGAAAGTATCCGTCGTATTGTGCCAGGTTGTGCCATTTCAACGGATATTATTACAGGTTTCTGTGGCGAGACTGAAGAAGAACACCAAGAGACCCTCAGTCTGATGGATATCGTTCAATACGATTTCGCTTACATGTTTAAATACTCCGAAAGACCAAAAACTTTGGCCGAACGCCGCTTTGCCGATGACGTTCCTGAAGAGGTAAAAGGTCGTCGTTTAAATGAAATCATTGATAAACAATTGAAGCATTCATTGGCTTCTAATCAGCGCCTTGTTGGCACCACGCAGAAAGTGCTTATCGAAGGGCCGTCAAAACGCTCAGAAGCACATTTGTGTGGCCGAACAGGAACCAATGTAATGGTTGTTTTCCCGAAAGGAAATTTAGAAAAAGGCAACTATGTAGAGGTAAAAATAACAGACTGTACTTCTGCAACACTGATTGGTGAGTTGCTTTAAAACAATTGAAAAATAGTTCGCTCAATTTGAAGCCATGAATCTTTTACAAGTCAAACAGCGTTTTGGGATCATCGGGTCAGCGCCCTTGTTAAACAGGGCTCTTGAAATTGCGATGCAAGTAGCACCTACCGATATTTCTGTGCTTGTAACCGGAGAGAGTGGAACGGGTAAAGAAATCATCCCACAAGTCATTCATCAACTCAGCTCACGAAAACATGGTGAGTACATTGCCGTGAACTGCGGTGCAATCCCTGAAGGCACCATAGACTCTGAGTTGTTTGGCCATGAAAAAGGCTCATTTACTGGCGCGCAAGGCAGCAGACAAGGTTATTTTGAGGTCGCTAATGGCGGGACCATTTTTTTAGATGAAGTCGCCGAATTACCGATGCAAACACAAGTGCGTTTGTTGCGTGTGCTTGAAACCGGAGAATACATACGTGTGGGTTCATCAAAACCCTTAAAAACAAATGTAAGGGTTGTGGCAGCAACCAATGAAAACATGCAGGCCGCCATTCAATCGGGTAAATTCCGTGAAGACCTCTATTATCGCCTCAGTACCGTTCCAATTAGTTTACCTGCCCTCAGACAAAGATCCGAGGACATCCATTTGCTTTTCAGAAAATTTGCCAATGATTTTGCTGAAAAATACCGCATGCCTGCTATTAAACTGACCGAAGACGCCGTCATTTTATTGCAACAATATCCGTGGCCAGGAAACATTAGGCAACTTAAAAATATGGTGGAACAATTATCGGTCATTGAAACAGCTCGTGACATCGATGAATTCACTTTGCAAAATTACCTTTTGCCTGTAACAGATAAAGCCCAAGGTCTCAGCATCAATGACAACTCGAAAGAGTCTATTTCCGAACGAGAATTGATGTATAAGTTCTTATTCGACATGAAAAAGGACCTTACAGAACTTAAAAAGTTAGTCCTTGACCTCGCTGGATCCAATCATGAAATTGCCTTAAATGCAGATCAGTCTGCGGTTGTCAATCGCATCTACCAAGAGGTTTATGAAGAAAGCCCGAGCCTGCCCACACGCATGTTGCCGGTCGCTCCGGTGCAAGTCGAATTACCGAGTAAAGCCCACGAAGCCCACGAAGAATTTGAAGAACACATCGAATTAGAAGAATCGTTAAGCCTCGAAGATCGAGAAAAGGAACTCATCGCAAAAGCCCTCGAGAAACACAAAGGCAAGAGAAAATATGCAGCACTCGAACTCGGGATTTCAGAACGCACCCTCTACCGAAAAATCAAAGAATTTCAATTAGGTGAATAAGTATTTATTCTATATCGGCATCCTGTGGTGCTCACTGAGCGCGTGTTGGCCTGAAAGTTTTTCTTTTGTGGACAAAGGAGGCATGCCCGAAGAATGGAAAACATTCAGTATTCAAAATTTAGAAAATACAGCACCAAATTGTCCGCTTTCGTTCGGAGCCTTGCTCACCGAACAGCTCAAAGATGGCGTTCAAAATAATACGCGTCTTTTACTCAACACGAGTTTTGGCAAAGGCGAAATCAATATGGAAGGTGCCATTACAGCTTATCAGGTGCAGCCCTTGGCTATTCAAGGCGCAGATGAAGCTTCAAGCAACCGCCTGACCATGACACTTCAAATGAAAATCAATATCAATGCACCAAAAGAAGAGGTTTGGCAGTTCAGTACAACGCGTTTTGCCGATTTCTCTGCTTCAACCAATTTTGCCGATGTCGAGAAGAAACTTTTTGACGAGATTGCAGCGCAAATGGTCCAAGATTTAATCAATAAGTTGTACAGTAATTGGTAATTTAGACCTGTGTTAACAAAAGAGCAACTTCATATTCAAATTCAAGACCCTTCGCACTGTTCGGCAAATTACTTGTCCGACCTTGCTCATTTAGAAGCGTCTTATCCTTTTGCTACTAGTTTCTCTATTCTCTATTTAAAATCTTTGGCCAATAGTCAAGATGTGCGTTTGGCCACAGCACTGGATCAAAAGGCTTTTTCTATCCCAAACCGCGAAGTATTGTTTCATTTACTCCAAGAAGTAGCGGAGCAAATTGAAGAAGTACGCGAAGAAAAAATTGAAAATCAACAAGAGGAAACCTTAGTAGTTTCCCTCGAAAAAGACAACGAAGTTCAATTACAAGCTCCTGTCGAGGAAAAAATGGCGGATTCAATAGAAGCCAATACCTCAGAAGATTCTCAAAATCAGGATGAAGAGCTTAGCCAAAAACCAGACGAACTCGATCAGCTTTTGCGCGCCAACATGATCAGCGCGGCTTATGTCGACTTGACTTACAAAGAAGAACTTGTTGCACTAGATGATCAAGAACAAGAAGCGCATCTTTCTAACGAGGAGCAGTCCAGATCTGATGAAAGTATGGACGAAATTGTTGCTTCAAATGAGGCATCAGTAAATCCTTCACAAACTGAAGCTACGGGGTCAGTTCAGTCATTTAACCAATGGCTGCATTTTGGTGAAAAAACCGATTCACAAGAATCATCGCCGCAATATCTCGAGATCGAAAAGCCCAAAAAAGATTTTTATTCTCCAGCAAAAAAAGCAAAAGAGAGCTTAAGTTCAAGCCAGATCCCGGTGTCTGAAACATTGGCAAAAATCTATGCGATGCAGGGTGCTGTTGCCAAAGCGATCTCGGTTTATGAGCAATTAATTTTGCTTAATCCAGAAAAAAAGAGTTTCTTTGCAAATCAAATCAAAATTCTAAAGAAAAACCTGAATTCAACGTCATGACAGGAATCCTTTCATTTTTAGTTATAGTAGCCAGTGCGTTACTCATCTTAGTAGTTTATGTTCAAAATCCAAAAGGAGGGGGCCTCAGTGCTGATTTCGGTGGCGCAAGTCAGCTTGGTGGTGTTCAGCGCACCAATGAGCTCATCGACAAACTCACTTGGGGTTTAGCAGCTGCTATTCTTGTATTTAGTTTGGGTATTAGCCTAAGCCAACCAAAGGCTCCTAAACAAATGCAGCCGCAACAACAGCAACAACAAGCGCCTATGCAAGGTCAGGGCCAAGGTCAAGGTCAATAAGTAGTCGTTTAACGATATTCGAAAATGTCAGTATGTCACCCATACTGACATTTTTTTTGTCCTTCAATGAAAAAATGTCCTGAAAATTCAAGAAAACGCGCTTGGCATGTTTTTCGAAGTAAGGGACACAACTAAATTTTAATATTTCATGTCAGTAAATTTCAAACCTTTGGCAGACAGAGTTCTGGTAGAACCTGCGCCAGCAGAGCAAAAAACAGCAAGTGGAATCATCATTCCGGATACTGCAAAAGAAAAACCATTGCGTGGAACTGTAATAGCAGCTGGATCCGGTAAAAAAGATGAGCCAATGTCAGTGAAAGTTGGTGACTCCGTACTTTATGGTCAGTATGCAGGCACTGAAATTAAAATTGATGGCAGTACTTATCTCATCATGAGAGAGTCAGACATTTACGGTATTTTCTAATTTAAAATCAACGAAAAAATGGCAAAAGAAATTTATTTCGACGTAGAAGCTCGCGAGAAATTAAAAAGAGGTGTTGATGCATTGGCAAATGCAGTAAAAGTGACGCTTGGACCAAAAGGTCGCAATGTTGTCATTGGTAAAAAGTTTGGTGCACCGCACGTTACTAAAGACGGTGTGAGTGTTGCTAAAGAAATCGAACTCAAAGACCCCATTGAAAACATGGGTGCTCAAATGGTAAAAGAAGTAGCTTCCAAAACGGCCGATATCGCCGGAGACGGAACTACAACAGCTACTGTTTTAGCTCAGGCTATCGTTACGGCGGGTCTCAAAAATGTCGCTGCAGGTGCCAATCCAATGGACCTCAAGCGCGGTATAGATAAAGCAGTACAAGAAGTTGTTGCAAACCTCAAAAAGCTATCTAAGCAAGTGGGTAACGACAACAGCAAAATTGAACAAATTGCTACTATTTCAGCCAACAACGACGAAACCATCGGTAAACTCATTGCTGAGGCCATGAAAGTTGTGGGTAACGATGGTGTGATTACCGTAGAAGAAGCAAAAGGTACCGAAACTGAAGTTAAAACAGTTGAAGGTATGCAATTCGACCGCGGTTATCTTTCACCTTATTTTGTAACCAATGCCGAGAAAATGATCACAGAAATGGAGAATCCTTTGATTCTGATCTCTGAGAAAAAGATCTCTAGCATGAAAGAATTACTACCAATCCTCGAGCCAGTGGTGCAGTCAGGGAAGTCTTTACTTATTATTGCTGAAGACGTCGATGGTGAGGCACTCGGAACACTCGTTGTGAACCGTTTGCGTGGCTCATTGAAAGTAGCAGCCGTTAAAGCTCCTGGTTTTGGTGATCGTCGTAAGGCAATGCTAGAGGATATCGCTATTCTCACAGGTGGTACTGTCATCTCAGAAGAGCGCGGCATGACCCTAGAAAATGTAAGCCTAGACATGCTCGGTTCTGCTCAAAAAATTGACATCGACAAAGACAACACCACAATTGTGAACGGTAAAGGTAAAAAAGCCGATATCCAAGCGCGTGTAGGTCAAATTCGTGCGCAAATTGAGCAAACTACCTCTGACTACGATCGCGAGAAATTGCAAGAGCGCTTAGCGAAACTTGCAGGCGGTGTGGCTGTGCTTTATGTAGGAGCACCAACCGAGGTTGAAATGAAAGAAAAGAAAGACCGCGTAGACGACGCTTTAGCTGCAACTCGTGCTGCGGTTGAAGAAGGAATTGTACCTGGTGGAGGTGTTGCCCTCATTCGTGCGATTGAAACCCTTGACAAATTAAAGGGTGCCAACGAAGACGAAATGACCGGTATTCAAATTGTGAAGCGTGCTGCTGAAGAGCCGTTGCGTCAGATCATTGCCAACGCTGGTGGTGAAGGCGCAGTTATTGTTCAAAAAGTACGCGAAGGCAAAGCAGATTTCGGTTACAACGCCCGCACCGATGTTTTCGAACCGCTTTACAAATCAGGTGTCATTGACCCAACTAAAGTAACGCGCATTGCAGTAGAGAACGCCTCTTCGATTGCAGCTATGCTCCTCACTACTGAGTGTGTCATCGCCGATGAGCCTGAAGAAGCAAACCCAGCTGCTTCAATGGCAGGAATGGGTGGCGGAATGCCAGGCATGATGTAAGGATTCAAGAGCCTTCGGGCTCTTTACCGTTTCTTTCTTCCCGATTCATTCGGATAGCGAGAAATGTCTATATAGAGCCACCTTCGGGTGGCTTTCTTTTTTTAAATTTGAAAATGTGCTACAGTAATTCATCTACTTCATCTACCCAGCAACTTGCCGAGCGCTATCAAAAGTTAAAACCTGTATCAGCCCCTGAGTTGTCTTATTTTTTTGCGTCGGGTTTTCATTTTCCGCAATGGCATATCGTAACAAACGATGAGGTCTTGCAACAAATGCGTTGGGGCCTGTTGCCGCAATGGTATAAAGGTGGCAATTGGATGGAATTTGCCAGCAAAACGCTCAATGCAAGAATCGAAACCTGCACCGAGAAAGCCTCATTCAAACACTTGGTTTCTAGCAAACGCTGCTTGGTCCCTTCATCGGGTTTTTTTGAATGGCAAACCCAAGGAAAGCTCAAGATTCCTTATTTTATTCAAGCTATTGAGCAGCCAGTTTTTTCCATTGCAGGTATTTATGATACTTGGCTCAATCCATCCACCGGAGCGCAAGAAAAAACTTTTACCATTTTAACTACAGAAGCCAACACCCTCATGGCTGAAATCCATAATTCCAAGAAGCGCATGCCCTTGATATTAAGTGCTCATGAAGAAATTTCTTGGTTGAATGGCGCGCTGCATTTAGATCAAATAACAGACCGATCCGATATTAAGCTCGAAGCTTGGGAGATCGACAAACGCATCATTTTAAGCTCGAATGCCAATATTTCTGACGTGAGCGCCAAATTTGAGAATCCTTTAGGCATCCAAAAGGGCTTATTTGATTAATTTTGGCATTACAATTGCTTGATGAAGCCCATGAAATTTATACTCACTATTTGCTTATTGTTCCTTTTCAGTTCTTGTATCGAGATTTGGGATGACCTCACCTTGAACAATGATGGTTCTGGAAATTTGAAGTATAAAATCAACCTGAGCGAAAGCAAGGTAAAAGTCAATTCAATTTTGGCCCTAGACAGTTTACAAGGGAAGCCCGTTCCCTCTGTTGAACAGATTTCAGCTAAAATCAAAGAGTTTGTCAAAATTCTGGACGCTCAACCTGGTATCAGTAATGTTTTAATGGAGGAAAACTATACCGATTTTATTTTCAAACTGAGCTGTGATTTCACCAATGTTAAGCTCCTGCAAGATGGCATCAAACGCAGCATCGAACAAATTAGTAAAGACAAAGTCAATTTACAGCAAGAAGAAAATTGGCTCAGTTGGGACGGCACCACACTCAAGCGCAGTATTCCGGGTTATGTAACTGAGCAAATCAAATCTTATAAATTTGAAGACGAAGCGCTGCTCAAAGAAGGCGTTTACACCTCCATTGCACGTTTTGAAAGACCCGTCTTACGCTTTGAAAACAAGCTCGGAACCCTCAGTAAAAATCAGCAGGCTGTCATGGTCCGAACCAATACTTTTTCTTTGAAAGAAAATCAATCCCTGATTGATAATATAATTGTCTTGACACCAAGATGATACTCGCGGATTATGCTTAACTTCGTCCTATAACATTCATACACGTGGATCAAGCTTTCAAGAATTATTTTTGGGTTTGCCTATCAAGCCTTTTCTCTGCCACATTTTTTGCCCAAACCAATGTGCGCCAGTCCGAACACCTTATTCCTACAGATGCGGTTACTGTTTTTAGCATCAACAACATCAGTCTCTTACAAAAAATCTCCATGGATAACCTCGTTCAATACGAGTTCATGTCAGACGTCCATCAAGAATTATTTGACGGCTCTACCTCCGGAAAAACACTCAAAGACGCAGGCCTAGATTTCAATCAAAGGCTCAATTTGTTTTACGGCAAGACTTCCAAAACCGAACTAACTGGTTTTACTTTTGGGGTAGGTAACAAACAGCAATTGTTTGAGGTTTTCGATGATTTTCAAACCCTAGAAAGCAATATTACTGGCCTCGAGGTTTACGGTACATTTTTCAATAATCTACTTATCCAGGGCAATACAGCACTTTTGTTGCGCATTGAACCCACCATGGAATACATCGATCAGGTCACTGATTCAATTTGGTATGCCCGGGGCAACGAAATGCCTTTTGATTTCTTCGACGAAGTTCAGCAAGAAGAAGAGGTACTCAATGAGCAAGAATACGATACCCAAAGTGGTCTTTTCCCTGAGGCAACCGAAAATCCGCTCATTAAAAATTACTATGAGTTGCGCGATAGCGTACAGGTTATTTTGCAGCAGGCCGAACTCGAGCGAGTGATTGCTCAGATTTTTGTTCAGGGCAATAATCTTTGTTCTCAAGATGCCCGTTTTACAGCTCAGTTGGCTCACAACGCAGAAGGCGTATTTTATCTAGATAACGCCAGAAACCTAGACAAATCTCAAGGCTTGTGGTATTTTCAAACAGTACTGCCAACACTCTACAAAGACATCCAAGAACTCTATGCTGGCAATGTGATTCTAGGTGATTTATTCTTAAAAGATAACAGCGTAGAATTTGCCGTCGAGGCACAATATGGCCCTGCATTAGGAAGTATCTATTCTGAGATGAACGATGCCAAATTTGATAAAAATGTCTTGAAATATATACCTGCAAGTAGTTCAGCCTATTTCACCTATAACATCAATATGCAAAAAGCCTACGAACAGGCTTACAAGGTGCTTTTGCCTTTGCTTTCTGATGAAAAGAATGCACAAATTGCCATGAATGTACTCACCCTTGAGTTGCTCAATGAGTTTGTCAATAAAGATGCCCTTTTTAGCACTTATAAGGGAAGTATGTTTGGTACCTTCAACGGCGTTGAAAAAATCAAGACCAAAAAAATTGAGTTTTACTACGACGAAGAAACTTTTGAGTACGGCGAGCGTGAAACCGATGCCGAAACCGAAATGCCAGTCTTTACACTAGGTTTTTCTACTGAACGTGCAGACATTCCGGAGCTAGTTTTAAAACACATGGCCCGCTTGACTTCTCGCATGCAAAAACATGAAAATTATTGGCGTTTTGAAAATGCCATTCTTGATGCAGCACCGCTCTTTATCATCAATACGGGCAGCCTCCTCATTTTATCCAACGATGCCAATTTTGCTACTCAATATGCGAACGGCTACGGCAAGTTAGCGCTATCTAAAAAAGACGCTAAAAAAGCAAGTAAAGGCGGCTTTATGTACGGTAAGGTGGATATCAGCAGTACATTAAACCGTTTTCCAACGGAGTTGCTCACACCTAAAAATGCCGAAATCATTACCTCCTTGAAAGGAAAGTCAGGCATGTTAGAACTCGTTTCTTCTGAAACAAATGCCGCACACACTACATTTAACCTGAGTTATACTTTTAAAGGTGAAGAAGAAACAGGCAAGCACTTGCTCGACCTCATCAATTCCCTTTATTTGGTCTACACCTTAAATCCTTAGGTATGTACAGGAAGTTCCTGACGCTCATCATGATTGCTGGCGGTTTGGCGCTTGTCTTGTTCGTCAAATCTTATTTGTTTTCCGTTCCGAAAACTCCACGGCTCATCGACCGTTTACCAACTGCCGATTTTCTAGCTAAAGCCAATATCTTGGAACTGGCCAAAGAAACCAATTCTTTGTTGCAATACAATAAGTTGTCAATGCGCGATTTCACCACCTATGAATTTCTTCTAGGGCAAGGGAAGCAGTATGGCCTTGATTTAGAACAAGACGCTTATTTGTTTGCACAAGAAAATGGCGATTGGGGCGCCCTGATCAAATTGACAGATTCTTCTAAAGTACAGGTTGGTATTGAACGCCTAAGAAAGTACGCCAAACTCCAAGATTCAGTCATCGGAAGCACCACCTTTTATTACATCAAAAAAGAAAAATCTTATTTGCACTACGGCAAAGATTACGCATTCATTTATCAGGGGGCTCATTTTGATCGTTTGCTGAGTCAGGTCGCCTCGGCTCATTACGGTGATTTGAACAAGGATTGGGCTTTGTTTTTGAAGCAAAAACAGTTTAAAGATGAGCACTTGGTCATTTATGCCAATTGGCCAAAATTGCGCAATTATAATATTCAAACAGCCATGTTTGCTCATGACAGCGATTCTTTAGGCTTTAAGTTAAAGAGTTATGTCAAAAAGAAGACCCCACTTTATTTTTCAATGAAACGCGATGGCCTATCTTATCGCGGTGTCGCCCAAACAGATCGTCTCATTGATGTGCATCTAGACATTCGAGAGTTCAAGCAACATCCTGAAGATTCTGTTTATGTGCAATTGGCTAAATTGAGCAAGAAAGTTGGTTTTCCATTTGTCAGGTTTTTAAATGCCTGGAATGGAGATTTAGTATATCAGCAAGGTGGTATTGAGGTACAAGAAACCAAATACATTGAAACAATCCTCGACGAAGATTTCAACGAAACTGAAGTAGAGCGCGTTCGCTACGATACAGTTCCTGCGTTTTCAGTATTTGCTTCTTTAAACAGAATGGGGCCTTTATTTATTGCTAAACTAGCTCAGAAAGGTTTGCTCCGTGAAGATCAAGGTGGTTATCGCTTTTTGTTCTCTCCACTCTTGAAATTCAATAAAATTGGTCCGTTTTATCAGTACTATACCGGTGATCTTCCTCCAAGAATCATCAAGGGACATGAAAACCAAGTTTTGTGGAAGCACAAAGGAACCAACTACTATTTCCGAATTGAGCGCATGACACGCTACGAGATTTTTGGTAGCCTACGCGTACCGGTAAGAAGTTTACTCAGGAGAAATAAGTTACTCTAAACTTTTCAGAAGAAATAAGTTGTTCTAAACGTTTGCCAAGATGAATTCTTCTTGGTGTTGCTCAATGTAATTCAAAATTTCAAGTACTTCATCTAGTTCAGAAGTCGTGACCAATTTGGTGCGGTAATCTTTGAAGTGAGAAATACCTTTGAAGTAATTGGTATAGTGTCTTTTCATTTCGGTAATGCCAAGCTTTGGCCCCTTCCATTTGATACTCATGAGCAAATGCTCTCGGCAAGCAATGACGCGTTCGGCAACTGTTGGGCCCTCTAATTTGGTGCCTGTTTGGATATAATGTTTGATTTCTCTAAATATCCAAGGGTAACCAATGGATGCCCGACCAATCATCACGCCGTCGACACCGTATCTATTTTTGTATTCAACTGCTTTTTCTGGGCTATCGATGTCGCCATTGCCAAAAACAGGAATTCGCATACGAGGATTGTTCTTGACTTCAGCAATTAAAGACCAGTCTGCTTCTCCTTTGTACATTTGTTTTCTAGTACGACCATGTATAGAGATGGCTTCAATGCCGATATCTTGTAGTCTTTCTGCTGCCTCAACCACATTTTTGGTGTCGTCATCCCAGCCTAAACGGGTTTTTACAGTTACAGGCAAGGAGGTGGCCTTCACAATTTCTGCGGTAAGGCGCACCATTTTAGGAATATCTTGAAGCAAACCAGCACCCGCTCCTTTACACGTGACTTTTTTTACAGGGCATCCGTAATTGATGTCGATGAGGTCTGGCTTGACTGCCTCAATAATTTGAGCCGATTGCACCATACTCTCGGTTTCAGAGCCAAAGATTTGGATGCCAATTGGTCTTTCATATTCAAAAATATCGAGTTTTTGGCGGCTTTTCGCCGCGTCACGGATGAGACCTTCTGAGGAAATAAACTCAGTGTACATGAGATCAGCACCGTATTGTTTGCACAACGCGCGAAACGGCGGATCACTGACGTCTTCCATCGGTGCCAAGAGCAAAGGAAACTCTCCTAATTCGATATTTCTAATTTTTACCATGAAATTATTGCCCCATGATTTTGAGATATTCTTTGAGTTTTTGCTCGTTACTTAAGCGCAGTACCATGAGTTTATCTCCTGATTCTACAACAATGTAGTCTTGTAAACCATCGAGCAGCACGGTTTTATTGGCAGGTACATTCACCAAACAATTGGCAGAGTCAAAAGCATAAATTTGACCACCAATGAGTGAGTTCTGCTGTTCATCTTTTTGAAGATGTGTGGTGAGGCTTCCCCAAGTACCGAGGTCACTCCAGTCGAAATCGGCCAGAACAACACTGACGTTAGTTGCTTTTTCCATCACTGAAAAGTCAATAGAAATATCAGGGCAAGCACCGAAAGCAGCTTTCAAAAATTCAGTTTCGCGTGCAGTTCCGTAGACCTGTTGGTCTTGCGTGAAGATTTGATAAATATCGTTTTGATGCGCTTCTAGTGCCGCCAAAATAACTGCTGACTTCCAGACAAAAATGCCCGCATTCCAATAAAAGGTGCCCGCTTCCAAAAAACTTTGGGCCGTTGCGAGGTCAGGTTTTTCTCTGAATTGAAGCACTGGACACGCACTTCCTTTAATAGCCGTTTCAGTTTTTGCAAATTCAATGTAGCCATAGCCAGTATCTGGGCGGCTTGGTTCTATCCCTAAAGTGACTAACTGGCCATCTTGAGCAGTTTGCCATGCAACATCGATGATTTCTTCGAAGCGTTTTTCATTGATGATCAGGTGATCGGCCGGAGAAATGAGGAGTGTGGCATTTGGATCAAGGGCATGAATTTTGGCTGCTGCATAGGCAATGCATGGCGCCGTATTTTTGCGCTCGGGTTCGCAGAGTACTTGACTTGCAGTTAACTCAGGAAGTTGGTCTAATACCAATTGCTCATAAGAACTATTGGTAAGGATATAAATATTTTCGGTAGGAATGAAGCGGTTGAGACGTTCGAAAGTGAGTCTGAGTAAAGACTTGCCAATACCGAGTACATCTAAAAATTGTTTCGGATTTTCAGGGGTAGACATCGGCCAAAAACGGCTTCCGACTCCGCCAGCCATGATAAGACCGTATGTGTTATTTTGTGTCATGTGCAATAGGTGTAACAGCAGCTAAAGCGTGCACGAGGTACTGCTTGTTGCTGCCAATTTCTGTGCAAAGATAACGAGTTCTGCGCAGTTGCCCTTTTTTAAAACGCTTCTGATTCAATAAAAATTCAGCATGCATGGGCAAGGATTCTAAAGTATGCGCGCTTTGGGCATCATAAGCCTTCAAGGCCCTGCTCAAATGGAGGTCGGTGCCCGATGAGGCCTTGAGGCGCGTCCAGCTTTTCCAGAGTACTTTTTGCAGTTCAGGGGGGAGGGCTTCACTTTCTAAAACAGGTAGTAAGCGCTCGCGGAAGGCAGCTTTCCATTCTTCGCCGTGTGCTGCGACCTTCCACCCATATTGACGATAGGTGTCTAGGTGTGCCAGTTCGTGCAAGGTAGTGATCAAAAAACTATACTGATTGAGGTCTCCGTTGACGGTAATGACTGGTTTTTTTTGAAGAGGGCTGGTACGGAAGTCACCGAGTTTTGTTTTTCGGCCCGGCACAATTTTAAACTGAATATTGGCGTTTAAGATGCAATCAGCCAAGTAGGGAGCAAAATGCGCCGGCACGAATCTCGAAAGTGTGTCTATAAAATGCTGGCGTTTTTCATTCATTGAACAAAGATAAAATTGATTTGGCTTTGCTCGTTATGGAAGTAATAATGTTTAATTTAGCCTAGTGAAATTCTTACAACAATTTGGCCGTTATTTACTGATGCTTCGGGTGGTTTTTACCAAACCCGATAGTTGGCGTTTTTATTTTCAAAGAAGTCTGACTGAAATTGAACTGATTGGCATTAATTCCTTGCCAATTGTAGCCTTGATGTCAACTTTTATGGGTGCGGTAATCGCTTTACAAACGGCTTCTAGTATGGAAAGCCCATTGCTTCCTGACTACACCGTAGGTTTTATCACGCAATCAAGTACTATTTTAGAATTTTCACCAACCATTATTTCCTTGATATTAGCTGGAAAAGTTGGTTCAAATGTCGCTTCTGAGATTGGCACCATGCGCGTCACAGAACAAATTGACGCTTACGAAATCATGGGAGTTAATTCTTTGAACTTTTTGGTGCTCCCTAAAATTACAGCTGCGCTGGTTTTCTTTCCGGTGCTCATTATCTTTTCAATGGCTTTGTCCATGCTGGGTGGTTGGTTGGCTTTATTAGTCTCGGACCTCACTACTACTGAAATTTATATTTTAGGTATCCGCTCTTTTTTCAATCCGTTTCATATTACTTATGCCTTGACTAAAACACTCGTTTTTGGCTTTTTAATTGTCAGTATTTCTTCATTTTATGGGTACTATGTGAAAGGAGGCTCGCTAGACGTCGGTCGTTCCTCGACACAAGCAGTGGTCAGTAGCAGTATTGCCATTTTGATTTCCAATTTTATCCTTACCCAATTGATGTTGTTGTCATGATAGAAGTAAAAGGATTATCCAAAAGCTTTAATGGTCAGCAAGTATTGTTTGACATCAACCATCGTTTTGAAAATGGTAAGGTCAATCTAATTATTGGGCAGTCTGGCCAAGGAAAATCAGTTTTAGCAAAGTGCATTGTTGGGCTCTACGAGGCCGATGCAGGTGAAATTTTGTTTGATCAGCGCAACTTTTCTTTAATGGATCGCGAGCAGCGCAGCGACATCAGACAAGAAATAGGTATGCTCTTTCAAGGGGCAGCCTTATTTGATTCTTTAACGGTTGAACAGAATGTCATGTTTCCGTTGCAAATGTTTACCAAAATGACCAAAGCGGAAATCCAAGAGCGCTGCGATTTTTGTTTGGAACGTGTCAATTTAGCAGGTCGAAATAAATTGTTTCCTTCAGAATGTAGTGGTGGGATGCAAAAAAGAGTCGGTATTGCAAGGGCAATTGCCATGAATCCGAAGTACTTATTTTGCGACGAACCCAATTCAGGCCTAGACCCTAAAACTTCAATCGTCATTGATAAACTGATCAAAGATATTACCCAAGAATACAACATGACCACTGTGGTTATTACCCACGACATGAATTCTGTCATGGAAATCGGAGATAGCGTGTTGTATATTCACCAAGGTAAAAAATGGTGGGAAGGCGATAAAAACAGCATCATTACAGACAACAACCCTGAAGTTGAGGCTTTTGTCTACGCTTCTTCCTTTATGAAAGAGATCCGCGGACAAATGCAGCAAAAAAGAAGACAATGAGTCTAATTTTTTTGTTGTTGCTTGCAAATAATTAATTCTTTCTTATCTTTGCAACCCCAAAGGGACTTGCGCAAACGGCTCAAGTAAGTATATAAAATTGCGGATGTGGTGAAATTGGTAGACACGCCAGACTTAGGATCTGGTGCCGAGAGGTGTGCGGGTTCGAGTCCCTCCATCCGCACTAAGGTCTCGTTGGCTCAACGAGGCCTTTTTTTTTAAATAATAGGCAAAAAATTCATTCATGAAAATTACACGTCAAGAAATCGATGCCCAAAATGGCGTTTTAAAAGTGGAAATTGCTGCTGCAGATTACCAAAACAAGGTAAAAGCCGCGCTCGATAAATATCGCAAAACTGCGAAAATCCCAGGTTTCAGACCAGGTCATGTGCCAGCGGGTCTTATTCAAAAGCAATTCGGTAAATCAGTATTAGCCGAAGAATTGAATAAAATCACCAACGATGCACTTTATCGTTTCATCATTGACGAAAAACTTGATATCCTTGGTAACCCATTGCCAATTGAAAACGGTGTTGAAGGTGATTTTGATCAACCTGAAAACTTTACGTTTAGCTACGAAATTGGCTACAGCCCGTCTTTTGAATTGCCTATTACAGCAAAAACAAAAGTTGATTACGCTACCGTAAAAATCGACAAAGACCTCATTACCAAACAAGTAGAAGATCTTCGTCGTCGTTATGGCAAACTCATTTCTTCTGAAGCAGTTAGTGCCAAAGATATGGTCATGGGTAAATTCGAAGAATTAGAGGGTTCTGAAGTGAAGGCAGATGGCATTAGCCACTCCACCACTATTTCTATGGAATTCTTAGAAAATAAAGCAGCCATTAAATTGCTCACTGGTAAAAAAATCAATGAGTCTTTTGAGCTCGATCCAAAAGCTGTTTCAAAAGGTCCAGAAGATGCAGCAGCAATGCTTGGTATTAGCCCTGAAGCTTACGCTGAAATCAATTCTAAATTCCAGTTTACTGTCAATGACGTAAAACGCATGGAGTTGTCTGAGCTCAACGAAGAGTTCTTCCAAAAATTATTTGGCGACGAAGTGAAAACTGAAGCCGAAATGAATAAACGTATTGAAGCAGACCTCGCTCGTATGTTCGAGGAAGATTCAGACCGCTTGTTCACGCGCAAAGTTTATGACATGCTCTTAGAAAAGACTACCATGAACTTCCCAGAAGCATTCTTGAAGCGTTGGATCAAAACTTCTGCTGAAAAGCCAATCACCGACGAAGAAATCGAAAAAGAGTTTGCAGCTTACTTACTTTCATTAAAGTGGCAGCTCATTCAAACCAAAATCTTCAAAGAAAATAACATTCAGCTCACCAATGAGGAAGTTTTAGACTTTACTAAAAACTTGGTGATCGGGAATTATGCTCAGTACGGTTTACCAGCACCTGAAGAGGCTGAGTTACTCGAAACTGCTCAGCGTTTGTTACAAAACAAAGAGCAAGCAAATGGCATCTATGACCGCTTGGCAGAAAGAAAACTCACTGACTACTTCAAAAGTGCTGTGAGCATGACCAAGAAAGAAATGAAATACGACGATTTCGTCGCACAAGCACAAGCTTAAGCGACATCCCAATCAAGCACCTGTAGGTGTTGATTTTGAGCCTTGGCTCCATAGTATAATTGCATACTACGGACCAAGGCTTTTATATTTTCGGTCTTCATGCTTCGGTTTGGGCTAAGCGCGATAATCTCTCGGGCCGGAGCTGCCGTTAAGCCACTTAATTTTTTAATTCCGAGGCGTTGCTCTTCTTTTATTCTAAAATATCCAGGAATCAAAGTATAACCACCTTGTTGCTCAACCATCTCCAAAAGCAAGGGTAAATTACCTCCTTCGTAATCCCAGTCTTCTTTATGATCTTGGGCATTGAGCTGACAAAAATGCAACATTTGGGTGCGCAAGCAATTCCCTTGACTGAGTAACCACGGATGCATTTTTTGAATGGTTTCGAGTTGAATGGTGGGTGCCGGGTGCTGTGGACAATAAATTAAGATTTCTTCCAAAAACAAAGGTGTGGTCTGAATTCTCGGATCATGAAAGGGCCCAGCAATAATAGCGAGGTCTAGTTCCTTTTTTTCGAGGGCTTCAATTGCCTCAGTTGTTTTGAGTTCTTTAATTTTCAGGCGCACATTGCTCAGTTCTTTAACCCACGTTGAAAACAAATCTGGCAACAGATAAGTGGCAATGGTAGGAATGATGCCAATTCGAATTTCTTCCTTGACATTTCCTTTGAGTTGATCAGATAAATATTTGATTTTTTCGGTCTCAGCCAAAATTTCCCTGATGATGGGTAGTAAACGTTTCCCCGCAGGGGTCAGTTGCAGGGGTTGGGCATCTCTATCAAAAATGGCATAACCCAATGATTCTTCGGCTTTTTTAATTTGCATCGAAAGTGTGGGTTGCGTCACAAAGCAGCGTTCACTGGCGCGCTGAAATTGCAATTCTTCGCTCAGGATAACGATGTAGGTCATTTGTTGCAGAGAGATCATCCGATAGCAATTAAAAGTGTATAAATAAAATCTATACAAATATAAAACAAATCGAAAATCAATATAAGTTCTTTACACCTAACTTTGTCTTGTAAAAGTTAAAGCTGCTTTGCATTAAATTCATGATTTAACAACTTATTCAGCCTAACTTTGTTCCAATAGTAATAACCAATAAATAAATAAACATGTCAACATTAGTAGGAAAAAAATTTCCAGACATTAGCGTAAAAGCCATTGACGAAATGGGCGATACATTTAGCATCAATGTATTGAAGCAAGCAACAGACAACAACAAAAAAGTAGTTTTATTTTGGTATCCAAAAGACTTCACATTTGTTTGTCCTACAGAAATTCATGCTTTCCAAGAAGCAGCAGCAGAATTTGAAAAAAGAAATACAATCGTTATCGGTGCATCATGTGACACTGCAGAAGTACATTTTGCGTGGTTAAATACAGCCAAAGACAACGGTGGTATCGAAGGTGTACGTTTCCCGTTAATTGCTGATTCTACGCGTTTATTAGCTCAAGAACTTGGTATCCTTGATTACGATATGTTTGACGAAGACAACATGGCCGGAGACAACGTACCATACCGCGCTACATATTTACTTGACGAAACCGGAACGGTATTTCATGAGTCAGTAAACCATTTCCCTGTAGGAAGAAATGTACATGAGTACATCCGTCTAATCGATGCTTTTGCACACGTTCAAAAACACGGTGAAGTTTGTCCTGCAAACTGGGAAGAAGGTAAAGATGCTATGAATGCTACACGTAACGGCGTTGCAGATTATTTAAGCAAACACTAATTACTATGTTTAGCGAATTGAACTCAGATAGCCTAGATCAATTACTAGGTGCAAATGCAAAGGTGATGGTCCAATACGGTGCCGGTTGGTGTGGAAATTGCAAAATCACCAAGCCCAAATTTAAACGTTTGGCAGAAACGCATCCAGACATTGAATTTGTCTATGTAGATGCTGAGTTGTATCCCAATTCTCGCAAATTTGCCAATGTTAGCAACTTGCCAACCTTCGCATCTTTTGAAGGTGGTCAGCTCAAGGCAGAGGCACAAGGAAATAAAATAGAAACGATTCAAGAAGTACTCGATGCGCTTACCAGTCATTAAACATATCGTTGAATTCATCGAACAAAACGATGAAGATTACATCAATGAAACCATGGAAACCCTTGAAAATCTTATTGAGGCTCCGGGTATCAAAGATGAAGAACTCGATGTGATTGGCGAGCTACTCTCCAATTTTTCAGGAGCCATTGAAGTACATCGTGAAATCCAAAAAGGAATTCCAAAAAAGGAAGCCCTCAACGGATTCATGAAAAGAGTCACCGGATCTATTAACTAACAAAAACCACCTTCGGGTGGTTTTTTTATGCCTATCTTTGCGGCATGTCTGACTTACTTAGTAAACTAGAAGCCATTCATTTTCGCTTCATTGAAGTGGGTAAAATGATTACCGATCCCGATATCATTTCGGACATGAATCGGTATGTCAAACTCAACAAAGAATACAGAGATCTTGAAGTTCTTGACCAAGCTTATTCCAAATATAGTTTGGTCCTAGGAAATCTTAAAAGTGCTAAGGCGCTTTTAGAAGAGGAGCAAGATCCTGAGATGCGAGAAATGGCCAAGCTTGAAATCGATGAACTCGAGCAACAACGTCCTGTCTTAGAGGAAGAGATCAAACTACTTCTGATTCCAAAAGATCCTGAAGATGACAAAAATGCCATTTTAGAATTGCGTGCCGGAACCGGTGGCGACGAAGCCTGTATTTTTGTGGAGGATGTCTTTCGTATGTACACCATGTATTTCAAAAACATGGGCTGGAATTACGAAGTCATCAACTCTTCAGAAGGATCTGTTAAAGGCTACAAAGAAATTGCAATGGAAATTACCGGCGCAGGCATTTATGGTTCTTTAAAATTTGAATCGGGCGTGCATCGCGTACAACGCGTACCAGAAACTGAATCTCAGGGTAGGGTTCACACTTCCGCTATCACTGTTGCTGTTCTGCCAGAGGCCGAAGAAGTAGATTTCGAACTAGACATGAACGATGTGCGCAAAGATACCTTTAGGGCATCTGGTGCGGGTGGTCAGCACATTAACAAAACTGAATCAGCCATTCGCCTCACGCACATCCCAACAGGTACGGTCGTAGAGTGTCAGGATGGGCGCTCTCAGCACAAAAACCTAGAAAAAGCCATTTCGGTTTTGCGTTCACGACTCTATCAAATAGAACTAGACCGCGTTCACAACGAACGCGCGGCGCAAAGAAAGACGCTCGTTTCTACCGGAGACCGCTCCGCAAAAATCAGAACTTATAACTACCCACAAGGCCGCATCACCGACCACCGTATCAACAAAACCATGTATAACTTGGGTGTTTTTATGAATGGCGATATTCAAGAAATGCTTGAAGCGCTCAAAATGGCCGAGAATGCAGAAAAACTCAAAGGAGAAACCGCATGACAAAAGCTGAATTAATCGCGCAAATCAAACTTAAATCATCGTTTTTATGCGTTGGGCTAGATCCAGATTTAAGTAAAATGCCGCCACATCTTCTAGACGGCCCAGACCCTTTATTTGAATTTTGTAAAGCAATCATCGACGCCACACATCCTTATGCGGTTGCTTTCAAACCAAATACTGCATTTTTTGAATGCCACGGTGCAGCTGGTTGGGAAGCACTCAGAAAAACGATAGCTTATATCCCAAAAGAGTGTATGGTTATAGCCGATGCCAAGCGCGGTGATATCGGAAACACTTCTAGCTATTATGCAAAAACCTTTTTTGAACACATGAATGCCGATGCCGTAACGGTTGCACCATACATGGGGTCAGATTCAGTTTTACCTTTTCTAGCTTTTGAAAATAAATGGGTGGTTTTATTGGCGCTTACCTCTAATGAAGGCGCTAAAGATTTCCAATTAGCTCCTGAAAACAGCGTTCCGTTATACGAGCAAGTGCTCAGAAAATCGGCAGCATGGGGAAGCTCAGAGCAGTTGATGTATGTTGTAGGTGCAACTCGTGCTGAAGATATTGCCAAAGTAAGAGCACTGGTTCCTGATTATTTCTTTTTGGTTCCTGGTGTAGGTGCTCAAGGTGGAGACCTCGATGCTGTCGTGAAATACGGAGCAAATTCAGAATTAGGTCTTCTTGTGAATTCGTCACGTGCAATTATCTATGCCTCTAAAGGTGAAGATTTCGCACTTGCCGCCAAAAAAGAAGCGCTGAATATACAAAACCAAATGGCCGTGCATATTCAGCGCCTCGCGTTGTAATTTGTACTTATCTTGTAGCTAGATCTGCGTTTTGTTCAGTTTGTTGAACGCTTCCGTAGGCATCACAGCTTGCTTTACGACCTGCGCCGCATGAAGCTAAGAACAATACAGCAAAAAGTGCTGCTAGAATAAAAGTTGATTTTGATTTCATGGTGCTTGTTTTGTTGTTGTTGACTCCTTTAACGGGAGTGATTTTACAAAGTTACAATTTTTACAAAATTAGATCGTTTTAAGTTGTTCAATGAGCCTGCAGTTTCGAATTTTATGGACATTTTTTTTCGGCGTTCAATTCCTTGTTCAGGCACAGCCAACTATTCTTTTTCCTCACGATTTTCCACCAGACTTAAAAAAGATTTGTCAGCGTTATGCGAAGCAAGTTCAGCCCCAAAATTGGCCGTTTGTACAAAATCAAATGCAGCTCGAAGCCTATGGATTAGGTTATTTTTTGTTTGAATCAAATATTACCCAACAAAACGATTCTCTATTTGAAATCAACTTAGACGCGGGCCCTCGCTTTGAATCTATAGAACTTATAAGTCATCAAAGTACGCAGACCTTAAAGCCATCTGCCTTTCAGTCGTTAGTAAAAGATAGTTTAGCCGCTTATCTCGATCATGGTTATCCTTTTGTAAAACTCACGCTTGAAACAATTTCAGCCAATGAACCTCGGTTTAGATTACAAATAGATAAAGGTCCTCGAATTTTATTTGGTGAGCTAGTTGTCAAGCCAGAAGGAATCATCCAGGCGAAGGTCTTAGGGCAATTGTTACAAATAGAAGCGGGCAAAGAATTTTCAATTCATCAACTCGAGCAAATACGCAATAAATTGGCAGTACAGCCCGGTATCAAATTACTCAGGGATGCGGAATGGTTGGTGCAAGATGACCGCGCAAGAGTTTTTATTTACTTAGAGCGCGTCAAAACGAGTTCTGCAACCGGTATGCTTGGCTTACAGCCTAATCCGCTCACGCAAAAAAATGCTTTAGTCGGAGAATTGCAGCTCAGTTTGCAAAATGCTTGGCAAAAAAATGAAAAGTTTTCCTTGAATTGGCGCAGTATTGCCCCTCAGGTGCAAATGTTGCAGTCCCAATTATCTTGGCCATATATTGCAGGTTCGGCCTACGGCTTGCATTCGAGTTTAAAAATGTACAAAAGAGACACCACGTTTTTAGAGTTTAAATCACAGCTCGGTTTGCAGTATCAATTACCCAAGGCCTGGCAAATCTTAGGAATTTTTGATTTTTGGCGCTCAAGTAATTTGCAATCGACGCAGGGATCTCAGTTAGCCAACTTCAGAAATGTTTCTTATGGCTTAGGTTTACAACGAAAAACACTCAACAATCTTTTCAATCCAACGAAGGGGCAAGTTTTTTCGGGGCAATTTCTTGTGGGCACTAAAAAAGTAACACAGGCTCATTTGACTTGGCGCCTTGAAGTACAGCAGCAACAATTCATCCCCCTCGCAAAAAGACACACATTGTTATTTCAACAACAGTTTTGTCATATTACCTCTGATTCACTTTATCGCAACGAACTCTTTAGATTTGGTGGCTTAGATCGCATGCGTGGTTTTGACGAAGAAGCTTTTTTTGCTACCACCTACGCATTTGCAGGTCTAGAATATCGTTTTATCCTCGATGAATTTGCATATGCTGCTGTTTTCACAGATTGGGCAGCAATTCGCAATCAAACTATTGTAGCCGCACCCTCATTTGTGAGTGCAATCGGAATTGGTCTTTCACTAGGTTCCGAGAAGGGAAGCTTCAAGCTCAATTATGCTTTAGGATCCTATCTTGGGCAACCTTATCAGCTCAATGCCGGAAAAATTCATTTAGCTTACATTTCTTATTTTTAAGTATGAAAATCATTTTTGCCAGCCAGAATCAAAAGAAAACTGAGGAAATCCGTTCTTTGCTACCTCCTGGAATTTTTTTAGAAAATCTTCATGATTTACACCTTGAGGAGGATATTCCTGAAAATGAACCGACCATTGAGGGCAACTCAGCATTCAAAGCACAATGGGTTTTTCAAAAGTTTGGGCTTCCTTGTTTTGCCGACGATACGGGTTTAGAGGTTTTTGCCCTAAATGGGGAGCCTGGTGTGCATTCAGCGCGCTATGCTGGTGCCACACGATCGGATCAAGCAAATATGGATCTTTTGCAATCGAATTTAGAAGATAAAACAGATCGGAGCGCACAATTCAAAACAGTGATCACATACTGCGATCAAGACCAAGAGCTACAGTTTACAGGCATTGTAAGCGGCAGAATTTCTGAAGAGGCTAGGGGTGAGCACGGCTTTGGTTACGACCCTATTTTTGAGCCAGAGGGTCTTGAGAAAACCTTTGCAGAGATGGATTTAGCAGAAAAAAATAGCTACAGCCATCGTGCGCGTGCTTTAGCGCAATTACTGAGTTTTTTAGAAAAAATGTAAGTTAGCTCAGGAAGTCTGAAGCTTTAGACTTAATGATGATGGCTACATTTTGCACATCGCCATTTATGGGTGGGCAAAGCTTAGTGATTTTGACTTTCAACTTTTCAATAGCCTTTAATTCTTGAAAAATACGCCGACTAATGCGCTGTCCAACATGTTCGATGAGTTTGGATCGTATAGCCATTTCTTCCGCCACAATTTGATTGATATCAACGTAATCAACGGTTTGCGTTAAATCATCAGTGAGTGCTGCGCTCGTGAAGTCAGTGGTCAGAGATACATCAACAATGTAATGCCCTCCAATGCGCCCTTCTTCCTCTAAACAGCCGTGAAAAGCGTAAAGTTGAATGCCGTTAACTTCAATTTGCTGCTTCATTGACAATACGTTCAATTTCCTTGATACCGAGTTCCATTCTTGAAAGCACTTCTTCTTTTCCTAAAAAGGATGAAACGTCAAACATGCCAGGCCCTGCGCCAACGCCAGTAATGGTAAGGCGATAAGGAAGTAGGACAGCACCGATTCCGAGTTGTTTGGCTTCTAGGAAGGATTTAAATGCTTGTTCAATGTTTGCTGCCGAAAAATCAGTGAGCGTACTTATGATTTCTTTCCATTCTTGCATGTAAGCAAAAGTTTCTGCTTTCCATTTTTTGCGAATGGTATCTGCATCAAAATTAACAGGACGTTCAATGAGGTAGGCACCTTCTGTCAGGATGTCCTGCGCAAAAGTAGCGCGTTCTTTCATGAGGCCACAGATGATAGCTAAGCGCTCGGGTGCTATATTGAGCTCGTTTTGAGCCAATAGCATTTGAGCCAGTTCTTCATCAGTGAGTGCGCGCAAATACTGTTGTTGGAACCACTTGGTTTTGTTTGGGTCAAATTTGGCACCAGCTTTACTCACGCGTTCGAGTGAAAAAGCCTCGACCAATTCATCGAGTGTGAATAATTCTTGTGTGGTGCCCGGATTCCAGCCGAGTAGGGCCAACATATTGATAAATGCAGTTGGTAGGTAACCATTTTCACGGTAGCCAGAATAAAGCTCTCCTTCTGCTGTTGTCCAGTTGGTAGGAAACACCGGAAAACCAAGACGATCGCCGTCGCGCTTAGAAAGCTTGCCGTTTCCGTCAGGACGCAAAAGCAATGGAAGGTGCGCAAACTCTGGGCAATCCCAACCAAAGGCCTGATAAAGCAAAATATGTAATGGCGCTGAAGGCAACCATTCTTCACCACGAATGACATGGCTGATGGCCATGGTGTGGTCGTCTACAATATTGGCAAGGTGATATGTAGGCATACCATCACTCTTGAAAAGTACCTTGTCATCGAGGTTATTGGTGTTGACAACAACCCAACCCCTGATGAGGTCATGAAAACGCACATCTTGATTGCGTGGCATTTTCATACGGATTACGTATGGTTCATTGGCAGCCAAAAGTTGCTCAACTTCTGATTTTGGAAGCGTTAAGGAATTGCGCATGCTGCTGCGCGTTACGCTGTTGTATTGCCAGTTAGGCATCCCCATGTTTTTGGCTTGGTCACGCATGCGATCAAGGTCTTCGGCAGAGTCAAAAGCATAATAAGCTTTGTCCTCAGCTACAAGTTGCTCGGCATATGGTCTGTACATTTCTTTGCGCTCAGACTGCACATAAGGACCGTAGTCGCCACCTAAACTAGGGCCTTCGGTAGGCATAATGCCACACCATGCAAGGGCATCCATGATATATTGTTGCGCGCCGGGTACAAAACGCGTTTGGTCCGTATCTTCTATACGAATTAAAAAGGTGCCGTTGTGTTTCTTGGCAAATAAGTAATTGTATAATGCGGTGCGCACACCACCCATGTGTAGTGGGCCGGTAGGTGACGGAGCAAAGCGAACGCGAACTGGAGTTGTAGACATAATATTTAAATAGGTTGCAAAGATAGTAAATTGAAAAAGAATCAAGTAAGGAATTGACCTCCGTCATGTTTACAAACATTGACATTTTAGAACTTTGAGTAAAAATAAAATGTCATGAAAGAAAAAACATTCATCTTCGATCAACATGCTGAAAATCAAGATTGGTTAAAAAGACTCGATTTTTACAAAGAAGAACTTTCGATTGTCAATGAAAGACTTGAGGAGTTAACTCGAAAAAACAACGACTCCAATTTTTTAAAAGAGGTAGAGCATTTTCAAAATCAATTCTTGATTCAACGCAATTCAATAGACGAACTTGGGCATAATATTCGTTCTAATGAAAACCAATTGATTCAAGAAATTAATCAGAATCCGGTGGCTGTTGACCACAGAAAAGTGGCAACTCATGAAGCCGAAGCAGAGTTCATGGGTTATTTTGAGAAAAACTTTGCCAATCTAAGAGCAGAATTCAATCAGTTTGCTTCCAAGTGGATGTAAGTATCTAGATAATGATTTTCTGAGCTTTTCCGTTTTGATTCTTTAAAAAGTAGATGCCGCTTGGCAGTTCATGAGTTGGGATGCGGTGTGTTCCTTTCGTAAAAGTGAAACTAGCTTGGGCTTGCCCTAGCGTGTTTAATAATTCTAGTGATAAGGCGCTATCATTTTCAATGTAAATGAAATCTGCATCTTGACCTTTTAGGCGCCACTGATTTAACTGAATATCTGAGATGCCTACGCCGCCGTCTAGGTTAATTTTAACGATGTAGTCAAGCACATTTGAGCAAGAGTCGTCATAGATGGCATAGTTGACCAAACCTCGCGTGATATCGTCGTAGCCATCTAAAATCAAATTTTCGATATAGGTAGAGTCTTGGGAACAAAAACAATTGGCATTGACTTGGAAATTTTTATCCGTTAAGTTCTGTAGGTTGTAAGAGGTATTGTAACAAATTGTATTGTTTTCAATAAGCGTAGAATTGGGGCTGTATGCCAAAACAGCAACACCAACAGTGTTGTCGTTGATGATATTATTGGTTAAAACACCGTTGTCTCCCAGTCGAACAGCAACATCATTGTTTTCAAATACACAATTACTGATGTTACAGTTGCCTGTGTTATCCATTGCTACTCCATTACCCTGAAACAAACAATTTTGAATGGTGTGTCCGAAGGCTTCGGCAAAAGCAAAATCATTATCAATGAATTGGCAATTAGTGACCATACCCGGTGAACCTACGATATTGTTGCCATTTCCTTGAAAAAGACAATTGGAGACACTGATGAAGTTAGACCACGTAAAAGAGCAAAAGTTATCGATGAACTGACAATTATTTGCGGTTAATGAGCCATATAAAATTTGAGCAGCTTGCCCAACGCCATTCTCTTGGAATAAACAGCCGTCATAGACCATATCAGCATTTAATTGAACGCTATAGTTGTTGTTTTTGAATTGGCAGTTGGTCCAGTTGTAACTCACTCCTGGTTGAGCAATGTCGTTGGAAATACCATTCCAACTTCTTTCAAGTCTAAAGCGATCCATCTGAACATTGCCACCCTGTGATCCTTTAATGCTAATACCCATCCATGTTTGGCCTTGAGCCGCTGAAGCCTCGTTTGTAGTAAAGGTGATCGGATTAGCATCTGTTCCAATGGCTATTAACGTCCCACGTATTTCTAAATAACGAAAATTTCCAGTATTAAAAGAATAATCTGGAGTTACCTTGACGATTACCCCAGGCTCAATAGTAAGCGTTACCCCAGGGAAAACGACCATGGAACCCATCATGAGGTAAGGGCTATTGGCAGCTGTCCAGGTTGTGTTTTGGTAAATACCACCTGAAACGGTTGTTTGCGCAAAGACGCTGCTAAAAAGGAAGAACGAAAAAAGGAAAAAGAATGCTTTCATAAAAGAGTAATTAATGAATGATCACAACAAGCAAGTTCATCTTGCCGCATTCAAAACAATCATAGTCATAAAAAGTTGCCTTTATTGCAGGGTTTTTATCATAAAAAATAATTATGATAAAAAAAGAGGGCAAGCCATTGGCTTGCCCTCTTTATAAGTGTTTCAGTTTAATTTATTCAATGACGAATTCTCTTTGAATTGTTCCGTGAATAGTGTCAACTTTTAAGTAGTAAACACCTGCTTTTAAATCACTTGTGTTGTATTCCAAAACAGGAAGTTTGGTGTTGTTTTCTTGTGAAATAGTTCTTCCTTGGATATCTGTAATTTGGTAAGCAATGATATCTAGCCCGTTTACTTGCGCGTAAAGTTTAGCACTTGTAGGTACAGGGAAAACAGAGAAATTAACAGCCAATTGCTCTTCTAGGCCCATATCACAAGTTAAGTAAGACATATTGGCAAAGTTGACATGGCAAGCAAAATAGACAGAGTCAATGTATGGGTTGCGGTTACCTTGAAGGGTATAAGCGTATTCATGACGCGCAATCTCGTAGTTGTCTGGCAGGTCATTGAAGTGCCATGTTTTCAAAGATTCTTGACTTTGGTTGGCAGGAAGTTGCCAGTTGTTGCCGGCCTGACCGTTGTAACATGTAGCCATGTAGAAAATTGAGCGTGCAGCATTACCTTTTTGCTCTGGTCTTGGTTCGTAAACCAATTGATTTCCTGAGTAACCAACGCGACCACCAAGGTAGGTAAATACGACGTTTCCATCAATGTCCATTAAAGGCAAATTACTTCGTGGTGTGTTGGCTTGCTGAAGATTAGTAGGCCACAGGTTGTGTTGATCGTTGTATTCTGGTTGTTCAGGATTGTCACATGGGAAAGTTGGCATCCAAGAGTGTGAATAGGTATGCTCACGAGAATATCCTGTAGATGTCCAGGTGAATGGATCATTGAAAACTTTGCGTTCACCAGAATAAACACAAACTACAAATGATTGTCCATTGGTTGTATCGCGCACTTCATACTGATTGAGCATAGTAGTGAGGTAGTTGTAATAAGAAATAGAAGTGTGCGGATTGATCAATGCGCTAATGCTAGAAAGAAAGTTAGATGAACCAGATTGAATACCGGCATAGTAGTTCCCAATTTGTTCTCCTTCACTAGTTACATTCCCTGTAGCTGGGTTAGTCGTTTTGTAATTTTGGTAACCAGATGGGCCATTAAAGGCATAAACAGCAAAATGATAATTTGTATTGGCTTCTATATGGCGCGGTGTAAATGCTGTGCCAGCTCCTACATAGGCCACTTTTGCATTGCCAATAGCATCACCTCGTTTGTATGAAGTTCCGTCAATAGGAAGGCCTACTACTGGGCCGCCAGTACGCCATAAAACAATATAGTTTTCTGTTGCTACAGCAGGATACTCACCAGCTAAGGTATATGCTTTTACCACTGGAAAAGTCAAGCTTGCAGGATTTGCAGCCGGTTCAGTAGCTAAGTTGTTGGTACCAATACCATACAAGTTGATGATATATGGATTTTCATCGTTGTCGTCATTGGCAATAGATAGGGTTGCTAAGCGTGAACCCGGGCCACCTGCCGTGTAATTTAACGTAACTGTTTGGCTGCTGTTTCCTCCTACAACTACGTTTGCGTTGCAAGAATAGTCTGAAGCATTGGCACCACTTAACGTAGCGCCAGAAACTGTAAGGTTTTGAACGCCATAGTTCTCAATAGTGATGGTTGTTGAAGCCGCTGTACCGACCACATAAGTGTCTCCGGTGAGAATATTGGTTCCGTTAATTTTTACATTGATTTCTCTGGCAGGGGCAACGTAAGTAAAAATATCTTGGGTGCTTCTAGGGATAAGTTGATAATTGGTATTGAACTGACCCATGAGCCCTATGATGCTGATTGGACCAGATGGAATCGCAGATCCGTCAATATTTGTAGTTCCGTTGATGCGCACATCAAACGTATTGGAACCATCGAAAATTTGAACCGTGCTGTTTCCCGTGGCAAAACTACCTGTTTGAACAAAGGTAACGTTGTCAAAACGAACCAACTGACCCTCAAGCGCTTCACCTGCACTTGGAATTGGAATGACTTGAGCAGCAGGCTGAACAACTGCTTGGCCATGATTGGTAAAAGAGTTTGTTGGTGATAATTCCAAAAGACCATTGAATTCAAAAAGCACCCCAACTGCTGTAATGGAGTCTCCTTTAATAATCGTGTTTAGGTTAGAACCATAACAAGCAATTCCGGCTGTTCCGTCTTGAATGTATCGGATAGGACCAAGTTCACTGCCATTTGTAACAACACCAGATACGGTAACTGTTTGCCCGATTCCGAGGTTGCGGATTTGTTCAATCGTTTGTGCAAATAACTGCTGACCTAAGCAGGTTAGTGCAACACTGAGTACTAGTTTTTTCATAGTTAAAATTGAATTGCTAAATTGACATTGAAGCGTAGTCCTTGACCGAACATTACGGTAGCAGATTGCGCATTGAACTGATCATAGATACCGTTTGCATTATTAGTGGCATCTGAAATAAAAGAGGTGTTGAGTAAGTTGGTAATTGCGGCACCAAAACTCACTTTTTTGTAGCGGTAACCAGCAAATATATTGATGAGTGAATACGAAGGTATTTTCCAGGAATCACGGCCACCGTTGGCACCTTGCAAAGAAAAAGGATCAAAGTTGGCATAATAACGGTCAAAGAACTGACCTTGCATCTTGATGTAGCCGTTTTTGATGGGTTCATAGCGGAGGGCTGCGGCAAGTGCTGTTTGAGCTGCATCGCCAACATGTACCCCTTTTGCATCAAAAGTAAATTCTAAAGAATCGTATTGCGGGATAAATACGGTTTTGCTCGAGTTCCAAATCCAGTTTCCATAAGAGAACATGAATTCAAAAGATAGTTTAGGTGTGATTTCCCAAGCGATATCAATTTCTTGCCCAACGTGAATGGCATCCATTCCGTTGATGTTTACGCGGATGAACTCAGTTGGGTCATTGGGGTCAGGCACGGCCACACCATACGGAAAAGGTTTGTTTTTCCAGTTGGTGAAATAGGCATTATAATTGACACCAAAGTGCTTGTTGGAATAATGATAACCGGCTTCAGCTGCATAAATGATTTCATTGACGATTTCAGCGAAAAACGAGTTCGTGTTGTTGTCTATAACGTTAGAAAACTGCGGCGTACGATTCAGATATCCTAGGTTGCAGTAGATGTCTTGAAACTTATTGAGCTTGTAACTCAGGCCTGTTTTGATGGTAATACCAGGGATGTATTTCCATTCGGTTGCGTAATATTTGAGGCCCGCTGAGTTGGCATCATAAATTTGACCCTGATAAACAACAGTGTCAAGCGCACCAATGCGCAACACGGTATCTCCGAGGTCTAGGACTTTGCGTTGAAAATAGTCAACCCCTTTGTAGCCGTTGACAATGCCAGAAACATTGACAAACCAATTGATTTTCTCACCGCTGTGTTCTATTTGACCAAAAACGCCGGCATACTGCACGAGACCATCGCGGTCCGCATTGAAAGTATTCTTGGCGATTTTGTCTCCCACTCTTTTCATTGGATTTGGATCATTGAAGTTTGCGGTACTTACAAAGTAATCGGCTCCTAATAAATTGGTAATCACTTGATAGTGACGACCTTCATAGTAGCGGTAGTCTAAACCGCCAGAAATTGCCGTTTTCTTGTTGTGTTGATAATTGAATTGACCAAGGTAACCCAGCCAAAAGTGATTATTCATACTCGCCAATAAAATTTGGCTCGCTTTGATTTCGGTGGCAGAATACAGTGGGTCTATGTTTGGCGTCCCGAATAGAGAATTAACGGTGTTTTCAGTGACCATTTGGTCCCAGTCAATATTCATGTTGCTATCGCGCAAGATCGCTGAAGAATTGAAGATGCTCGTGCCTCCACCTCGGCCAATGGAGAGGTAAGCAAGGTTTGAAATATCTAGTTTGTCATTGACCGACCAGAAATCTTTTAAAGTAATTTGGGGTTTATTGTAAAAATTCTGACGCTCGCTCAAAAATTCTTTATTCCCCTCCTCGTTTGTGATTTGACCCCAATGTTGGTTATAGCGGATACCGCGGTCATTGAGTAATAAAGTAGAATCAAATGGAATGCCTAAATCTTGAGATCTATCGGCATCCCAGTATTGAATAGCTTGATTGTAAGAGCGCTGCCCGTGTTTTTGTGGCGCAGCGAAAGCAGAAAGGGTTAACAAATGGCTATTGAGCCGCTTTGATATTTTTGCATAGCCAAAATATCCTTGCGTTGGCGTGCCGTCTACCCAACCCTGACCTTGTTTATAGGAACCAGAAAAGGTGAGGCCCCAACCAGATTTAGTCATGCCGGTGTTATAAGAAAGCGAGCTGCGTAAAAAGTTTCCGGTTGCGTATTCTTGCTTAAATGAACCACCTTTTTTGGTGCCAACGCCTTGTGTAATGATATTGATAGTTCCACCAATAGAAGGCATGGCAATTTTGGTGGCGCCTAAACCTCTTTGCACTTGCATTTGTGAGGTGATGGCGTCTAGTCCGAACCAATTTGACCAATAAACAGCGCCATTTTCCATATCATTGACAGGAACGCCGTCAATCATTACACCGACATTGCGTTGGTCAAAACCACGAACATTGATGCGGGCATCGCCGTCGCCACCTCCTTGTGTAGTTGCATAAACGCCTGGCGTACCATTTAAGAGCATCGGTAAATCGCGTGAAGCTAATTCTTCTGTGATTTTTTTGGTGTCAATTTTAGTAACTGCCACAGGAACGTTTTGTCCACGAACAAGATTTCCGATCACACGTATCTCTTTGACTTCCTGGGTTTCACCTATAATGATGTCTTGAACTAAGGCCGGCTTGTTTAAGACGATTACAAAGCGTAAAGTATCTTGTAAAGGAAGGGAGAAGACTAACTGATAGGTACCATAAGGAACGTTCTTGAATTCATAGAATCCATCCTCGTTAGTTGCCATTCTTGCAAATACAGCATTACTTTTTAGTAGTGTGATTTTAGCACCGGGTACAGTAACTTCACCAGGATTCATGGTGGCAGCACCTGAAATGGAACCTGTTTGCTGAGCAAATGAAAATTCCAAAGAAACTGCGCAGAGCAGTAACAGTAAGAGCGGACGCATTCGTTAGCGAATGATTACTTTGTGTAGCGTTTGCTCACCTTCGATATTGGTCAAGCGCAAAAAGTAAACACCTTGTAATGTGCTGAGGTCCATTTCAAGAACTGCTTGCGTTGCCGCTATGTTATATTCTTTTACTTGCTGACCAAGTGAAGAAATCACTTGAACCTTGCGCACTTGGTTTTGAGTTTTGATAAAAACGGTTCCGTTGCTAGGGTTCGGATAAATACTTGGCGCTTGTGCAGTAGTTTCTTTGACGCTGATTGTGTTACATTCACAGTTGTGCGTACCTAAAGAAGTCCAGTTGCCATCAAGGATAGGATTTCCTGATGTACCGTAAAGCGTGTCTCCGTTGGCATCGAGTCTGACAACAACAGCCGGAATGCTATCCCATTCTAATAGTGGGTCAAAAAATGAAGGATTTCCTGTTTGTCCTTTAAGAATAGTCGATTTGCGAATTAAGCTGTGATCTTTGGTAAGCAGCACCCCAAGACCAGTGCTGTATGGGAATTGACTAGACCAAGCACCATCATTACCTGCTGCAGTTCCTGTTTCATTGGCTGGATTTTCTCCAATTTTTCCGAAAACGTCAACAATAGCGAAGCCTGTTACATTGCTTGCGTTGATAACGGTAGTAGCAGATGTTGGTAAGGTACCTTTGCCTAGTAAAATGGCATCATTGCCATTCCAATAAAAAGCATTTGAAGCATTGTAGTCAGGGCAGAAAAAACCGTCGGCGCGGCCTTGTAATGAATCCCATACTGGGGCTTCTTGACCTGTTCCGTTTGGATCAAGTTTTTGCAAAACAGCTACAAAGACTCCTTTAGCTGGAACGGTTCCACTTAATTGAACAGAGTTTGCAACAGTGGCAGTGGTAGCACCATTTGAGTAGCGACTAACAAAGTACCCAGATAAATCAATTGGGTTGTTAGTGGGATTATAAATTTCTAAGGCCTTGTTATTTGACCAACCTTCAACGTATTCAGAAATGAATAATTCGTTACAGGTGTTTTGTGTGAAAGCGGTTAGAGAAATAAACGCGCTAATAATAAGTAATGCTTGCTTCATGAGTGTTTTGAAATTAATCAACTGACATTCAGCTTTTTGATGTGAATCAACTTTATATGGTTTCGGCAAACAAAAGTGCGTCAAGGAGATCATAAAAAGTCCGTAACAAATTTAAGTATTTTATCGAAATCAGAAAAATTTAAAAATGAATTCTCTTTTATTAAAAAGTTAAGTCAGTTTTTCAGCTTGAGTACAATCTGTGTATCTTAGAGCCATAATATTTGAATATGAAAAACGCACTATTACTTTTTTTACTTTATTGCTCAGTTACTCCATTATTTTTTGCCCAAAATTTAAGTGTAGAGCGTATTTGGAAGAATTACGAATTCTCAGCAAAAGGAACAGGTAGCATCCAGGCTATGAATGATGGTGAACACTATGTTTCAGTTAGTGCAGAGGGTTCAATTGTTTCCAATTCAATAAATGCCCAAACTCTTGAAAAACAAAAAGTACTTGTTCCAAAAGAAAAATTGGTCTGGAATAGCCTTCCAATTGCAGTTGAAGGATTTAATTTCAATGCCAATGAAGAAAAAATCTTGATCTGGACAGCCACAAAAGGAATTTACCGCAGAAGTTTTGAAGCGTTCTACTTTTTATATGACATCAAATCTCAAAAATTAGAGGCCCTAGACGAAGTGCATACGCCACAAACTTTAGTGGAGTATAGCCCTGACGGCACAAAAGTATCCTACATTCATGGCAATGATATTTTCATAAAAGACCTCAACACTGGGAAGGTTCGAAAAATGACCCAGGACGGCAAGCGTAACAAAATCATTAACGGAACCACAGATTGGGTTTACGAAGAGGAGTTTGCAATCACAAAGGCCTACGGCTGGTCGCCTGATGGTCAGTATTTGGCTTTTCTCAAATTTGATGAACGCGAAGTGCCTCAATTTCAAATGGCAATGTATGGTGAATTGTATCCTGAACAATATACTTACAAATACCCAAAAGCCGGGGAGCAAAACTCAAAAGTAACTTTGAATTTATTGCAAGTTTCCAGTGGGAAAATCCAGCAAATAGGTTTAGGTGAATACGAGTACATTCCAAGACTGAACTGGTCAAAGACGGCCAATCAGTTAGTGGTTCAAACCATGAATAGACATCAAAATGAACTCAATTACTGGCTCTTAGATTGTAGTGGAAAGCAGTTAGTAAAGAAAAACATCTACCAAGAAAAGTCCGATACCTATGTTGAGGTTGATGATAACTTGATGATTCTCAATGATGGTCAATCCTTCCTGCGCTGCAGTGAGCAATCTGGGTACAATCATATTTATCAGATTGGTTTTGATGGGAAAACACGTGCAATTACGAGTGGCTCTTGGGATGTTATTGCATTTTTAGGCATGGATCAAGCATCTCAAACAGTTTATTTTGCAAGTGCAGAACAAGGAGCAATCTATAAATCGATTTATTCCGTCAAACTAGATGGTACTAATAAAATGAATCTTACGCCAGAACTTGGCTATCACAATGCCGAATTTTTAAATGGCATGAAGTATTTCATCCACACCTATTCTACTGCTAATACGCCTCCGGTTAGTGTATTGCGAGCTGCAAATGGGCAGCAAATACGTGTTTTAGAGGACAACGCTGCTTTGTCGGCAAAGATGAAAAATGAAAAGCTCAATCCAAGAACGTTTCTCAAGATTCAAACCGGAGAAGTGGAGCTAAATGCATCTCTCATATTACCACAGAATTATAATCCTAATAACAAGTACCCTGTGTTTGTCAATGTTTATGGCGGGCCAGGGCACAATGAAGTGCTTGATGCTTGGGATGGTAACGATTACTTTTTTCATCAATTATTGGCCCAGAACGGCTATATGGTTTTGAGCATCGATCCAAGAGGAACGCAATTTAGAGGTGCAGCATTTAAGAAATCTACCTATTTACAATTGGGTAAGCTTGAAATTGAAGATGTACTTGCTGCAACAAAGGTTTTTGCAGAGCGCCCAGATGTTGATTCAAAGCGTTTGGGCATCATGGGTTGGAGTTATGGTGGTTTTATGTCGTCGCTTGCCATGACCAAAGGTAACGGTCTATTTAAAGTAGGTATTGCTGTTGCGCCAGTGACTAATTGGCGTTATTACGATAACATTTATACAGAGCGTTTTCTGAGAACACCACAAGAAAATGCAAAAGGTTATGACGAAAATTCTCCGATCAATTTTGTCAAAGACTTGCAAGGAAAGTATTTTTTAATCCATGGATCAGCTGACGATAATGTGCATTATCAGAATAGCATGGAGATGATTTCGGCATTGGTTAAAGCCAACAAACAATTTGACTTATTTATCTATCCAAACAAAAATCATGGAATTTATGGCGGGAATACGCGCAACCACCTTTTTAACATGATTTTTGACTATATCGAAGACGAACTTTAAACATTATAAAATTATATGTGTTTTTTGTAAGCACTCTTGACTACAATTGCACATTCTTTTGTAATTTAGGCACGCAATTATCAAACGCATATACATCCATCCAATGAGTGAAACAGCCAAAATAGAGCTAGACGGCAACGTATACGAACTTCCAGTGATCGTAGGTTCTGAAAATGAAAAAGCAATTGACATCTCCAAACTCCGTGACCTCACAGGTTATATTACCCTGGACACCGGTTATAAAAACACAGGTGCCACGAAAAGTGCCATCACTTATTTAGACGGTGAAGAGGGAATTCTTCATTACCGTGGTTATTCCATCGAACAATTGGCTGAAAAAGCAAGTTTTGTCGAGGTTGCTTACTTGCTCATTTATGGCAACTTACCTAATCAAAAAGAGCTCGATGCTTTCCAAGATAGCATTTGTAAGCACACGCTTGTCCACGAAGACATGAAGCAATTCTTTGAGGCTTATCCATCGAAAGCACATCCAATGGGAGTTCTTTCTTCAATGGTAGCTTCATTGGCTACATTCTATCCAGAATCACTAGACCCAAATCGCAGCCCTGAGGCTAAGAACTTGACCATTCACCGCATTTTGGCAAAATTGCCAACCTTGGCAGCATGGTCTTACAAAAACCTGATTCGTCATCCGTTCATGTATCCACGCAACGAATACGATTATTGCAAAAATTTCATGTACATGATGTTTGCGATGCCGACTCAAGATTACCACGTCGATCCTGTCGTCATTGATGCTTTAAATAAATTACTCATCCTTCACGCAGATCACGAGCAAAACTGTTCTACCTCTACGGTAAGAATCGTTGGTTCATCACAAGCCAACCTTTACTCTTCGGTTTCTGCAGGTATTTCAGCGCTTTGGGGTCCGCTTCATGGTGGTGCCAACCAAGAAGTAATCGAAATGCTAGAGCGCATACATGCTGATGGCGGAAACGTCGACAAATGGGTAGCAAAAGCCAAAGACAAAGAAGATCCATTCAGACTCATGGGCTTCGGACACCGCGTTTACAAAAACTTTGATCCACGTGCCAAAATCATCAAGAAGGCCTGTGATGACGTCCTAGAAAAATTAGGTGTCAATGACCCATTACTTGATATCGCCAAAAAATTAGAAAAAGTGGCGCTAGAAGACGAATACTTCAAAGCACGCAACCTCTATCCAAACGTAGACTTCTATTCTGGTATCATTTACAAAGCGCTCGGCATTCCAACCGAAATGTTTACTGTAATGTTTGCCATTGGTCGTCTTCCAGGTTGGATTGCACAATGGAAAGAAATGACTGAAAACAAAGAGCCAATTGGTCGTCCGCGTCAGATTTATACTGGTCATACCAATCGCAACTATGTTCCGATTGAACAACGATAAGCTTAAATAAGCAAATAAAAAAGGGCGGTTTTACCGCCCCTTTTTTTGTTCTCAAAAGTTACTTTTATAAGTTTCTAATCCTCTGAGACTAGATTGCTAATTTATGCTTCTGGTTCAGCTATTTCTAAATCTTCAGCACCATTTCTTTTGGATCCTTTGTAAGTTTCATAGCTTCTGAATCCGCATTCGAGGTCACCATTAAATACTTTGTATTTTTTACTCGGTTTGAGTCCGACACTTTTCAGACCTTCTTCACTCGCACTGATGATCCAGGCCTTTGATTCAGTAAGGTCGTGTTTGAGCCAATTTCCAATCCCTTCATAGAGTGCATCTACATCTGCTTCCAATCGTTGGTCATAAGGTGGGTTGGTTAATATAAACACCGGAGCCTCCACCTTGATTTTTTCAAAAGAACAAGATTGCACTTCTATAAAACGACCAAAAGAAAAACCTCTGAGGTTGCGGCGAGCTTTCAAGACCATTTCATCTGATAAATCACCACCTATTATTTTACAAGGTAATTCTCTTACAATTCTTGGTGCGTTTTCGAAGATTTCTTGCCAAAGTTCGGCATCGAAGTTTTTAAGGTTTTTAAATGCGTAGTGTTGTCTTTCAATATTGCTTGGGATGCCCGTGGCTAATAAAGCGGCTTCAATAAGAAGCGTTCCGGATCCACAAAACGGGTCCACAAAAGTTTGTTTGCGATCCCAGCCCGAAAGCCTGATCAAACTGGCTGCAACAACTTCATTGAGTGGAGCTGGGCCAACAGCTGTGCGGTAACCGCGTTGAAAGAGGGGTAGACCACTTGTATTGACAGATATAGTGACCTCCCGATCTTTGATATAAAGGTCAAAAAGAATACTTGGTTTTTTGATATCGATATTCGGGCGCTCGTCTTGCTTGGCCTTGAACTGATCCACGATCGCATCCTTGACTAATAGAAAAGGGTAGTGGGTATTCTTGAAAATAGTCGAGAAGATGGCACCTTTGATAGCGAATGTTTTGTTGACATCAAATAGTTCGGTCCATTTAACTTTGAGTGCACGTTTGTATAGGTCTTCTTCTGATTGAATATAAAATCTTTCAATTTCGACCAATACCGCAATCGCGCAACGAATATATAGATTCAGTCGGTACACATCTTGCCAAGTGCCACTGATGCGAACCGCTCTGTTTAAAATTTCAGGGTCATTGTAACCAAGTTCTCTGAGTTCGTCAGCAAGCACTTCTTCAAAGCCGAAGAAACACTTAAGTGTAATAAGCAACTGTTCTTTTTTGGCTGTGTCTTTTGAATGCATTCTTTTGGGATTCGTTAAATTTGTACAAAAGAACGAATTTGTTAAAGATCAGCACCTGCTTTGTCCTCCTTTTTTTCAGCCAAATATTATTGGCTCAAGGGCGACCACGTGTTGGAGTGGTCTTGAGTGGAGGAGGAGCCTCAGGTGTGGCACATGTGGGTGTACTCAAAGCACTAGAAGAAAATCATATTCCAATTGATTACATTGTGGGCACTTCTGCAGGCGCGTTGGTTGGCGCCATGTATGCCTGTGGCTATTCGCCCGCTGAAATCGAGGCTTATGTGTTGTCAGATGCTTTTCAGCTGATGGCAAAAGGACAAAAAGAACTCAGCAAACAGTATTTTTTCTACCAAGAAGACCAACAGGCTTCGATGTTTAACTTTACCTTATCTCAAGATAGTGTCTTGAGTAAATCTTTGCCATTGTCTTTTGTTGACCCCACTTATTTTGACTTCGAAATGCTCAAAATATTTGGTAGGGCTAGTGCCAGCGTCGGGGAAGACTTCAATCGTTTACTAATTCCGTATCGTTGTGTAGCCTCTGCAGTTGAGACCAAAGAAAGTGTTACGTTTTCTAAAGGCAAACTCAATCAGGCAGTGAGGGCCTCCATGACCTTTCCCCTGTATTTAAACCCGATTCGTATTGAAAATGTACTATATTTTGATGGCGGTTTGTATAATAATTTTCCCATCGATGTGCTGTACCGTGATTTCCATCCGGATATTATTATTGGTAGCAATGTGTCTAAAAATCTACCACCCGTTTCCGAGCGTGATTTCATAGGCTTACTCACGAGTATGATGACCACGCCCACTAATTATAATTTACCTTGCGTTGAGGGCTTAATTATTGAACCGAATACAAAAGTTGGAACCTTTGATTTTGAAGCGGTGAAGCAAGCTATAGCTGATGGATACCAGGCTACGATCTCGCAAATGGGTGCCATTCAGACCCTAGTCGAATTTGAACAAGATTCCACTACTTTAAATGAAAAAAGAAGCGCTTTCAAGGCTACATTACTGCCAATTGATGTGAGTTCGGTTCAGGCCTATTCGGATAAGAAACAAGACCTGCGTTTTGTAAGAAATTCCATCTTGCCTAAACAGCAAAAAAATATTTTAGATAGTAGCTTACTCGAGAAACGCTACTACAGAACTTTAGCTGCTCCTTATTTAGGATTTGTTTATCCCACTTTTTCAAAGCAAAAAAACGAGACCTTGACACTGCGTTTAAAGGTGAATAAATCCAATGCCTTTCGGGTCGACTTCGGTGGGATGTATTCATCAAGAGCGATTAACACGGGCTACTTATCTTTGGCTTATCGCAGGTTAGGAAGGGTAGGGCAGACTTTTTCAGCGAATTCGTATTTTGGCAAATTCTACGGTTCGGGGAAAGCACAATACGAACTCAATTTCCCGGGAAGGTTGCCTTTTTCATTTTCAGCATATTTCACCTTGAATCGTTGGGATTACTTTCGAAGTTTTGCAACTTTCTTTGAGGATGTCCAGCCTTCTTATCTGATTCAAAATGAAAGTTATGGTGGGGTTCAGGTTAAATTACCTTTAGGCTCACACAGTAAATTAACGGCCAACGCGCGTTATTTTTACCTCGACGACCAATATTATCAAACGACAGCCTTTACCAAAGAAGATACCGCTGATTACACCACTTTTTACGGAGAATCCTTTTCTTTAGAATATTCTAGAAACACACTCAATCGCAAACAGTTTGCAAGTGACGGAACGCTTATTTCGATCAAAGCCAAATATATTTTAGGAGACGAACAGACTTTTCCTGGTTCTACCTCCTTGAACAACGATACCGTGCAAAAAGCACATCAATGGTTGAGTTTGCAAATGGAACTCTTGAGTTTTCCTTTTGAGAAGAAAAGAATGCTAAGTGTAGGCTTTCATTTGAAGTCCGTACTCAATAGCCAATCCTTGTTTGCGAACTACACCGCAAGCATGTTAGCGCTTCCTGGCTTAAATGTCTTACCCGACCTCGAGACCTATTTCATTGCGCCTTATCGCTCTACTCAGTATGTTTGTGCGGGGACACAATTTATTTTCAGCCCCTTCAAGCATATTGACTTCAGGCTAGATGTCTATGGCTTTTTACCGATTATTCAATTGCAACAAAATCAAGATGGCACTTTCTCTTACGCCAAACCGCTCAAGGGAAGAACGGTCTTGGCCTCCACATCCTTTATTTATCATTCTCCAATTGGCCCAGTGAGGGCAACACTCAACTATTTACCCAAATATGCACAACCCCTTCAATTTCAGCTAGGGTTTGGTTATATCTTATTTAACGAACGCGCAATACGCTAATATTATGAAACAATCTTATCACCTCAACGGCATACAACAAATGGGCATCGGCGTGCCAAATGTCCCTGAAATTTGGTCTTGGTACCGCAAAGCCTTTGGCCTCGACGTTAAAATATTTGAAGAAGCCGCTCCTGCACCGCTCATGACGCGTTACACGGGTGAGGTCGTTCATCATCGTACTGCAACACTTGCCTTAAATATGGCCGGTGGTGGGGGTTTTGAAATTTGGCAATTTACCTCAAGAAATACGGAGAAAGCCAACTTTGAGGTGCAATTAGGTGATTACGGGGTTTACATCTGTAAAATCAAATCAGCTGATGTCGCACACACCCAAAAGCACCTGAGCAATATGGGTGCCAATGTGAGCCCTCTCAGCACGGATCCTGCCGGGCGCCCGACCTGTTATGTTCAAGATCCTAACGGAAATTATTTTCAAATTGTCGAAGGAGCTTCTTGGTTTTCAGCGAGTAAACATCCTTCAAAGTGTGGCGGTGTTGCAGGTGCTGTCATAGGCGTTTCGAACATGAAAAAAAGCTTGCCTTTTTACCAAGATTTATTGGCTTATAATCAGCGTGTTTATGATGTTGAGGGCCAACATGCTGAATATGCATTTATGCCGCGAGGAACTGAGGCTTTCCGACGTGTTCTACTGACGCATCCTAAAGTTCGTCAAGGATATTTTGCAGACCTACTTGGAATTACAGAAATAGAACTCATTGAGCTTCAGACGCCAAATGTGGCCAGAGCTATCTTTGAAAATCGTTTCTGGGGAGATTGGGGCTTTATTCATTTGTGCTTTGACGTACAAGGAATGGATGCACTCAAAACACGCTGTGAAAACTTCGGCGCACCTTTTACCGTAGATTCAGCCAATTCATTTGATATGGGTGAAGCCGCTGGTCGTTTCTCTTACATTGAAGATCCGGATGGTTACTGGATTGAATTTGTCGAAACCCACAAAGTACCGGTCATGAAAAAATGGGGCTGGTACATCCATCTGAAGCAAGGCAAAGCCCTGAAGCATTTACCTAAGATTTTACTGAAAGCGCTTGGCTTAAATCGGGTTAAATAAGCCCTTTTACTTTCAAGAATTCGTCAAGACTCTCGATGTCCGAGAATAAGACTTCGCGTGCTTTGCTTCCTTGAAAAGGCCCGATGATATTCATGCCTTCAAGTTGGTCAACAATACGACCAGCTCTGTTGTAGCCAAGTTTGAGCTTGCGTTGCAATAAACTCGCTGAACCTTGCTGGTTGATCACCACAATGCGTGCTGAGTCAACGAACATTGGGTCGATTTCGTTCATGTCGAAGTCGCCACCACCTTCTGAGCCTTCTGGCACATATTCAGGTAAAATTAAAGCCTCTGGATAAGCGCGTTGCGAACCAATGAAGCTGCAGATTTCTTCCACCTCTGGCGTGTCTACAAAACCACACTGTAAGCGCTTCATATCTGAGCCAGTCGAAATGAGCATGTCTCCGCGCCCAATTAACTGATCAGCACCGGAAGCGTCTAGGATGGTTCTGGAGTCAATTTTAGAAAGTACTCTGAATGCAATGCGTGCAGGGAAGTTGGCTTTGATCATCCCGGTAATGACATTCACGGAAGGTCTTTGTGTGGCTACAATTAAATGGATACCAATGGCACGGGCTAACTGTGCAATTCTGGCAATAGGGTGTTCCACTTCTTTACCAGCGGTCATGATGAGGTCTGCGAACTCGTCAATGAGCACCACAATATAAGGAAGGTAGCGGTGCCCTTTTTCCGGATTCAACCTTCGGCCAATAAACTTAGCATTGTATTCTTTAATGGTTCTGACGCCTGCATTTTTAAGTAATTCATAGCGCTCATCCATTTCAATACAAAGTGAATTGAGGGTATTGACCACCTTTGAGGTATCTGTAATAATTGCATCTTCTTCACCTGGTAATTTGGCTAAGAAATGGCGCTCGATTTTGTTGTAAAGTGTGAGTTCTACTTTTTTCGGGTCGACCAGTACAAATTTTACTTGGGCAGGGTGCTTTTTATAAAGAATGGAAATCAAGATCGCATTCAGACCAACTGATTTTCCTTGCCCTGTTGCACCCGCCACCAATAAGTGAGGCATTTTTGTCAGGTCAAACACATAGGTTTCATTGGTAATGGTTTTTCCCATGACAATTGGCAATTCTCCATCAAAATTCTGGAACTTGTCGGAAGCAATCAAAGAGCGCATAGAAACCATCTCCGGATTCGAGTTCGGCACTTCAATACCAATTGTTCCCTTCCCTGGAATTGGAGCTATGATGCGAATGCCAAGTGCCGACAAGCTAAGAGCGATGTCGTCCTCAAGGTTTTTAATTTTTGAGATACGCACACCTGGCGCAGGGACAATTTCATAAAGCGTTACGGTCGGGCCAACCGTCGCCTTGATTTTTGCGATGTCAATTTTGTAGTGTGAGAGTGTTTCAACAATGCGGTCTTTGTTGGTTTCAAGTTCTTCTTTACTCACAGAAACGCCAGTTGTGGCATAGTCTTTCATGAGATCAAGCGGCGGCAACAAATAACCATCTAAATCTTTAGTTGGGTCGTATTCGCCATATTCACGCACTAAGTTTTTGGCGATATTTTCTTCCTCGCTTAAACTGAGGCTTGGCGCACTCGCTGCAGCCATTGCTGGGGCCACTGCTTCAATTACAGGATCCTCACCAAGTTCTATCTCGAAAGAATCATCATGGGTTTCTAGGCTGAATTCATTTTCGGCATCGTCTTCCATAGGTGCTTTTACTGCCGGCTCCTCTTCTTTGATGCTCACAATTAATTCGCTTTCTTCTTCAAAAACATCGTCGTCGTCAAAATGCACGGTCTGAGAAACGTCGTCGGCTTTGATCTGATCTTCTCTGATTGTGTTGACCACATAAAGATCGTCGTAAGGTGCAGCACTATCGTTGAACTCTTGGGCTTGTTGTTCTTCCGGATGATTCCCAAACAAGCGGTCAAAAAGCGCGCGATAATTAGGATTAAACAACAAAGTGGTCATGACAAAAAATGAAACCAGGTGTAAGGTGAGTGCACCAAAATTACCTAAGGTAAGTTGCAGCCACTCATTGATGTAAAACCCGAACGTTCCGCCCGCATAACTTACTTGAGGGCTAAAGAAACCAAGAAAAATAGAGGCCCAAATTAAATAAGCAATGGTGATAGTTGTAGCTCTTTGAAGTGGGAGTAGTGCGGTATTGAATAAAACCCGAACTCCGATTAAAAACATGATAAAAACAAGGCCAAATGCGCCAATTCCGAAGCCGTCGTAAATCAAAAGATGCGAACTCCAGGCTCCGAATTTACCTAGCCAATTTTCTGCCGCAGGAACATCTTTGTTAAAAATATACCCTAGAAAATCTTGGTTCAGTAAGTGGTCTTGGTCTTGCTTCCAAGTAAATAGGTAAGAAACGCAAGCAAGTAAAAGGTAAATACTAAGCAGTGAAAGGGTAGCGCCTAATACCAACTTAACCTTGGTTAAATCAAAGCGATTTTTAAGCGCCTCTACGTTGCGCGTCTTCTTTTCTGCCTGTGGTTTGCTAGGATTTGCAGCCACCTTTTTTGCCTTGGGTGCATTGGGTTCTTCCTTTGCTTGAAAAGAATTTGCGCTTGATTTTGGGATGTATTCGTTGTCTTCCATGATGCTTTTGCGTCTAATCAAACGAAAATACGCCAAACAGGCACATCAAATGCCGAAAAACGATAAACCTATAAACACTCAGGTGTTAGTTCGATTTTAACAAGCTTAAGTTATTGTCCGTTAGACCATTGTAGAAATGCATCAAGACTCATCACCTTGTATTTTTTATCGGGTATAAAAAGGCTTTGAGGAGGGGTGCGCTCATCTATCTTTTGCAATTCAAAAGCCATATAGCCGTTTTCAGTCGGGATTTTCCCTTTTACTGGAAGTCCTGGGGCTGAATTAAAACCTACAAAGTAGCGCGCCGGAATATTTTTATAATAAAAGAGTGGAAAATTCCCCATTTTAAATTCTGCATTTGCTTCCCTACAACGCAAACCTGCTATGCGCTCCCAATTTAAATTTTTGTGAATGACGCACATTTGTTCATTACGAGTTGTATCTCTAATTTGGATAGCCATGAACTGACCGTTAATTTCAATGAGAGAAAGCAGTTTTCTTTTTTCCAGATGATGAATGGTCTCTTGGCTTTTGCCATCTGCAAACAGATAATTGATCCTGACAATCGAATCGCGGGCATAAATAAAAAGTTTACCATCAATGGTATCTTTCATAACGTAATCAACCGCTGAGATATTATACTCAAGGCTACCTACAAAGGGTTTTTGGGCTTTGCTAAAAATGGAAAGCCCGCAAAAAATGGCCAAAAAAATGGTGCTGCGCATAAACAAAGCTAATAATTGTTTGAACCCAAGCCCAAAATCAACTCTCTTTTTGCCGATTTTCATCTTATCTTTGCCCTAGCCCCTAAAGGGTCCTTTATGCCAAAAGCAATACACTTTATTTTTAATCCGTCAGAGATTGGTGCTGGTACACGCGGTGCATCTCTTGGTCCAGAAGCAATCAGAGCAGCTGCCCGTAAGAAAGGAAGTCAACTTTTTGCACAACATCCCATCAAAGTCATCACTGAGCAAAATGATTTGCTCGACCATACAAGTCCGTTTCCGTTTGCTAAAAATATTGACGGCTTGCAAAAAGTCTTTGATTCATTAAATTCGAATATATCTTCTACCATTGCTGCTGGTGCTTTTCCGCTTATTATTGCCGGTGATCACAGTTCAGCTGCGGGCACCCTAGCGGCATTAAAAAATGCACATCCTGAAAAACGCATTGGCGTCATTTGGATTGATGCGCATGCCGATATTCATTCGCCTTATACCACGCCATCGGGTAATATGCACGGTATGCCTATCGCTGCTGCTTTAGGCCTAGATCATCAGGATATCGCTAAAAACCAATTGGATACTGAAACACAAAAACATTGGGACGCATTAAAGTCTCATGCTTTTGCAGCTCAAGACTTAGTTTATATTGGTGTGCGTGATACGGAAGTAGAAGAAGACCACGTGATGGCAACTTTGAAGCTACGCAATTACAGCGTTGCTGAAATCAGAGAAAAGAGTTTAGCTGTTTGTCTTGAAGAAATCAAAAATAAGCTTGCAGCCTGCGATTTACTGTACGTTTCTTTTGATGTAGACAGCATTGATCCGATTGAAACATCGTACGGAACCGGAACACCTGTTGCTAATGGCATTAGTTTTCAGGAAGCCGCTACGATGTTAGCTTATTTTGCGCAAGACCCAAGGTTATGTGCATTGGAAATTGTCGAGGTGAACCCTTGCCTCGATGACGAAAAAAACAAAATGGCCGAACAAGCCTTGAATTTAATTGAGAATATTTTAAGCCACCTTCAATAATACATGGAACAACTCATCTGCAAAGCCTTAATCGAAGCCGCTCCTGAACTTTTCGGGACGAGCATTTCAGAATCGCTCATTCAGTTCCAGCTGACGCGCAAGGATGTAGAAGGGGACCTCACTTTGGTGGTTTTTCCATTTGTAAAAATATTGCGCTGTTCTCCGCAGGAGGCTGGTGAAAAACTCAAAACCTGGATTGAACAAAATATTGCCGGAGTTTCGCATTGTATTGTCATCAACGGGTTTTTAAATATTGTGCTTCAAAAAAGCTATTGGGTCAATGCGCTGAATCAAATGCAGGAAAATCCGCAATTTGGTTTGCAAGCACCCAATTCAAAACCTACTGTAATGGTGGAGTATTCTTCACCGAATACCAACAAGCCTTTGCACCTTGGTCATCTCCGCAATAACTTTTTGGGCTTTTCGGTTGCAGAAATTTTAAAAGCGAATGGCCACAAAGTGGTGCGTACCCAAGTAATCAATGACCGCGGTATTCATATTTGTAAATCCATGTTGGCCTGGGAAAAGTTTTCTCCATTAAATGAAAAGGGAGAACGCGAAACACCAGCAAACACGGGCATGAAAGGCGATAAGTTGGTGGGTAAATATTACGTTGCCTTTGATAAAGCCATGCAATCCGAAGCCAAAGAATTGATGGCTAAATGGGCTGAAAAAGATTTTTCCGATACGCCTACAACAATTCAAGAAGCGGTATTAAACTTTGAAGCGGCAAAAGCTGGCAAGGATGAAAAGGCCTGTGCGGCCCTTGACGATAAAATCAAAGAACTCGCCAAAAATCAGACTGAAATTCTCAAAGAAGCCAAAGAAATGTTGGTGAAGTGGGAGGCGCGTGATCCTCAGGTTTATTTACTCTGGACCACCATGAATGGTTGGGTTTATGCTGGTTTTGACCAAACGTATGCCAAAATGGGTGTCAGTTTTGACAAATTGTATTATGAATCTGATACCTTTCTTTTAGGCAAAGATCAAGTCATGCAAGGATTAGCAGCTGGTGTCTTTTATCAGAAGCCAGATGGTTCAGTCTGGATTGACCTCAGTGCAGACGGCCTCGATGAAAAACTCGTGTTGCGCTCAGACGGCACAGCGGTTTACATGACGCAAGACATCGGTACGGCCATTGACCGTTTTGCCGATTATCCGGATTTACACGGCATGGTCTATACAGTTGGAAATGAGCAAGATTACCATTTTAAAGTCTTGTTCTTAATTCTAAAAAAACTCGGCTATACTTGGGCAGACAACTGTTTTCACCTGAGTTACGGTATGGTAGATTTACCTAGCGGGAAAATGAAATCAAGAGAGGGTACAGTTGTAGATGCCGATGATTTAATTGACGAAGTAACGCTTACCGCCAAAGAAATGACCCAAGAACGCGGTCATTTGGAAGGGCTCGATGATGAAGAACGCAACCAATTGTATAGTCAAATTGGTTTGGGCGGTTTGAAGTACTATTTGCTCAAGGTTGACCCTAAAAAACGCATGTTGTTTGACCCTGCTGAGTCTATTGACCTTACCGGAAATACAGGGCCTTTTATACAATACGCCCATGCACGTATTGCGACACTTTTACAAAAGGCTGACTACAAAGCTACGGCGCTCAGTACAGATCTTGAATTGAAGCCTGAGGAGCAAGAAATTATTAAGCATTTGGCGCAATTCCCAACTATTGTAGAAGAAGCCGCTAAGCAATATTCACCTGCTGTTGTTGCCAATTATATTTACGAATTGGTGAAGCTCTACAATACATTCTATCAAAGTGTAAAAATTATTATTGAGCCAGATGCCCAACTGAAGCAAATGCGTCTTGGCCTAAGTGCACTTGTACAACAAACCATTGCACATGGTTTAAATATGTTGGGCATAGAGGCGCCTCAGCGCATGTAATGCGTTAGTTATTGAAAATCACTTGGTCGGTGAGTTCACGGACCATCACAAATAACTCTTCTTTGAATGTTTGTGCCTCATAGGTGCCGCGTTCAATCATCCTGAGTTTGTGTTCCCATTGCCCTGTCAGTTCTGGGCTTTTTAATAAATCAAAAGAAATTTTGTCGATGAGTGCCACGCCTGTTGGGGTCGCAAACAGATTTTTCTTTTTCTTTTCGATGTATTGGCGCTTGAATAGGGTTTCAATGATGCTAGCGCGTGTAGATGGCCGCCCGATGCCATTTTCTTTCATGACTTCGCGCATCTCTTCGTTGTCTACGAGTTTTCCTGCGGTTTCCATGGCCCTGAGTAGCGTTGCTTCTGTGTAGGGTTTAGGTGCACTCGTTTTACCTTCATGAATAAATGGTTCGTGTGGGCCAGTTTCACCTTTTGTAAAATGCGGTAAGATTTTATCTTCAGGGTTGCTTTGCTGCGCCTTCAAATCTTCGTAAACAACACGCCAGCCCTTGTCAATTACTTGCTTGCCCGTGGCCTTGAATTCAAGTGTATCCACTTTGCCTAGAACGGTCGTGTTTGAAACCTTACATTCTGGATAAAAAGCAGCAATGAAGCGCCTAACAATAAGGTCATATACCCGCTGCTCATCAGGGCTGATGCCAGATGGTGCTACGCCAGTCGGGATAATAGCGTGGTGATCTGTGATTTTTTTGTCGTCAAAAATCTGCTTGGTTTTCTTGATGGGCTTGCCTTCTAGTGCTGCAGTAAAGCGTTTGTAGTCACGGAGGCCTGAAATAATACCTGGAATTTTTGGGTGTAAATCCTCGGAGAGGTAGGTGGTATCTACCCTTGGGTAGGTCACTAGTTTTTTCTCGTAAAGACTTTGGACCTTATTTAAAGTTTCCTCTGCAGAGTAGCCGTAATAACGATTGCCATCTACTTGTAGCGAAGTGAGGTCATAAAGCCTTGGGTTGCCTTCTTTAGCGTCTTTTTGTTCGAAACTACTGATTTCAAAAGGCTTGTCTTTGAGGTAGGCTAAGCCTTTTTCTGCCTTGTCTTTGGTTTTGAGGCGCTCTATTTGGCAATTGAACTCGGTTTCACGGTAAATGGTCTTGAGTTCGTAGAATGTTTCACTTTTGAAGGCTTCAATTTCTTTCTGACGCTGTACTATGAGCGCCAAGGTAGGTGTTTGAACGCGCCCTACAGAAAGGGTTTGTTTGTCCCGGCCATATTTTCTAGTGAAAAGTCGGGTGCCATTAATGCCCAGAACCCAATCGCCAACTGCGCGGGCATTTCCAGCAGCAAAAAGTCTGTCGAAATCGCTGCCAGGTTTTAATTTTTGGAAACCTTCTCTGATGGCTTCTTCGGTGAGTGAAGAGATCCAGAGGCGTTTCACGGGTACCTTACATTTTGCTTTGAGTAAAACCCAACGCTGAATGAGTTCTCCTTCTTGTCCGGCATCACCGCAGTTAATCACCTCTGTAGCCTGAGCAATTAAGCGTTCTATAACATGAAACTGTTTTCTAGCGCCATCGTCACCACGCAATTTAATGCCAAACTGAGCCGGGATGATAGGCAAGTCTTCGAGTTTCCAGTATTTCCAGTTAGGATTGTAATCTTCAGGATCTTTGAGTGAGCACAAATGCCCATATACCCAAGTAACGGCATAACCATTGCCTTCTAGGTAGCCATCCTTACGGTTCTTAGCACCTAAAATCTCCGCTAAATCACGGGCAACACTTGGCTTTTCGGCAATGCAGACAATCATTTACTTCTTAAAGCGCGTCATGCCGCTTTCTAAGAATTTCTTGTAAGTTTTGATGTCTGGCGTGTAGCCGATGGCCTCGGTGAGGTCCTTGCCTTCGTGGTCAATGACAACATACAATGGCTGTTGGAAGCTACCGTATTTTTGCATTTCGAGGTCAGCCCATTTGTTACCGACAGTTTTGATGGTCCCGCTTAATTTGGAAACACGCACTTCGTTTGCAGGCAGTGGTGTGCGGTCATCAACGTACAAAGAAACAATGACAAACTGCTTTTGCAACAACGGACGAATTTCGTCGTTGGTCCAGACGGTAGATTCAGTCTTGCGGCAATTTTGGCAAGCATAGCCTGTAAAGTCAAGTAGAATAGGCAGGTTTTTCTTTTTGGCGTATTCCGTTCCTTTGTCAAGATCATGGAAAACCAAAATTGAACCATCTCCGACAGGATGCATGTCTGCCGCGAACTGTGCTGAAATTGAATCGTTTGCTAAGCCTGTTTCAAGGCCGCCGTTGACCCAGCGGAAATTGTCTTCTGAGTGCGTTCTTGGAGGGGCAATGCCGTCAATCAAGGTAAGCGGAGCGCCGAACATTCCTGTAAATAAATACACAGAGAAGGTCAAGGCTATGAGTGCAAACATAAAACGCGGTACGCTCAGTTTTTCTAATGGTGAATCATGGGAGAAACGGAGCTTGCCGAGTAGGTAGATACCCATAATGAAAAACAAAACGAACCAAATGGCGACAAACCACTCACGGGTGAGTAAATCCCAGTGGTAGGCAAGGTCTACAGAAGATAAGAATTTCAAGGCAAGCGCTAATTCGGCTAAGCCTAAAACCACCTTTACAGAGTTTAACCATCCGCCAGATTGTGGCAAAGAATTGAGCCAGCCCGGGAAAATGGCAAAAATGGTAAACGGAATGGCAAGTGCCAATGAGAAGCCGGTCATGCCAATTGCTGGAGTTAAATAGGAGCCAGAGGTTGAGGCTTCAACTAATAATGTTCCGATGATTGGGCCTGTACATGAGAAAGAAACCAAACCAAGCGTAAAGGCCATGAAAAAGATGCCGATATAACCACCGCGATCTGCTTGCTTATCCATTTTGTTGACCCAAGAGTTTGGCAATTGAATTTCAAATGCGCCGAGGAATGAAAAGGCAAACAAGACGAAAATACTGAAGAAAATGAGGTTCATCCAGATGTTGGTTGATAAATCGTTGAGTCCTAAAGGCCCCATGGCTGCAGTAAAGATGAGACCAAAGCTCACATAAATCAAGACGATTGAAGAGCCATAAACCAAGGCCTTAAAAATACCTTCACGACGCGTTTTAGATTGCTTCGTAAAGAAGGTTACCGTCATAGGAATCATTGGGAACATACAAGGCGTAATGAGGGCAACAAGCCCAGCTAAGAAACCAGCAATAAAAATAACGAGGTTTGAATCTTTTTTCTTGTCCTTTTGCTGAATTGGCGCTGGCGCTGGCTTCATTTTCGTTTCATCAGCATTTTCAATAGCTGCGTTAGCTGTATTTTCTTGACTTGCTGTGTCTATGGCAGTAACGGGTGCGCCCGATGCTTTGAAACCACTTACTTTGAAGTTGGCGGTGTAGTCAAAAGGAGGGAGACAGCCCTCATGGTTGCATAATTGAAAGAAAAGGTTGCAACTTGCGGTGAAAGCGTCGTTGCTCAGGATTTCAATTTTTTGTTTGAAGGTTGCTTTATTTTCAAAGTAGAGAGAAGTTCCTAATTCATCTTTTTGAACCAAAGGGGAGCCAACTTCGAATGGTTTACCAATGGTTTTGAAGTTTTTACCAGATTTAAACTTGAATTCAGGGACAATGCCTGTACCGTCTGCTGCCATAGGGTCGTGCTTCAGAGAGAATATGTGGTACTCAGGTACCAACTTTGCATTGAAAACCAAATTGGCATGGCTTTCGTCAATTTTTTCTATCGAACATGACCATTTGATAAATTGATTCATGAGGTCTTGGGCGTTGGCGCTTAGGGTAAGGCCGCAAAATAGGAGGCTAAGAAGGAAAGCTTTCATTGGTTTTAGTTTGGTTTTTCTAATTTGTAGGGTGTCACCTTGATCTCAAAAGGGATGGTTTTGGGTGGCAAACAACGTTTGTCGTCGCAGAGCATGTAAGTAATTTCACCTTTGACGGTTGTTGATTTTTTAACGAAAATACGGTTGTTTGCGTGAAATTCTTGCTCGTAGTAGGAAACCTCTGCGCCAAAATTGGCCTCATAGGATTTTTTGGCAGTGGTTGTGGCTTCGAAAGGATGAATTTCCTTAACGAGTTTGTTTTTTTCAAGTACAATTTCTGTAGGTACCGGACCAATACTTGGATCTAAATCAAGGGCGTAGAGGTGCCAGCCATTTTCAATTTTTGCACTGATTTGAATCGAAGACGGATAAGCAAGGTAATCAAAACTCCATTGGATTTTCTCTTGCCCAAAAGCCCAAGTGCTTAAAAACGAGAAAAATACAAGAGTGAGAAGCGCAGCTCGCATGGATAATTACCTTTGAATTCTCGAAATTACAAAAAAAAACGGCTCGAATTTCCGAGCTGACTCACCATTTCAGGCGTGGATCTGCAACTATGGCTTGGTCTACGGTTTGACCATCGGCTAGATAAAACGAACCAGCCATGGCAATCATTGCTGCGTTATCTGTACAATAACTCATTTTGGGAATTGAGAC